>NC_011979.1:301428-602857 GCF_000022265.1 Geotalea daltonii FRC-32
TCCGCCAGCTGGACGGCATTGTCAAAAAGGGGGCGATCCTTGCTTCCAACACCTCCTCCATTCCCATTACCCGTATCGCTGCCGTTACCGGCCGTCCCGACAAAGTGATCGGCATGCATTTCATGAACCCGGTACCGGTGATGAAACTGGTGGAGGTGATCCGCGGCCTGGCCACCAGCGACGAGACTTTCGATGCTACCGCCGCCCTGGTAGCCAAACTGGGTAAAGAAATGGCGGTTTCAGCCGATTACCCCGGGTTCATCGTCAACCGCATCCTCATTCCCATGATCAACGAGGCAGCCTTTGCCCTTTTCGAGGGAGTCGCCACCGTCGAAGATATCGACAAGGCCATGAAGCTCGGCACCAATCAGCCCATGGGCCCCCTGACCCTGGCCGATTTCATCGGCCTCGACACCTGTCTGGCCATCATGAATGTGCTCTATGAAGGTTTTAAGGATACGAAATATCGCCCCTGTCCACTGCTGGTGAAAATGGTTGAAGCCGGCTACCTGGGCAAGAAGGCGGGGCGCGGCTTTTACACATATTGATAGAATCGCATGGGCGAAAATCGCTATTTGCCGGATCGTAGGGGCGAATCTTGTATTCGCCCGAACCAAGGCGGGTTACATTCGCCCAATCCCAAGGCGATCATGATCGGATAAACCTAGGGCGATCACAAGGATCGCCCCTACGGGGGAATTCATGGAATACAGAAATCTGCTTATTGAAAAACATGGCGCAGTAGCGGCCCTGACAGTCAACCGGCCAACGGTGCTCAACAGCCTGAACAGCGCCGTGCTGGATGAACTGCTCGCTGCCTTTAGCTCACTGGGCCAGGATGAGGGTGTCAGGGCGATAGTCCTTACCGGCAGCGGTGAGAAGGCCTTTGTTGCAGGGGCAGACATCGCGGAAATGGCTGATCTGTCCGCCATGCAGGCACAGGAATTCTCCCGGAAGGGGCAGCAGCTGGTCAACCTGATCGGCCGGCTGGCCAAGCCGGTCATAGCAGCCGTCAACGGCTTTGCCTTGGGTGGCGGGCTGGAGATGGTACTGGCCTGCGACTTTGCCTATGCCTCGGAAAATGCCAAGCTTGGCCTTCCTGAGGTGACGCTTGGCATCATCCCCGGATTTGGTGGCACCCAAAAGCTCGCCCGGCTCATCGGCCGCAGCCGTGCCAACGAGCTGATCTTCACCGGCAGGATGCTCACCGCAGCCGAGGCAAAGGACTGGGGCGTTGTCAATGCAGTGTTTCCGGGCGGGGAACTGGTTGCCAAGGCCATGGAAACTGCCGCCAAAATAGCGGCCAACGGTCAGCTCGGTGTGGCCCATGCCAAGGATGCCGTCAAAAGCGGCCTGGATATGGCAGAAGCAGACGGAATGAATTACGAATCGGTTCACTTCGGCGCACTTTTCTCTACTGCAGACCAAAGGGAAGGGATGCGGGCGTTTCTTGAGAAGAGAAAGCCGGTGTTTTCCGGCAGATGAGCAGCATAGACAGGAACTAATTGGGGAAAAGCTATGGAAGCGACACGCGAATTATACTGGAATATAGGCCATGGGGCACTTGTACTGTTGCCCATGTACCTCTTTACTTTTGTTGCCCTGGGACTTTTGGTCAAAAGCGGCCTGAAGCGGCTTGATATCTATCGTCAGGGAAAACCCCTGGATCGATTCGGCAACAGGGGCGAGCGCATCGCCAATCTCCTGAAGAATGTCTTTCTGCAGAGCCGGGTGCTGATGGTCAAGGGACCCGGTTATGCCCACGGTCTTTTCTTCTGGGGCTTCTTCGTCCTCTTTGTCGGCACCATACTCGTGGCCCTCCAGGCCGATTTCACCGACCTCCTCTTTGGCTTCAGGTTCCTGGACGGTGAGTTCTACAAACTCTTTTCCCTGGCGCTGGATCTGGCCGGTCTTGCCGCCGTCGTCATGCTGGCCGGTCTCTTTGTCCGCCGTTACCTGGTGCGCCCCAAAGGGCTTGAAACCAGCCGCGACGACGCCATCATGCACGGACTGCTCTTTGCCATCCTCATCACCGGCTTTGTCATCGAAGGGGCGCGGATGGCCGTCAACGAGCTGCCCAACGACCCGGCCCTGGCGGCATGGTCGCCGGTGGGACTAATGATCGCCAAAGCGCTTGCCGGCATGGGTGAACCATCCCTGCGTGCCCTGCACCAGGGGCTGTGGTGGGTCCATTTCTTCCTGGTCATCGGTTTCATCTGCGCCATCCCCTTTACCAAATTCCGGCACATTTTCACCACCGCCGCCAATTACTTCTTTGCCGACCTTGGTCCCAAGGGGGCGCTGGTGACCCTGGATATGGAAGGTGATGCCGAAAGCTTCGGCACCGCCAACCTTAAAGACCTCACCTGGAAAGACATCTTCGACACCGATGCCTGCACCAAATGCAAGCGCTGCCAGGACCGCTGCCCAGCCCACAACACTGACAAGCCCCTTTCCCCCATGAAAGTCATCAATCAGCTGGGAGAAGTGGCTTGCACCAACCCGGAAGCCAACCTTATCGAAACGGTGAGCAAGGATGCCCTCTGGTCCTGCACCACCTGCCGCGCCTGTCAGGAGATCTGTCCTGCCGCCATAGAGCACGTGGGCAAGGTAGTCGACATGCGTCGCAACATGGTGCTCATGGAAGGTGAATTCCCCGGCGAAGAAGTCATGGCCGCCATGGACAACACCGAAGTCAACGGCAACCCCCTGGGGATGGCCATGGCTTCCAGGGGCGACTGGGCCGAAGGGCTGCCGGTTAAAAAGATGGCCGAAGATGCCGACGTGGATATTCTCTATTTCGTCGGCTGCTACGCCTCCTTCGACAAGCGCAATATCAAGATCGCCACCAGCTTTATTCATCTCTGCGCCGCTGCCGGCATCAAGGTGGGCATTCTCGGCAAAGAAGAGAAGTGCTGTGGTGAACCCATGCGCAAGATGGGCAATGAATACCTGTACCAGTCCATGGCCGCCGAAAACATCGAGACTATCAAGGGCTATGGGGTGAAAAAGGTGGTAACCGCCTGTCCCCACTGCTTCAACACCCTGGCCAAGGACTATCGGGATTTGGGCTTCGATGTGGAGACCGAGCATTACACCGTCTTCCTCAATCGGCTGGTGGAAGAGGGCAAACTGAAGCTCAAAGCAGAAACCTTCGACTGCACCTACCATGACTCATGCTATATCGGCCGTTACAACGACCTGTATAAGGAACCGCGGGCGCTCATATCGGCGGCAGGCGGCACCATCCGGGAAATGGACAAAAGCGGCGCCGAGAGTTTCTGCTGCGGCGCCGGTGGCGGACGGATCATGGCCGAGGAGAAACTGGGGAGCCGGATCAGCGTCAGCAGGGCGAAAATGGCAGCCGGGACCGGAGCAGGAATGCTGGTATCCAACTGTCCCTTCTGCATGACCATGTTCGAGGACGGTATCAAAGGGGCAGAGCTGGAAGGGCAGCTGGTACCGCGGGATATCGGCGAGATACTACTGGAACGGCTGACCCTGTGAAATGAAGCAGTTGTCGTGAAGGACGGAGGGTATCATGTCCATGCGGGAATATGTGAAGCAGTTTCTTAAGATTGGCGGTACCGTGTGCCATTGTGCTCACGTCCTGTTGCACATTCCGCCATGAAAGATCGCCATGCTGGTTACTGGTCCTACTGTAATGATTAAAAGCGGGATGCCGCTGATGATGCGAGTTTTACTCGCGGGGAGAGGATTGCATGAATATACATGAGTATCAGGCAAAGGCAATACTGAGGGAATTCGGGGTGCCCGTTCCGGATGGGCACGTCTGCTACAACGGCGCCAGCGCCCGTGAATGGGCGAAGCGGCTGAGTGAGGGACCCTGGGTAGTCAAGGCCCAGATCCATGCAGGTGGCCGTGGCAAGGGGGGCGGTGTCAAGCTGGCCCGCACCGCCGACGAGGTACGAAACACCGCCCGGGACATGCTCGGCATGATCCTGCGCACCCACCAGACCGGACCGGAAGGGAAGGTGGTTACCCGGGTCCTGGTGGAAAACGGCTGCAATATCGGTACTGAACTGTACATCAGCCTTCTGGTGGATCGTGCTACCTCCAAGGTGACGGTCATGGCCTCCACCGAAGGGGGAATGGACATCGAAGAGGTTGCCGCCAAGACACCAGAGAAAATCTTCCGCGAGGCCATCGCCCCGCTGGTGGGACTTACCCCCTTCCAGTGCCGCAATCTGGCCTTCAGTCTGGGACTTACCGGCAAGCTGACCAACAAGGCGGTCAAGCTGCTGCAGGGGCTCTACGAAACCTTTATCGGCTGCGACTGCTCTCTGTTGGAGATCAACCCCCTGGTCGTGACCAAGGAAGGGGACCTGCTCTGTCTTGATGCCAAGTTCGGCTTCGACGACAACGCCGTCTTCAGGCATCCCAAGATCGGCGATATGCGGGATTATGACGAAGAAGACCCCAACGAGGTGGAAGCATCACAGCACGACCTCTCCTATGTCTCCCTGGCCGGCAACATCGGCTGCCTGGTCAACGGCGCCGGTCTGGCCATGGCCACCATGGACATTATCAAGCATTCCGGCGGCAATCCGGCCAACTTCCTGGACGTTGGGGGCGGGGCGACCATCGAGCGCGTTACCGAAGCCTTCAAGATCATCCTTTCCGACAAGAACGTCAAAGGCATCCTGGTCAACATCTTCGGCGGCATCATGAAATGCGATGTCATTGCCACCGGGGTTATCGAGGCCGCCAAGCAGGTTTCCCTCAAGGTGCCGCTGGTCGTTCGTCTGGAAGGTACCAATGTGGACAAAGGCAAAGAAATCCTTTCCGCCAGTGGTCTGAATATCATCGCCGCCGACGGCATGGCCGACGCCGCAAATAAAATCGTCCAGGCCGTGGCAGCTGCCTGAGGGGGGGAGAGCAATGAGCATACTTATCGATAAAAACACCAAGGTAATCACCCAGGGGCTCGGTGCAACCGGACTCTTTCACGCCAACGGCGCCAGGGATTACGGCACCCAGATGGTCGGGGGAGTCACCCCCGGCAAAGGCGGGACCACCATCGAAGGCTTTCCCGTATTCGACACGGTTAAAGAAGCCGTCTACAAAACCGGTGCAACCGCTTCGGTGATCTACGTACCGCCGCCATTTGCCGCAGACGCAATCATGGAAGCGGTCGATGCCGGCATAGATCTGGTCTGCTGCATCACCGAAGGTATCCCGGTGCTGGACATGGTCAAGGTCAAGCAGTACATGCAGGGGAAAAGGACCAGGCTGGTAGGGCCAAACTGCCCTGGCGTCATTACCCCCGGCCAGTGCAAGATCGGCATCATGCCAGGCTACATTCACAAGCCCGGTAAGATCGGCGTCGTTTCCCGCAGCGGCACCCTCACCTACGAGGCTGTCTGGCAGCTGACCAATGTGGGGCTTGGCCAGTCCACCTGCGTCGGTATCGGCGGCGATCCGGTCAATGGCTCCAGCCATCTGGATGTGCTGAAGATGTTCGAAGAGGATCCGGGCACCGAGGCGGTGATCATGATCGGCGAAATCGGCGGCACCTCCGAGGAAGAAGGAGCCTACTTCGTCAAGGAGCATATGACCAAACCGGTTGCCGCCTACATCGCCGGTGTTACCGCTCCGCCGGGCAAACGTATGGGGCATGCGGGGGCCATCATTTCCGGCGGCAAGGGTACGGCAGCCGAGAAGGTGGCAGTACTGGAAGACTGCGGTATCGCCGTAGCGGCCAGCCCGGCAGATATGGCCCAGGCACTGCTGAAGGTTTATAAACCGAAGTAATTGAGAAGACAGATAGTTTGTTACAGCATTGCCGAGGAAATGCCGTTTTTCGGGGTGAGGACTGCATTGTTTTGCTGCTGTAACAGGGTCATTGGCCATCCCTTGCGGGGTGGCCAGTGGCTCGCAGGTAAAGGAGGTACTTAAAATGGGTCTTTATAAGGAAAATCCGCGGTACAAATGTGTGTCGGCACGGTTGAGCGATGATGAATGGGAAGACTTGATGATCGTCTGCGGGCAAAAGAGAACAAGCATGTCCGAGTGCATCAGAGAAGCTTTAACAGCACTGTTGATGGAAAACGGTTTGAGAGGGGAAAGGGCGGAAACCGCAGGATGAGATGGCAATTTGCAGCAAAATCCGGTCAGGGAAATATGCAGAAAAGCAGGAAAACTTTTTCTTGCTTATAAAATAGTATTATGGTACGAATTTACACATAACGTTGTTTGGTTTTTAAAATCATGCCCGGTCATTAGCGGCTCCGTGACTGCTCGGGCGACGCTGTTCAATACCAGACTAGGAGTAGCCACATGCTTGTCATCTCCTGCATCAAACAGGTGCCTGATACTACCCAGGTAAAAATCGATCCGGTGACCAATACTCTGGTCCGGGAGGGGATTCCCTTCATCATCAACCCTTACGATACCCATGCCCTGGAAGAGAGTCTCAATCTCAAGGATCGTTTTGGTCTTCGTGCCGTGGCGCTCTCCATGGGACCGCCAAACACCGAGGCTACCCTGAGAAAGGCAGCCGCCCTGGGAGTCGATGAAGCTATTCTCCTTTCCGACCGCGCCTTTGGCGGAGCTGATACCCTGGCCACCAGCAAGGTTCTTTCTGCGGCCATCGAACGGCTCAATGACCAGGAAGAGGTGGGCATCGTCTTCTGCGGCAAGCAAACCATCGATGGCGACACAGCCCAGGTCGGGCCCGGCATCGCCACCCGTCTCGGCTTTACCCAGCTGACGCTGGTCGATCGCATCGAGAGTCTGGACCTGGTGAAGAAAAAAATCCGGGTGCGGCGCAAGCTGGAAGGGCGCCACGAGATCGTGGAAGCTCCCCTGCCGGTGATGATCACCGTGGTCCGAGAGCTGAATCGTCCCCGTTACCCGACTGTTCCCATGCGGCTCATGGCCCAGGAGACTGAAGTCAAGGTCTGGGACAACTCGATCCTCAAGCTGGATGCAACCACTGTCGGCCTCAAGGGCTCTCCCACCTGGGTAAGCAAGATCTTCTCCCCGGAACGGGACCAGGGGGAGATCATCGGCGATGGGATAAACGATCCGGTGGGAACGGCGAATCTGCTCATCGACAAGATGGTGGACAAGGACATGCTGGCGGTCTGAGAGTGAGGAGTGAGGAGTGAGGAGTGAGGGGAACAGCAAAGGAGGAGTCGGCAAATGACTGAGGCAAAGAAACCGATGAAGAAACCACGGGGCAAGGCGCGGGTCGTCGAGGGCAAATGCATTGCCTGTGGCGCCCGGTGCGAAAGCTCCTGCCCGGTAAACTCCATAGAGATGAGCGACGGAGGCGAACCTGCGGTTCTTGCCGAGAAATGCATCGGCTGCGAAAAGTGCATCAAGGTCTGCCCTGCCTCCGCCCTGGAGATGTTCTATTCGCCGGAGGATCTGGAGCTGCTCAAGCAGTGGGATAAGGAGCATGGGCCCGCCGGTGAAGAGATCAGTGACGAGGAGAAGCAGCTCAGGGAAATGCTGGCACGTTACCGGGGCGTCTGGGTTTTCATCGAGCAATACGATGGAGAAGCGGCCAAGGTTTCATGGGAACTCCTGGGGACAGGGGCCGGCCTGGCAAAGACCCTCGGTGTTGAACTTTCTGCGGTGGTTATTGGTGATCATGTGGGACATATCTGCGGCGAAGCCTTCGCCTACGGTGCCGATCAGGCCATTCTGCTCGATTCACCGGTCTATGCCAACTACCGCACCCAGCCCTATGCCGATGCCATCTGCCATTTGGTGGAGAAGCACCGGCCGGAAGTGATTCTCATGGGAGCGACCGGACAGGGGCGCGACCTGGCAGGGGCGGTGGCGACCGTGGTCAAGACCGGCCTGACTGCAGACTGCACCGGGCTCGGCATCGACGACAAGCGGAACCTGATGCAGACCAGGCCGGCTTTCGGCGGCAACATCATGGCCACCATCATGTGCGACAAGTTCAGACCGCAGATGGCCACCGTCCGTCCACACGTGATGCAGATGCCGGAACGGAAGGAAGGCAGGATCGGCAGGGTTGTCCGCGAGACATTTGCACCCCGGGAAGAGGATGTGCTGGTCAAGGTCATCGAGGTCCTGAATGACAAGGACGGCAAGGATCAGGTGGATGTGGCTGCTGCCGAGATCATCGTTTCCGGCGGTCGCGGCCTGATGAACAAGGAAAACTTCTCCATGCTCCAGCAACTGGCTGACGAACTCGGCGGGGTGGTGGGCGCTTCGCGTAGCGCAGTAGATGCTGGCTGGATGCCCCACGGCCGCCAGGTTGGGCAGACCGGCAAGACGGTGAGGCCGAAGATCTATATTGCCTGCGGCATCTCCGGTGCCATCCAGCACATGGTCGGCATGCAGGATTCCGATGTGATCATCGCCATCAATCGCGACCCCGAGGCTCCCATTTTCCAGATTGCCACCTACGGCATCGTCGGCGATCTGTTCCAGGTTGTCCCGGCATTGATCGGCAGAGTGCGCAGTATGAAGTCCCAGCGCGGCGGTACAGAGCCCGAGCGGGTCGCCGTCTGATTTCCCTGTTACCGGAAGAGATTTAGCGAGGTTACCATGTCAAACACCACAATATTCATACCGCTCTTCATCGTTGCCAGCCTCACCTTCATCTACAGCTGCTATCAAAGGCTGCAGCTGGTCGCCGTCGGCAGCGCCGAAGAGCGCTTAGATAACCCCTTGTCCAGGTTGGCAGGCACCTTTGCCTATGCTTTCGGACAGAAAAGGGTGCTGGCTCGCCCCTATGGGGTCAATCATTTCTTTCTTTTCTGGGCATTCATGTTCCTGCTCGTTGCCAACGTGGAGTTCCTGCTGGAAGGGCTCTTTCCCGGGATAAGTCTGTCGGCTCTGCCCGCCCCCCTCTACCACGTTCTGGAGCTGATCTTCGATCTGGTGTCGCTGGTTGCCCTGGCGTGCGTGGCTGTGGCCTTTATTCGCCGGTTATTTTTCGCTCCGGCCTACCTGGAGAATGATTACACCAAGGCGAGAAGCGGTGAAGCGCTGCTGATCCTGGCCATGATCGCCACCCTGATGCTGGCCTTCTTCTTCATGAATGGAGCAAAGCTCGTTCAAGGGGGAGATGGGATCTGGCAGCCGGTATCGGCCTTCTTCGGCAGCCTGCTCGTCGGTCTTCCCCCTTCGGCCCTGGAGAGTGTGGCCGGCGCAGCCTGGTGGGTGCATGCGGTAGTGCTGCTGGTTTTCCTCAACCTGTTACCGCGCAGCAAGCATATGCACATTCTCACCGCCATCCCCAACTGCTATTTCCGCAGCCTGGAAAAGCCCAATGTCCAGCCGCGGGAGACCTTCAAAAAAGGTGAACGTTACGGGGTCAGCCAAGTGGAGCAATTCACCTGGAAAGATCTCTTCGACAGCATGACCTGTACCGAATGCGGCCGCTGCCAGGATCTCTGCCCGGCCCATAACACCGGCAAGCCCCTCAATCCCAGGCGCATCGTCCACGATATCAAGCTGAACCTTTTCGGCAATGCTTCTGCCCTGAAAGAGGCGCAGCAAGGCAAAACTCCTTTGATAGGCGAGGCCGGGGAGGGAACCATCTCCGAGGAAGCCCTCTGGTCGTGTACCACATGCGGGGCCTGTCTCTCGGTCTGTCCGGTGCTCATCGAGCATATGCCGAAAATCGTCAAGATGCGCCGCCACCTGGTGGAAGAGAAGGCGAAGTTTCCCGAGGAACTGCTCAACCTTTTCGAAAATATGGAGCAGCGCAGCAACCCCTGGGGCATTGCACCGTCCGAGCGGACCAAATGGAGCACCCAGCTGGGTGAACGCCCCTTCAAAGCGGGTGAAACCGAATATCTTTTCTTTGTCGGCTGTGCCGGCGCCTTTGACAGCCGCAACAAGCACGTCACAGTAGCTCTGGCGACACTGCTCGACGCAGCCGGGGTCACCTGGGGCATCCTGGGCAAGGACGAAAAATGTTGCGGCGACAGTGTGCGGCGTCTCGGCAATGAGTTCGTCTTTGACAGGATGGCCAGCGAGAATGTGGCTACCTTCAAGGAACGGGGGGTAACGAAGATTGTCACCCAGTGCCCCCACTGCTTTAGCACCCTGAAAAACGACTATCGGCAGTATGGGCTTGAGGTGGAAGTGCTGCACCACAGCCAGCTCATAGCGCAGTTGGTCCGGGACGGAAAACTGAAGGCCGCCAAAGCAGCAAATATGGGCAAGGTGGTATTCCACGACTCCTGTTACCTGGGTCGCCACAATGACACCTTCGAGGCGCCCCGTCAGGTTATCGCCGCCGCCACCGGCCAAGCTCCGGGAGAATTCGGCCGCAATCGGGAAAGTGCCTTCTGCTGCGGCGCCGGTGGCGGGCGCATGTGGATGGAAGAGCAGACCGGCACCAGGATCAATCTTGAGCGGGTCAAGGAAGCCCTGCAACAGCAACCGGACACCCTTTGCGTCAGTTGTCCATACTGCATGACCATGCTGGAGGACGGCCTGAAGGACGAGGGGGCAAACCAGGTAAGGGTGAAGGATATTGCAGAGGTCATGGCCGAAAGCCTGAGACCGAATGCATAGCAGGGACACCTGTGGCACAGCCTCTGCTGCGCCTTGCCCGGTGGCCTCAATCAAACGAAAAAAAAGACCATCCATGAGTTATCCATCCTCAGGCAAAAATGGATAGAGGGATATGACCATGGCCAAGAATGTGAAAAAAAAGAATTATACCATTCGCTCAGTGTCCAACGCCTTCGATCTCCTCGAACAGTTCCACGGCGATGTGTCCGAGATGGGCCTCACCGATCTCAGCCAAAATCTGCAGCTGACAAAGAACAATGTCTTCCGATTGCTGGCAACCCTGCAGTCGCGCCATTACGTGGAACATGATTCCCACACGGAAAAATACCGCCTGGGTTTCAAGACGGTAGAGTTGGGACAGACGGTGATCCGCCAGCGGGGACGACTTAACAACTCCAGGGAAATCATCGAGGAACTGGTCAAGGAATGTAATGAGACCGTCTGCGTCTCGGTAATGAAAGACTTCTGCAGCGTCAACCTGGACGTGGTGGAGTGCGATCATCCACTGCGGGTCATCCCCCGCATCGGTGTGCGGCTTCCTGCCTATTGCACTGCGGCAGGCAAATCCCAGATCGCCTATTTTGCCGACGACATCCTCAAGAAGTATCTCAGCGAAAATCAGCTACAGCCCCATACCGAAAACACCATCATCATTCCCGAGCAATTGAAGAGGCACCTGCGGGAAGTGGCCAGTCAGGGCTATGCCATCGAGAATGAGGAGCTGGACATCGGCGTGGTCAGTGTCGCAGCCCCCATCCGCGATTACATGTCCAGGATCATCGGCGCGGTCACCCTGCTTGGCCCGTCCCAAAGGCTTTCCACAAAGCTCATGGAAAGCACCTTCATTCCGCTGGTCATGAAAGGCGCCGGGGAAATCTCCGCCAAGCTGGGCTACTGCGGCGGCCAGGCCGAGGAAATCCATCCGGTACTTCTGGGAAGGGCGCAGGGCTGATCACTGCGCCCCCAGAGCTCCATTTATCCTTTTCACACACAGTAGTTCCTTCCTGATAAGTCTATACAAACAAATTCATTTTAATAGTCGGACGTGGTATAACAGCCACAAGCTCTGACCCTGTGAAGACGGTGTCAATACGTACAGCGCGGCCAATATTCCTGAATTCTTTAGGGGGTAATCTCCATGCTCAAAGATATGAAAACGCAGACGCACCTGAAACCGGGGCAGAAGGGTACGAAGCGTCTTGTGGAGAAATATGGCGAATCGCTCCTTTGCATCGGTATCAGTACGATGAAAAGCGAGGGATTCGTTTAAAGACCGTCGAGATCATTGTGGAGGAAAGCCCCGGCAAGCGTTCCTCACGGCATCATGATGAAGATGTCGTCCCCGTAATCGTCGCATATACGGAGAAAGCACTTGAAGACAGCAGGTGGCAGGTGGGACCCACAGGGAAAGGTCTGGCTTGTCCAATATGGCCTAATTCGCGGCACAGAGTTGGAAGAGAGAATGTTGAAGGATTGAAAAGAATGCATTACCGATATAGGGAACAGGTTACCTATACAAGGAACAAATGGACAACAGGCAGAATGGTCAAAAGATGCCTATATAGGGAACTATGGCGGTTGCCTATATAGGTTACAAACTCCTTATATAGGGAACCGGTTGCTTATATAAGTAACTTACTCTAACTGGTCAATAACTAGTTGAAACATTAAACCAACTGACAAATCAAAAATCAGGAGGGGTTTATGAACATTGAGTACAAATACACACAAGATTTTGAACAGAGCCAATTACAAGACCTTTTTCTTTCTGTCCAATGGTCATCTGGACAGTACCCAGACAAGTTGCAAATCGCCATGAAGAACTCGGACTGCGTTATTTCAGCTTGGCATGGAGACACCTTGGTCGGACTCATAAATGCACTTTCAGATGGTGTGATGACAGCCTACTTTCACTATCTCCTTGTGCGTCCAGAGTATCAATCCCAAGGCGTCGGAAAACAGCTCGCCTCCCTCGCTCTGAGCAAGTATAACGACTACGCTCGGAAAGTACTCATTGCATATGATAAAGAAGTTGGATTCTACCAAGGATTAGGATTCGAGATCGGCACAGGAAAAACTCCTATGTTTGTCACGTACTTGACAACATAATCCGACAAAATTAACGGTGTAGACGGATCGTGAGCTATTTGTTAACCGGCTTGTCGGTTTGTTGAAATCTACCGGAACCGAATGTCTTGCATGGGCGCTTATCCCCAACCATTTCCATCTTCTGCTCCGTGCCGGCAATAGCGGCCTGCCAAATTTTATGAGACGGCTATTGACCGGCTATGCGATCACCTTCAATAAACGACATAACCGTGTCGGACATCTTTTTCAGAACCGCTACAAATCGATAGTTTGTGAAGAAGACCCATACCTTCTCGAACTGGTTCGTTACATACATCTGAACCAGCTGCGGGCGCGGATCGTAAAGAGTCTGGCCGAGCTAGACCGATATCCGTGGAGCGGTCACGCCGTAATCATTGGAAATCAGCAGTTGGAAGGAGAGCAAACGGAAGAGATTCTTGCTTATTTCGGCAAGCGCAAGAAAACGGCAATGAGCAAATATCGACAATTCGTTGCAGACGGCATAGGGCAGGGACGGCGTTCAGACCTGATTGGCGGCGGGTTGCGGCGCAGTCGGGGAAACACCATTGCGAGAGAACAAGTGGAAAGTTTCGACGAGCGGGTGCTAGGAAGCAGTGAATTTGTCGAATACCTGAGAAAAGAAAAGAACATGCATGAGCGCTTGTCTTCAGGCTTGTCACTGGAACGCGTTGCCGAAAGCTTTGGCCTGACAGCAGATTCGCTGAGGAGAAGTGGTCGCATGCCACAGGTAGTAGAAGCGCGAGGAATGGTCTGCTATTTTGCGGTGCGAGAATTGGGCAAGAGTGGGACAGAGGTAGGTTCAGTTCTTAACATGAAGAGATCTGGAGTGTGTCTGGCGGCAAGGCGTGGTGAGAAGATAGTAGAGGAAAAACCGGAGATAAGGGAAAGGGTATTGGGGTGCTAGCAAACCTTACTTCGCCCTTTACTTCCCCGTCCCCTTTACTTCAATGACAATGATCAAAGGTGGTAAGGCAGATTTGAGCCTCCATCAATGTCAACCTTCCCTGGCGCCGGGGCATTTACTCTGCAGGAGTTTTGACAGTTCCGTCATTTGCATTGGGGTTGTCTCTTCAACCTTGACTCCTATACCTGGAATAGTCAGCTGTTCTCCCCAAGCCAACTTCCAGCATATGACAGCCTTGATGGGAGTCTGATCTGAAAACTCGTGAATTTTCAGCCAAACCGTTTGGCCGTTTTCCAAGGGCCCTACCGTATGCAGGAAGCAGCCCCCTTTTGAGACGTTGACGGTAAATGTTTTTTCCGTCAGGCCTTCAGGGAAAGATGGGTCCGGCGACAAGAGTATATTCAAAATCAGCTCTTTGCGGGGATACATCCGCAATCTTCTCGACCTGAATGGCCTGCATTTTTCTTCAATGAATGTCCTGAGCGCTGCGACTGATTCGGTCTCGGACATCTGCCCAAGCAGGGAAAGGCTGATCGACTTATGCCGCGTGTCCCATTTGACGTGCGTGGCGGGAAAAAAATTCATCAGTTCATAGGCAATCCTCTTTTCGTCTTTCCCGGCGCGAACCAGGGTCAGCATGTCAACAATCATGCCATTGTATGCTTCTTTACGTACCATGGATGAAAGGTGGCGAAACGAGGAAGCAACGTCATAATTCACGCCGATCTGTTCCAGTGCCAGCCCATAAGCGTCCATGGCTTCCCCCTCCCTTGAGACGACCAGGACTTTGAGTGACTCCATCTTTGATACTCCGTTGATTACCCTGCAGTTTTGGAATATGAACGGCTTTCCCCCGCCTGCTATTGCAGCCATTATGCCAGCTGCGAAAGCAGAGGAGCACCTTCTACTCTGCCGCGTTTGATAACAGATATTCCTATGGTATCGGTAAGAAGATTGGAAACTTGAACGTTTTGTCACGCCTTTTCACATGTTCATGCCACTGAGAAGAAACTGTTAATATTGCCGAAGTCCCATTTCATCTGCTTATCCCTTTCCGTTCTCAGAGTAAAAGTCAGTTAAAAGGCGAATTTATTAGCATTGATCTTCCGCTTTGACTTTATACCAAGTTCCCTCTCTATGAGGGATAGGGGTAGGGTGAGGGGGGAATCACTTGGATTCATCGAGTTTCTGCGCCCCCTCAGTCATCCCGGCAGGATATCTGACTGTTGCAGGGGGCAAGGTCGTGGTATGGGACTTCCGCTTTTTGGTATTCAAGTAATCTCATTTGTTGCCGATAAATTAATGAGTTTTACGTTGAAACAGCACTGCCTGTGGAGGTAAGCTGTCGCCATGAATGCCAAAATATCTCCGGGAACTTTGACCCTTCCCGCCCCATCGCCGCTCAGATCCATTCTCGTCCTGCTGCTGGTTCTCTTTTTCGTAGAGATGCTGCTGATGTTTTCTTTCTCCCATCTGTTGCCGTCAAGAAGCATCATAATTACCAATATTACCGACGCGGCCCTGTTAACCCTCTTTTGCTCACCTTTTATCTATTGGCTTATCTTCCAGCCCTTTAAAAAAATGGCTCTCATGCAGGAAGCGCTGGCAGAAAATGTGTTGGGCCAGGTGGTTGACGGCGTGGTGCTTTTCGATGAAGAGAAGACTATCCGTTCATTCAATCCCGCTGCGGAAAAGATATTCGGTTACTTGGCGCAGGAAGTCCTTGGTTGCAACCTGCAACTGCTGTTCGAATCGGCATGTGGATCAGGTGGGAGCGAGGGCATAGGTGCCGCCATCTCTAAAGATACTTCCATTAACCGGGAATATACAGGCAAGCGCCGGGACGGCTCCCACTGCCACCTGGATATTTCCATCAGCAAGGTACGGGTGGGAGATTCCTGGATGCACATGGGGATTGTCCGTGACCTCTCCGAGCAGAAAAGGGCTGAAGCGGAATACCAGGCAATTTTGCGTACGGCCATGGATGGGTTCTGGATCACCGATGAAAAAGGCGGATTTCTCGACGTGAACGATACCTACTGCCAGATGACCGGCTACAGCCGGCAAGAGCTGCTGGCCATGCAGATAGGTGACGTGGAAGCCGTCCTGACGGCCGAAGAGATAAAGGCACGCATGGAAAGTATCAGGAACCCGGGAAGGATTCGCTTTGAGACCAGGCATCGGCGCAAGGACGGCAGCTCATTCGATGTGGAGGTCAGCGCCAATTACTTGCCGGCCGGGGGAGGGCGTTTTTTCGCCTTTCTGCGAGACATCACCTGTCGCAATGAGATGCTGGGAACTCTGGCCAAATCCGAGGAGAAATACCGGACCCTTGCCGACAATGTTACTGTCGGCGTCACCCTGATCAGTCCAAAAATGGAGATTATTTCGGCAAACAGGCAGAGCCGCCAGTGGTATCCGGAGCTGGATGAGAAATATTCTCCAATTTGCTACAAAACGTTCAACAATCCGCCGCGCGACAGCATCTGCCCGGACTGTCCCACCGTAAAAACCCTGGCCGATGGAGGAATCCACGAGGCAGTGGTGACAAATCCCTGGAAGGGTGTGGCGCGCCACTTTCGCATTGTCTCTTCACCCATTAAGGACAATGCCGGCAATATCACCGGGGTGATCGAATCGGTGGAAGAGGTGACTGCCTTAAAGCGGAGCGAAGATGAATACAGCGAGGCACTTTCCAGGCTCACCGCCACCCTGGAGGCAACAGCCGACGGCATCCTGGCTGTCGACCTGAATGGCCGGATCGTCAGCTATAATCAGAAATTAGTCCAGATGCTGAAAATACCAGGCCATATCCTGGAAACCGATGATTTCTACCTGCTGATTGCCAACATTTACTCTCAGTTGAAGGGCCACGACAAACTGGTCCGGGCAGAGTTCGAGGGTGATGCGGACAGGGATTTTCACGACCTGCTTGAGTTCAAGGACGGGAGGGTCTTCGAAAGGTTCTGCCGTCCCCAGCGTATCGGCGATACCATTGTCGGCAGGGTATCCAGTTTTCGCGATATTACCGGCGAAAGAAAAATGGAGGCGCAGCTCCGCCATGCCCAGAAAATGGAGGCAATCGGCACCCTGACCGGCAAGGTAGCCCATGATTTCAATAACATGCTGACGGCAATAATCGGCTACTGTCACCTTTCCCAGATGCAGATTCACAGCAACGATCCATTGATGCAAAACATCCGGCAGATAATAACGGCGGCGGAAAGGGCTGCGGGGCTGACCCAAAGCCTGCTGGAGTACAGTCGGAAAACACCGAGCAATCCCCAGGCCATGGAACTGAATCAGGTGGTGAGACAGGTGAATGGATTCCTCTCTCGCCTCATCGGGGAAGATATCGAACTTGTCACCTCCCCTGCCGACGAGCCGCTGGTCATCATCGCCGATGCAGGACAGATCGAACAGGTATTGATGAATCTGGCCACCAATGCCAGGGATGCCATGTCGGGCAAAGGAAGGCTGATAATCGGCACGGCAACCACAAGAATCGGCGAGGATTTCCTCCAGAGTCACGGCTTTGGCAATCCGGGTACCTATGCCCTGGTGTCGGTGTCCGATACCGGTTCGGGCATGGATGAAGATACATGCGACAAGATATTCGAGCCATTCTTTACCACCAAGCCTGTGGGGAACGGCACCGGCCTGGGTTTGTCCATCGTTTACGGCATCGTCAAGCAGCATAACGGTTATGTAACCGTTGAAAGCAAAAAAGGCTGCGGCACAACCTTCCGGGTTTATCTGCCCCTTACCGGCCAGGCTCCCCATGAAAAAGTGGAGAAACCGACTCTTCCGGCGAAAATGGGGGGGGAAACGGTTCTTGTCGCCGAGGATAACTCGGAAGTAAAGGCTTTGCTGGAGGATGTGCTGCAGGGTTATGGCTACAGTGTCGTCACGGCTCTGGATGGCCATGACTGCGTTGAATCCTTCAGAAAAAAACGGGACGACATCGACCTGATAATCATGGACGTGATGATGCCGAGGAAGAACGGCAAAGAGGCCTATGCCGAGATCGAAAAACTCAAGCCGGGCATGAAGGTGATTTTCATCAGCGGCTACACCGGGGATATTCTGCACAGTGCCGACCTTGCTGAAGAAAACCTCAACTTTCTTGCCAAACCATTGTCACCCAACCGGTTGTTGACCAAGGTGCGGGAGGTATTGGACAGGGACTAGCCGGTCACATTTTCCATTCAAACATCACATTGATCTGATGCCCTCCGAACCCGCCATGGCGCGGCCCATCGACGCCGTAACCATACCCCATGACGAGGGTGATATCATCCGGAAACCGGAGGATGATATCCGCTCCAAGCCCATTAAGGCTGCTGCGCGGCAGGTCATGTCCGGGCAGATAGCCGATCAGGGCGTAATCATAGTTCAATTGCAGCTGGAGGCGCTCCATGGCGGGAATGGGAGCGAACCTGTAGGAAGTGTTGAGCAGGAAAAAGCTGCGGGCGAAGATCTCCCGGAAGTAATACCCATGCAGGATTAAAGGCACTTCGTCCTGAAAACGGAGACCACTCCCCATGCGGTAGCAGGAGAACTCATCGGTCCTGCCCGAAGTGCCGGCGCTCATCATCACCGATCCGCTCTGCTCCCGCCACAGCGGCATGGTGCCGCCAAGGCTTCCCCAGGTTTGCTGGGTCAGGTGCTCAGTCTCCTGCCGCTGCCCGGGCAGTCCGTGAAGGCCGGTTTTTACCCGATAATCAACCTGATGCCAGAGTGAGACCTCCAGTGCCTTTTCAGGCAACAGTTCAGGCGGAACGCCACCCACTCGCACCCCCACCTTCACCGAATGAACGAAGCTGTCAGCCGGCAGCAGATAAGCCGGATCGGTGTCCCCACTGCGCTGGTAGATTGCATAGCGGGAGGCGAAACGCAAAATGCCGTCAACCGGCAATTCACCACCGATGGGGGGAGGCCGCAGGTAATAGGAGAAGGCGGTATCGGCACCATGTCCCCGGAACGATTCACGCCGCACGTAGCTGCCGTCACGGACCTGGTCGAAGTCGTTGATGAGAAAACCGCCGCCGATGCTGAAGCCAAGGGCATGCCCCTCTGCCGGCCACTTGTCGCGTATCACCTCGGCGAACAGATACGGGGAAAGGATGGCCAGGAGGTATGTGTCCTGGTCGCGAAAATGGGGCCGGTTGAAAAGCACCATGCCGTAACCGCCCAATGGGCCGTTGTTGTACAGCGGCCCGGCAAAACCCACTTCCATGTTGGTCCGGCGTTCCGGGTCAATCTCGCCGATTGCTTCCGTTGGCAAAATGAAGAAACAGAGGAGCAGAATAATAAAATGGCATTTATATACGCTTTTTCTCGTCGTAGGGGGCAGGTGGTCGGCCGACATGGAAAAGCTTCCTCCCTGGGAGCTGTATCCAGAAATATGAATCAGATCTAATTATTACCGCTGTCGACCATAAAGCAACTTTGCCATCCATGGCTGACCGCAAAAACATGGACTCATGGAAGAGGGATATGCTATATATCCAGTGTTCGCCGGTGCATCCCATTGATTCGCCGACTATATTTCCAGAGGCAGGAAAACAGCCATGCATTACGAAGCAACTAAGCTCAACCACGGCTATGCCGGCCGCATTCTTACCATCGATCTCCCGTCCCGTGCCATTGAGGCGCCGATGCTTGATGAGCACGTCAGGGATTACTTTCTTGGCGGCCGGGGCCTCGGTTTGTACCTGTTACACCAGAGTGTGACTTCAACCACCAGGGCCACTGATCCGGAAAACCCGTTGATTCTCGCCAACGGTCCTCTTGGGGGTATTCCCCAGTTTCCGGGCACGGCCAAGGCCATGGCGGTCTCCCTTTCCCCAATCACCGGCGTGCCCGGCGTTTCCAACTTTGGCGGCTATTTTGGCGCCTTCCTCAAATATGCGGGCTTCGATGCCCTCAAGGTTACCGGCAAGGCGGGGCGCGACGTGATGATCATCATCGATGGCCTGAAACATCAGGTGGCTGTTGAAGAAATCGCCCATCTGGATGAGGCCTTCGATCTGGAGCGGATGATCGATGAACGCTATACCGGCCTGGGGATTGACCGCCGCCACATTGCCTTCATGTCTACCGGTATCGGCGCCGACCATACCACCTTCGGCTGCATCAACAGCCATTATTTCGATATGACCAAGCCGACGCCGAACGGGCGAGGCATATACCGCACCAAACAGGCGGGGCGTACCGGCATCGGCTCGGTGATGAGCGGCAAGGGCATCAGGGCCATAGTCGTGCTGGCTGCTTACCCCCAGGGTGAAAACCCCTATGGGGCGGCAGACTGGGAGCGGGCAAAGGATGCGGGTAAACGGCTGCACCAGGTGGTCAAGGAGGTGGATCCCACTTCCCTGCGCATGTCGCGCAAGGGGAGCGCCGGACTGATCACCTTCATGAGCAAGGATGAGTATCAATCGCTCCCGGTCAACAATTTTCAGGCAGGTTCCGACCCGCGAGCGCCGCAGATCTGCGGCTCCCATTACGAGGAGCATCTTTTCGAGCATCGTGGCATGGATGGCTGTTTTCCCGGATGCAACCTGCAGTGCAACAAGGGGGGATGGGTGACGTTGGTTTCCGGAGCCCACAAGGGGAGTCGGGTCTGGGTTGACGGCCCGGAGTATGAGACGGCCGCCGGCTTCGGCTCCAACCTGGGCATCTGGAATCCCGAGTTCATCCTGGAAGCCAACTGGCACTGCGATAATTACGGCATCGACACCATCAGCACCGCCACCATCCTGGCCTTTGTCATGGAGTGCTTCCAGCGCGGGTTCCTGACCAGCGCCGCAGCCGATGGCCTTGAGCTTGCCTGGGGCAATGAGGGGGCAGCGCTGGAGTTTATCCACCGCCTGGCCCGCGGGCAGGGTGAGCTGTACAAGCAGGCAGGAGGGGGGATGCTTCCCCTGGTGGATTGGGTCGCCGCCGGTTGCAAGGCGAAAACCGGCAGGGATGTCAGGGGTGAACTGGACCTCTTCGCCATGCAGACCAAGGGCCTCCCCTTTTCCTTTTACCGCACCCATCGTTCCCTCTCCATGCAGGGATCCTACGCTGCCGCCAGCGACATCGGCGCCCACCACGCCGCTGCCTGGCTGATCAAGGCCGACCTGCTCGGCGCTTTTCCCACTTTCGAAGAAAAGGCCTGGGCTTTGATTTCCTATCCGCGGGTCAGGCTGGGGAACGACAACCTGGGACTGTGCAAGCTCCCATGGGTGGATGTCTTCAATCCCGAGTCGGCCAGGCGCACCGATACCGACATCCATATCAATCCTGCATCCCAGGAAATCTATGCCGACTTCTTCAACAGCATGCTGGGCACCGACATGAGCTGGGAGGAAATTTTCGCCCAAACCGACCGGGACATCAACCTGCAGCGGGTGATGAACGTGGTGCGCTTCGGCGACAAGACCAGAGCGTACGACTGGATTCCCGACCGGGCCATCGGGCCTACCGATGATGCCCTTTATGAAGGGGAAGGGGATTACAATGACGGCGAAGTGGCCGGTATACTCGGCGTATCCAGTGAGGAAGTGGCCGCCATGGCCACGTCCCGCAAGCGTATAGTCCTCATGGATTACCGCAAGCAGGAGCTGCAGCGGCTGATTGATGTTTATTACGCGGAGCGTGGCTGGAACCGTGCCGGCATCCCCTTCATCGACACTCTGCAGGAACTGGGGCTCTGGAGCTACCTGACGGCCGAGACCCAGGCAAAAATAGCCGGACTGCAGGAGATTGTCGAGATTGTCGCGCCGGCTTGACTATGGTCCTTGAAATGGTAAGCTATGCCCGGTTTGCTGTTATCAATTTTTTGAGAGGGAGGATTTATGAAGAAAATAGTTGCCGTTACAGCCGGTTTGGCCCTTCTGGCCTTTGCCGGGGTTGCCTCTGCTGCGGAGATTAATGCCGATTTTTCTCCAACTGATGCAATTATGAAAAAAGAACAGGCGCTGAAAGAGCAAGCTGCCAAAAAAGAAGCGGACCTGAAGGCAAAACAGACAGAGGCAGCGGAAAAGGCCAAGAAACAAGAAGCGGACCTGAAAGCCAAAAAGACCGAGCTGACCGATAAGGCGAAGAAGAAAGAAACAGAGCTGAAGGACGCCAAGAAGAAGCAGGATGAAAAATCTGCCGAGTCGAAGAAAAAGCGGCAGGAGCAGATCGATGCTGCCAAAAAGAAGAAGCAGGAGCGGATCGACGCACTGAAAAAGAAAAAAGAGCAGACGGTGAAGGATGTCAAGGATGCGAAGGAGCAGACCAGAAAGGATATCAATGAGCTGAAGGAAGTAAAATAGGCAAAGCTCACTGGATAGGATGAAAAAAAGAGCCCGTCGGCATTGTCGGCGGGCTCTTTTTTGCGGGATAGCAAAGACGCTTCAGAAAGAAATGCCGAATTCTCTCATTTTCCGATAAAGAGTATTGCGGCCGATACCAAGCTTGGCCGCGGCTTTCTGGATATTGCCCTGGTAGAAGGCCAGTGCATCGACAATCATATCGCATTCCACTTCGCGTAACGACCTGATTTCCTTCACCACCGGTGCGGCAATTACCGGCTTCACGGCCTGGGCTGCCTGCATCTCAAGCAGCTCTGCTGTCAGAACGCCGCCAATTCCCGCTCTAATGACAGCCCGCTCAATGGCATTTTCCAGCTCCCTGATGTTGCCGGGCCAGCCATGGGACACCACCTTTTCCATGAAGCTGTTGCCGACCGCCGGCACGTCCCGGCCAAGTTTTGCCGCCATTTTCTCTATCAGGTGTGCGGTAATCACGGGCAGGTCTTCTCTCCGCTCACGCAAAGGCGGAATATTGATTTCCAGTACGTTGAGCCGGTAGTAGAGGTCCTGCCGGAATCTGCCGCCACGGACCTCCTCCGCCAAATCCTTGTGGGTGGCGGCGATTACCCTAATGTCCACCGGCCGCTCGTTGGCGGAACCGATGCGGGAGACCTTCTTTTCCTGAATTACCCGTAAAAGCTTGGCCTGCACATTGGCGGACATGTCACCGATCTCATCGAGGAACAGCGTGCCGCCATCGGCGACCTCGAATTTACCGGCCTGGCCTCCCTTGCGGGCACCGGTGAAGGTGCCTTCCTCGTAGCCGAACAGCTCGCTCTCGATGAGACTTTCCGGCAGGGCGGCGCAATTAAGTGCGATGAACTGACGGTCACCCCTTGGGCTGGCATGGTGTATGGCCTGGGCAAATAATTCCTTGCCCGTACCGCTTTCTCCCCTGATGAGGACGGTGGAGAGGCTGGCGGCGGCAAGTTTTGCCCACTCCTTGACAGCAGTAATGGCCGGGCTGGCGCCGATGATGTTGTCGAAGGTGTAGCAGTGGGACTGGAGGATGGTGGGGCGCCTGACCGGCTGCCTGTTGTTCATTTCGCGAAAGACGGCAACGGCGCCGATGGTGCCACCGGTATCATCCCGCAGCAGCGTCGCCGAGCTGTAAATCTTCCGTCCCAGCTTCTCGATGATGATCTCGCGGTCCTCGTATTCGGTTCCCTCGGAGAGCACCTGCAGAAGGGTGTTCCGGGCATTATAGATCTGCTCCACGTGGCGGCCTTTGGCCAGTGTCGGATTGCAGCCGAGAATCTCGCCAGCCTTGGCGTTCATTTCCGTGATGATGCCGTTGTTGTTGATGGAGATAAGGCCGTCGGACATGTTTTCCAGCAGGGTATTGGAATAGCGGTAGGCCATGTAGAGCTTGTCGGTGGCCTTCTGCAGGCGGAGCTGGTTTTCGATGGCGTTGACCGCGGCCACAACCATGCCCAGGGTATGGGCATTGGCGACGCGATAATCGCCGCTGATGTCGAGGATGCCGATCGCCTCTCCTTCGGGATTGAAGATGGGGGCGGCGGAGCAGGTTAGGAAATGGTTGGATTTGCAGTAATGTTCCCAGGCATAGATCTGCACCGGCTTCTTCTCGACGATGGCGGTGCCGATGGCGTTGGTCCCCTGCTGGGACTCACTCCAGTTGCCCCCCGGGCAGAGCAGGACCTGGCGGGTGCGGTTGACTATTTCATTGTCCCCCAGTACCTCCAGCAGGTATCCGAGCTCGTCGGTGAGCACGACCTGGAAACCGGACCCCTTGACGAAATTGTAGAGGTTGTCCATGAACGGGCGGGCGACCTTGAGGAGATGCTGTTTGTGGTAGATCCGCTCCCTCAGTTCCAGTTGATTGACGTGGCCATCAGCTTCCTGGAAAGGATTGACGTTGAGATGGCGGCAACGCTGCCATGAACTGGCCACCTCCGGGCGCAACAGTTGAACGTCGAGCTCGTGAGTCTCAACGTAGCGATGCCAGGTTTTCTGCATTGTCAACAGTTTTTTTGGTGCCATCTGCTCCGGTTTCCTAATTATGCAGAAAGTCGCATGTTTTAATTAAATTATCGGCTTTTGCCGGTGAATTTGTCAACCGGATTCTTTTCTGGTTTTCTTCAGACTTTTGACGCTATTACAGTTAGTTATGCGTTACGACATTCCTTGTGCCTGCCCGGCCAGCTTTTTCCCTCACATTTGCTAAACTATAATTGTTTTCAGGCAATCTGTCCCAAGCGGGGGGGAACTTTAACCGTGATGGAACCAAGTGAGTTTCAGTTACGAAAGTTTGTGGCGCCCGAATTCATATTCGGCATCGATGCTCGAAAGCTGGCCGGCAGATACGCCAGAAATTTCGGCGCCCGCAAGGTGCTGGTAGTGACTGACCCCGGGGTTATTGCTGCGGGTTGGACGGAAGAGATCCTGGCCTCCCTTAGATCTGTGGACCTCGACTACACGCTGTTTTCAGCAGTGACATCGAATCCCAAAGCTGAAGAGGTAATGGTCGGAGCCGAACTATACCGCTCTTCGGGCTGCAATGCCATACTGGCCGTCGGCGGCGGCAGCCCCATGGACTGCGCCAAGGGGATCGGCATCGTCAGCTCCAATCGCCGCCACGTGCTGGAATTCGAGGGCGTAGACAAAGTGGATATTCCAACTCCTCCGCTTATCTGCATCCCCACCACTGCCGGGTCAGGCGCCGATGTCTCCCAGTTTGCCATCATTACCGACACGGGAAAAAAGGTTAAGATCGCCATCATCAGCAAGACCCTGGTGCCGGATGTGGCCCTCATCGATCCGGTGGTTACTACCACAATGCCCGCCGCGCTTACGGCCTTTACCGCCCTTGATGCCCTCTGCCATTCCATAGAGGCGTTTGTCTCCACCGCCCATTCTCCCATCACCGACGTGCATGCGCTCCATGCTATGCAACTGGTGACAGCCAATCTCCTGCCGACTTTGAAGGAGCCTGATAACATGGTGCGCCGAGGCAGGATGGTGCTGGGCAGCCTTCAGGCAGGGTTGGCCTTTTCCAATGCCAGCCTTGGGGCGGTGCATGCCATGGCCCACAGTCTGGGAGGATTCCTTGGTTGCGCCCACGGCGAATGCAACGCCATTCTTCTTCCCCACGTCATCGACTACAATTTCGAGAGTATGTCCGAACGCTATCTGGAAGTAGCTAAATCCATAGGACTCAACGTCGAAGGTATGCCCCCCGCCAATGGCAAAAATGCCCTGACCTCTTTTCTCCAGCAGCTGATCAGGGAGGCGGGCGTTCCCTATTGCCTTGGACAGCTGGGGATCAGCCGTGATGATATTCCCGAGCTGGCGAAAAAAGCGATGAATGACCCATGCATCTTCACCAACCCCCGGCAAATGAGACAGAGGGACATCGAGGCGATTTATGACAAAGCCTTCTGATGCGGGGGAGGACTGGGATGCCCAGCGGGAGAAGATCATCGGCCTGGGGGAACGTTCCCTGCGCAAGACCTATTACCCGGAGCTTCAGCAGAAGCTTGACGAGCTGGAAAGATTCCGCTCGCTCCTGGATGAGAGCAATGACTGCATCTTTCTTTTCCAGGTACCGTCCTTCGCTTTTGTCGATGTCAACGAATCCGCCTGTCGGCAACTGGACTGTCCCCGGGAAAAATTCCTCTCCCTCAGCCTCGAAAATCTCGTTCCCGTAGAAGACCTGCTGCGTATCAGGCAGCTGGCCACGGCTGCTATCACTGACGGTAGAGACAAAGGCACCATCATGACCCAGCTGAACAAGTGTTCCGGTGGCGAGTTTCCGGCAGAGATCACTATCAGAATCGTCAACCTGAATAAGGCCTGCTACGGCGTGGCGGTGGCTCGCGACATAACAGAGCGGCTGCAGGCCCAGAAGGTGCTGCTGGAGAATTCCCGCATGCTGCGCGACATGGAACTGGCCCGGCAGATCCAACTATCCCTGCTGCCCGGCGCTCCTCCCCGGGTGCCAGGAGTGCGGCTCGCAGGATGCTGTGTTCCGGCGACCCACGTGGGGGGAGACTATTACGATTACTACATACGGGAAAAAGGCACCCTCGATCTGGTCGTTGCCGATGTGTCAGGACACAGCATCGGTGCCGCGCTGATGACGGCAGAAGCCAGGTCCGTCCTTCGCGCCCAGTTTCATTCATCCCCTAGCGCCGGCAAGCTTCTGGCCTATCTTAACGACGTCCTCTATGACGACCTGAACCGGGCGGGGCTTTTCATCACACTCTTTTATGTGAAGTACGATCCGGAAAGCCGCATGCTTGCCTATGCAAATGCCGGTCATGTCTCACCGTTGCTGTTGCGTCCCCCGGAGGTTTCCTGCCGCAAGCTGGATGCGGAAGGGCTGATCATCGGTGTCAGGGAGGATGAGACTTACGAAGAAAAAGAGCTGCAGATGCAGCCGGGAGATCTGCTTGTGCTTTATACGGACGGTATCACCGAAGCACAGAACAGTGCAGGTGAAATGTTCGGGTTCAGCCGGCTGTGCAGTATCGTTTCTGCCATCAGCTCCAACCCCCCGGAGGATGTGGTATCCATCGTACTGGAGCAATTAGCCGGTTTTACCGGCACTACGGCCCTGGAGGACGATGTGACCATGATCGTCATGAAAGTGATCTGAGTCTCCTCGCCCCTTCATTTGCCCCAAGTCCTTCCTCTGCAATCCGGTCGATCCCATCGAAATCAATGACTTTCTCTGCCGAAGAACAGATCAGCTCGATTTTTTCCTCATCCTCAACGCTGATCTTGGAGATATGCCCGGTAATGGTGGAAAAAACATCGGCCGTGGACTGGAAAATTCGGATATAGGGGATGCCGCTGGCATCGAGGATGCGCTGGGTTATGGCCGATACCGGAGCCTGTCCGGGAATGACCAGGCCGGCGATCTTTTCCCGGTAGGCTGGGATGTGATAGAGGGATGACAGGGTAACGATCAGTTCATCCCTGGAGCTGGTGGTGATGAGAAGGGTCGATTGGGCCAGAAGATCAATGACCTTCTGGGAAGAGGCGGCGCCGAGCTGGACATGGTGGACGATGCGGCTGCGTGCCGCACCGTCACCGCAAAGTGGGTGATCGAGGAGCCTGGCGATGTGGTTGAGGGTCGGGTTAGCCAGGATCGGTGAGTAATCGAAAGCAGCCGTCACCGGCAGGTGAAGAGGGGCGAAGGCCTTGGTCAAATAGCCGAGGGAAATCTCCCTTTTTTCCGGCAGCAGCTTGTTGACCATGAGTAGCCTGACCGGGCTTGCCTCCGCCCGGTAGAGGGGGAGATTGAGCAGGACCGAATCGATGACGTTGCCGATGCCGCCGCCGCTCACCATCAGCACCGGCGCATTGCACAGACTGGCCACCCGGCCGTTGCTGAGTCCCACCACCGAGCCGACTCCGCCGTGCCCGGCCCCCTCGATTACCAGAAAATCGTACTTCCTTTCCATTTCCCGACAGGCAGCAAGTAGTCTCCCTTCAAGTTCGGCGGTGGTAAGTTGGCCGTCGAGAAAACGCTTGGTGGAGCCTCTGCCAAGGACAACCGGGGACATGAGGCGGATATCTTCCTCCATGTCGAACACCCGGGCCATCAGCGCCGCGTCCTTGTCAACGATACAGCCGTTGAATTCCTGGCACTTGGGCCCGATGGCCTTGATGAAGCCGACCCGCTTGTACCGCTGCCGTGCCAGGTGGACCAGCGAGAGGCTGATGGTGGTCTTACCGGTATTCTGGCCGGTTGCGGCAATAAAGATTTTTCTGCACATGGCTTCAGTGATTCTCCCTCTGACCGCAGACGGTTAAAATGTCGCCATCCTCAGTCCAAACATCTGAATACCCCCGAGCTCCATAGACAGCTCCCGCAGGGTTCCGTATTCACGTAGCAATCCCGCTCGAACTCGTCCTTCTGCACCAGGTCGCAGGGGGAACAGTTGCAGCCGGAGCACGAAGGGTAGTCATGGTGCAGGACGTTTTCCCGGAAGGTGCGGAACTCGCAGCTATTCCATATTTCCAGGATGCCCCGCTGGCTGACATTGCCGAACGACCTGGGCTTGATTGGATGCAGCCAGCCGTTGGCAAAGGACTGGCACCGGTGCCAGAGGTGATAGCACGGGTGCATCTTACCGTCCCAGGAGACGAAAGCTCCTCCCTGCTCAACAAAAGCGCAGCCTCTTTTTTCACGCCGCACCACTTCAGGAAGCCTCAGGTCCAGGCCGACCCTCCTGGCCACCCTCATCGCCTCATCAAAGACGGCCATGGTCACGCCGATCTGGCTATAATCCATGGCAAAAAGCCTTTTCAGATCAAGGGTAATGCCCCGGTCGCCGGCATCGGTCTTCATGGCGTCGACAAAATCAACGACCTGCTGCTCATCGGCAGTCTTGGCGTATTTCCAGAGAATTCTGAAATAGCTGAGCATGTCCACGCCGATGGTATCGGCCTTGGATTTCCAGGTCTGGAAGATCTGGATCGCCTCATCGGTGCAGGTGTCATAGGCACACTGCTCAAGGTGAGGCTCATGGAACGGGTGAAGGTGGGAGACAATGGCGAAACTTGCCCCACGTGCCGCAGCCCATTCCAGTGCCGGCGGAAGTTCCCGGATGTTGTCCCTCATGACAACGAATTCCACGCCAATTTCCAGGTCGTGGCGCCCGCAGACAGTCCTGGCTGCGGCAAGGGCCTCGAATGCCCACTGCAGGTCCAGCAGCTGACTGCCGGTGCGGATGCTGCCGAAGGTGGTACTGTCCACTCCGTCCATGGAGAGACAGATCCTGTCGAGACCGGCATCGAGCAGGGTCATGGCCCTCATGTTGGTTAGCAGAAGGCCATTGCTCTGGAAACCGATCCAGCCGTGGGACGGCATCAACTTTTTCGCCCGGGTGATGAACTGTTCCAGGCGGGAGTTGAGCAGAGGCTCACCTACACCATTGAGTACCAGGGCATTCAGATTGGGCAGGGCCGGTTCCAGGGCAGAAAAGGTGCCCATGTCCAGATCGCCATCCCCCGTGCCACCATCATTTTGTTTCATGCACATGACGCAGCTCAGGTTGCAGCGGCTGGTGGTCTCGACGAAAAGCCTGGACGGGTAAGGCAGCAGGGCCGAATCGACCGCCGGGTACCGTTGTTCAAGTGTCATGGCGGCAGTGCAGTTTTGCATGGTCATCCTTATGTCGATCGGGCAGAAACCTCCGGCCACTGTTTAGGCGATCATGGCCATGCAGTTGGGGCAGCTCACGCAAGTGGCGCCGGGTTCTCTTTGGAGGGCCTTGGGTAAGCAGCCCTCAGATGTGCAGCGACATGTCCGTGCCGTGGGACAACTCCCACTGCTGCCGCAGGAGGGTGAAAGCATCCCGCATGAGGTCCGCTGCGGACAGATTGGTCATTTCCATGATCTGGCGGAACTTGTCCATCTCCTCATCTGTGACGCGCATGGAAACGATATAGGGCTTTCTCGGGTTGTTGTACTTCCTTGCCATCTCTTCTTCCTCCTTCTCAGACAACCAGCAACCTTAAAATTGAAGATTGCTGCTGGAAATGGGCAGAGGCAATTTCGGTACCAACACCCATTACGCACGCAGACCGGGTGGCCGCCCAGATGGGTCGAGCCGTTGAATACAGGGGAATGGGACGCTTTTCCCGGGAGTGTTGAAAAGAAGGTAGGGGGAGTTTTTACCGCCGGCAAGAGTGAATGGGAGCGTTCCAGACTATGACATGTGCTCCATTATGGAACAGTCCACGTGTGCCATTTCAGAACAAAGTTCATTAAACAAAGATTGCCAGGGGGCAGTCGTTGAGGTCCAACCGCCTATTTTTACAGCTGCTTGCCCCATATGTTTCCAGAAATATGGTGGCTGGTAAAATTGTTGGTATAGGGTTTGCGGTATAGTAAAAAAACGTTTTAGAAAACCGTATGCAGGAGATGGTTCAAGGCACAAAAAACCAATGTGGTTGATTCCACAAAATACAAAGGAGGAGCAACAATGGCATTAGCAGAACAGACGTACGGATTTTTCATTCCAACAGTTTCATTGATGGGGATAGGTTGCTCCAAGGAAACGGGGGCCCAGGCCAAGGCGCTGGGTGCGACGAACCTGCTCATTGTCACTGACGCCGGTCTGTCCAAGATGGGGGTCGCCGACAAGATCAAGGCCCAGCTGGTGGAAGCCGGTCTGAAAGCGGTAATTTTCGACGGCGCCGAGCCCAACCCCACCGACAAGAACGTCCATGATGGCGTCAAGGTCTACCTGGACAGCAAGTGTGACGGGATCGTTTCCCTGGGTGGCGGCAGCTCCCATGACTGCGGCAAGGGGATCGGCCTGGTCATCGGCAATGGCGGCAACATCCGCGACTTCGAAGGGGTCAACAAGTCCACCAAGCCCATGCCCCCGTTCCTGGCCATCAATACCACCGCCGGCACCGCTTCCGAGATGACCCGCTTCTGCATCATCACCAACACCGATACCCATGTGAAGATGGCCATCGTCGACTGGCGCTGCACACCGAACATTGCCATTAACGATCCGGTCCTCATGGTGGGCAAACCCCCCGCACTCACCGCTGCCACCGGTATGGACGCCCTGACCCATGCCGTTGAGGCCTACGTCTCCACCATCGCCACCCCCATTACCGATGCCTGCGCCATCAAGGCAATTGAGCTGGTCGCCGCCAATCTGAGCGTGGCCGTAGCCAACGGCGACAACCTGGAAGCCCGCGATGCCATGGCCTATGCCGAATATCTTGCCGGCATGGCCTTCAACAACGCCAGCCTGGGCTATGTCCATTCCATGGCCCACCAGCTGGGGGGGTTCTACAATCTGCCCCACGGCGTCTGCAACGCCATCCTGCTGCCCGCCGTCAGCCAGTTCAACCTGATTGCCTGCCCGAAACGCTTTGCCGACATCGCCGTTGCCCTGGGTGAGAACATCGCCGGTCTTTCCGTGACCGAGGCGGCAGAAAAAGCCATCAGCGCCATCCGCAAGCTCTCCGCCTCCATCGGTATTCCTGCCGGTCTGAAAGAGCTGAACGTCAAGGAAGAAGATTTGAAGATCATGGCCGAGAACGCCAAGAAAGACGCCTGCCAGCTGACCAATCCACGCAAAGCGACGTTGGAGCAGGTGATCGACATCTATAAGGCAGCGATGTAAGCGGAGGCACAGAGGAAACCAAACCTCAATGCACCACTAAGGCACGAAGGACACGAAGAAAGGCAACAATTAAATAACAACCTAATGTTACGGTTTTTGATTCTCTTAGTGGCTCTTAGTGTCTAGTGGTGAATAAAAGATTCCGTATGTTCATGGTGAATTGGGTTTAGACCTTCCTTCGTGCTCTTCGTGTCTTCGTGGTAGGCGATTTTAATTCATGTATCATCTCCGAGCCGTGCAGCCTAACAGGTTCCCTCATGGTGCCCGGCCTACGGGTTTCGCTGGAAACGGCGGGGCCTCCCTTTCGGAAAGGAGTAAGCAAGCCCTTGCGGGTAAACACTATGATTGGGAGAAGATAAAGAAATGGACAAGATTTTACGCGTCAACATGACCGACCTCACCACCAGGACCGAGCCGGTACCGGCCGCCTGGGCCGGTTTGGGGGGCCGTGCCCTTACCTCCACCATTGTTGCGGCCGAAGTGCCTGCCACCTGCCATGCCCTGGGTGAGAACAACAAGCTGGTCTTTGCCCCCGGGCTTCTCACCGGTACCCCTGCCGCCAACTCAGGCCGCCTCTCTGCAGGGGCCAAGAGCCCGCTTACGGGCACCATCAAAGAATCGAACGCCGGCGGCACTGCGGCCCAGATGCTGGCCCGCCTTGGGGTCAAGGCCCTGATCATCGAGGGGCTGCCCAAAGCGGACAAGTGGTACAGCCTCCATGTCTCCAAGGACGGCGTCACTGTGCAGGAGGAGAGCGAGCTGATCGGCAAGGGCAACTTCGCCGTCATCGAGGCACTGGAAGCCCGCCTCGGCAAGAAGACCGGCATCCTCACCATCGGTCCGGCAGGTGAGCTGAAGATGACCGCCGCCAACATCTCGGTCAAGGACCCGGACAGCAAGATCCGCAGCCATGGCCGTGGCGGGCTGGGGGCCGTCATGGGTTCCAAGAAGATCAAGTTCATCACCATCAATGACGAAGGGGCACCGGGCGTGAAGATTGCCGACCCGGAGAAATTCAAGGTGGCCGCCCGCACCTTTGCCAAGGCGCTCCTGGATCATCCGGTCAGCGGCGAGGGGCTCCCCACTTACGGCACCAACGTTCTCGTCAACATCCTCAACGAGGCGGGGGGGCTGCCGACGAAAAACTTCACCCTCGGCCAGTTCGAGGGGCACGACAAGATCTCGGGTGAGACCTTGCACGATACCATCGTTGCCCGCGGTGGCAAGCCGAAGCACGGCTGTCACGCCGGCTGCATCATCCAGTGCTCCCAGGTCTACCACGACAAGGATGGCAAGTACGTTACCTCCGGTTTCGAATACGAGACCATCTGGGGGCTCGGCGCCGACTGCTGCATCGACAACCTGGATGACATCGCCCTGGCGGACAACATCATGGACGATATCGGCGTCGATTCCATCGAGACGGCGGTCATGTTCGGCGTGGCCATGGAGGCAGGCATTCTTTCCTTTGGCGACAGCAAGGAGATGCTGCGCCTGCTCAGGGACGAAATCGGCACAGGCACACCCCTCGGCCGCATCCTGGGTGGCGGCGCCGCCAGCGTCGGCAAGGCCTACGGCGTTACAAGGGTCCCGGTGGTGAAGAACCAGGCGATTCCCGCCTATGACCCCCGTTCGGTCAAGGGGATCGGCATCACCTACGCCACTTCCACCATGGGAGCGGACCACACCTCCGGTTACACCATCGCCACCAACATCCTTAATGTGGGAGGTTTCGTCGATCCGTTGAAGAAGGACGGCCAAGTCGAGCTTTCCCGCAACCTGCAGATTGCCACCGCAGCCGTCGATTCCACCGGCATGTGCATCTTCGTCGCCTTCCCGGCCCTGGATATTCCCGAATGCCTTCCCGCCCTGATCGACATGATCAATGCCCGCTTCGGCATCTCGCTTACCGGGGACGATGTCACCGACCTGGGAAAACAGGTGCTGAAGACCGAGCGCCAATTCAATATCGAGGCGGGCTTCACCAAGGAGCACGACCGTCTGCCCGAGTTCTTCAAGACGGAGCCGGTGGCGCCTCACAATGCGGTCTGGGACTTCAGCGATGAGGAAATCGACGAGTTCTGGAACTTCTAAACAATGGTAAAACCCCTGTCCCCCGGCGTCATCGATGATGCCGGGGGACACCAGTATGTGAGGCTATCGTGAATATTACCGTCAAACTATTTGCCACCTTCAGAAACGGCCGGTTCAAGATCGACAACCAGGAGTGGCCTGAAGGGACGGATTGCCGCAGGATCGTTGCCAGCCTGGGGCTTACGGAAGAGGAGATCGGCATCGTCCTGATCAATGGCCGGCATGTTCCCCTGGAGCAGCAGTTGGCGCAGGCCGATACTCTTTCACTTTTCCCGCTGGTAGGAGGGGGTTGATATGGATGCAGTGCTGCAGTACCTGTGGAGCAAGGCGGAAGGGGACCTTGTGCCCTGGTCTGCCCAATCGGAAGCGGTCCGGCAGTTCGGCTTGAGCTACGGGCAAGTGGAAAGCCTGATCCTGGAGAAGGGGCTGTTGCCAGCCCGCTACCAGCGCAACCGCACCACGGTTTCCACCATCGAGCAGCGACAGCTGTTCAACAGCCGGGTGGCGGTCATCGGCTGCGGCGGCCTGGGGGGCTACATCATCGAGGAACTGGCCAGGCTGGGGGTCGGGCAGATTGTCGCCATCGATCCGGACATCTTCGAGGAACACAACCTCAACCGACAACTGTTTTCGAGCCCCCATGCCCTCGGCAAGCCTAAGGTTGAGGCTGCTGCGGCCCGCGTCAGCGAGATAAATCCGGCGGTCAACCTGGTACCGGTCCAGGAGGCTTTCACCACCGCCAACGGGAAGCAACTCCTGCAGGGGGTGACGGTTGCGGTCGACGCCCTGGACAGCATCGCCTATCGCCTGGAACTGGCGGAAGTTTGCAGCGAGATGGACATCCCCATGGTCTACGGGGCCATCGGCGGCTGGTACGGCCACGTTGCTACCCAGCTGCCGGGGGACACCACCATCCAGCGCACCTATCGCAACTGGGTGGAAGGGAAGGGAATCGAAAAGCAGCTGGGCAACCCCTCCTTCACTCCGGCGGTGGTAGCGAGCCTGCAGGTGGCGGAGGTCTGCAAGATCCTCCTCGGCAAAGGGGAGCTCCTGCGTCATCGGAAGTTAAGCATCGACCTCCTGGAGATGGAGATTTTCGATGTCTCGTATGCGGCGCTTGCGGAGCTGGTGCGTGCGGCGTAATTACTCTCCTGTTGACATCAAGGCATACGGAGACATACTCAAAGTGGAAACTCCATTTTGAGGAGGATGTCACCATGAACATCAGTGCGAGAAATCTCCTGTCGGGCAAGGTTACAACGGTCAGAAAAGGGGCAATAAACTCCGAGGTTGAACTTTCCCTTGATGGAGGGGAAACGATTGCAGCGGTCATTACCAATGCCAGCCTGGAAGAAATGGGAATCAAGGAAGGCATGGAGGCATTCGCCCTTGTCAAGGCCCCGCTGGTTATTATCGCCAAGGGAAACACCGGGCTCAAATTCAGCGCCCGTAACGTCCTGCAGGGCACGGTCAAGAAAATCGCACAGGGCAGTGTCAATGCAGAGATCTCCATACAACTGCAGGGGAGTGGTATCATCACCTCCATCATCACCAAAGGGAGCGTCGCTGCCATGGCATTGCAGGAAGGGGATCAGGTCAGCGCCATCTTCAAGGCCTCCAGTGTCATACTTGCCGTAAAGGCATAGGGCCGATTTACTGCTTGACAGATTAATGACATAATGGTACTAGTTTACCACAATTGAATGCTCGAACTTTCTCCGAGCCTGTCCGCCTACCGGGAATATTCCCCATGGTGTCAGGCCTGTGGGCTCTGCTGGAAACGGCAGGACCTTCCTTTGAAAAGGAGAACCTCTCGCCACGCTATGATTGCGTTCTAGGGGCTCCTTTATCCAAAGGAGCCCTTTTTGTTTGTGGCTGATCACGTGCTTCGAACATGACTTCAAAACCAGATAAATGATTCTCAACTCTCCGAGCCACGCCGCCTAAAGGGTAGTTTTCCCATGGCGACCGGCTAGGGTGCCGCTGGAAACGGCTGTGCCTCCCTTTTGGAAAGGAGAGCCTCAAAGTACCGGACCTGTTCCTGTATCCAAAGGCCTCTTTCCATCTGCGGACAGACTCTTTGATGCATTTGGGGGAGACCTTTTCCCCTGTTATTAGAAAACAGGAGGGTACGATGAAGAAACGCAGCTTAGCAGCAACAGTGGTGGCAATGGGCCTGGTGCTCATCCCGGGTGTTCATGCCAAAACGCTTGAGGATGTGCTCAAGGAGAAAGGGGTCATCACCGAAGAGGATTACAAGGAAGTAACCAGGAGCAAGGCGCTGAATTACAAGCCGGGCAAGGGGTTCACCCTGACCTCTGCCGACGAAAAGTTTCAGCTTTCTTTGGGAGGAAGGCTCCAGACCCGTTACACCTTCACGGATGCCGACGACAACGGTACCAGCAGGGACTCCAACAAGTTTGAGGTCAAGCGCATGAAGTTCTGGCTGAATGGCTACGCCTACACCAAGGACCTCACTTACCTGCTCCAGGTGGATTTTGTTCAGGGTGGCTCATCGAAGCTCCTGGATCATGCCTACCTGAATTACCGGTTTGTCGACGAAGCTCAGGTTCTGGCCGGGCAGACCAAGGTGCCGTTCGGCCGGCAATGGCTGAATTCTTCCGGTTCCCAGCAGTTCGTCGACCGCTCCACCGCTTCGGACATGTTCCGCCCCGGTTATGAGGCTGGAGTCAAGGTTCACGGAGCTGTGGCCGGCGGCATCGCCACCTACGAGCTGGGTTATTATGGCGGCGCCGGCCAGAGTACCTTCCGTACCTCCAACGACAATGCCTATGCCGCCAGGATAACCGCAAACCCATTCGGTAAGATGGCCTATGCCGAAGGGGACCTGGATCAGAGCGAAAAACCTCTCCTTTCGGTGGGAGCCAACTATTATCGTAATACCCTGCAGAAAAGCACAGCTACCGCCTTCGAAACCAACAATGTTACGTTAGCCGGTTCAACCGGCTGGCTCGGCAAAGGAATTGGTACCTTTGCAAACGGGGAAAAGATCGACATCAACGGCTACGGCGTCGATGCCGCTTTCAAATGGCTTGGCGCCTCCACCCAGGCCGAGTACCTGTTGGGGCAGGCCGACGGCCACACCAGCGACAAGACCCTCCGTGCCCACGGCTTCTATGCTCAGGCCGGTTACTGCATCATTCCGAGGAAACTGGAGCTGGCCTTCCGCTACTCCTTCGTCGATCCCAACCGGGACAAGGCCAACGATCAGCAGGTCGACACCCAGGGAGCCATTTCCTACTATTTCAACAAGCACAACCTGAAGCTGCAGGGGGATGTCACCAACAGCCACGACCAGAGCAAAGGCCGAACGGATGATATGATCTATCGCCTCCAGGCACAGGTGATCTTTTAAAAACAGTTAAAAAGACAGGGGGCTTGCCCCCTGTTTCCCGGAAAACCTTACCCCTCCACTCCAGAACAAATACGGGCAGATTCGGATAAAATGTAAGTAACTTATGGGAAAAGGAGAAAACAATGAAACAGTGGCGTATCCTTTTATTAACATTGACCTCCCTTGCTTTCTTCTGCGCTTCGGCCGGAGCCGAAGAACGCCTGAAGATGTCCACTACCACTTCGACCCAGGATTCGGGGCTTTTGAAGGTGCTCCTGCCACCCTTCGAGAAGAAAAATAACTGCCAGGTGGACGTTATCGCCGTCGGCACCGGCCAGTCCCTCAAGCTGGGTGAAGCTGGCGACGTGGATGTGGTCTTCGTCCATGCCAGGAAGCTGGAAGACAAATTCATTGCCGACGGTTTCGGCGTCAACCGCCGCGACGTCATGTACAACGATTTCGTCATCATCGGGCCGAAGGATGATCCGGCCGGAATAGCCAGGGCCAAAACCGCTGCCGAGGCGCTGCAGATGATTGCCGCCAAAGGAGCCACCTTTGTTTCCCGTGGAGACAAATCGGGAACCCACATCAAGGAAAAGGATCTCTGGCAGGCGGCCGGAATTGCGCCGAAGGGGGGGTGGTATGTGGAGGCGGGCCAGGGGATGGGGCCGGTCATTACCATGGCAACCGAGCGCCGAGGCTACACCCTGACTGATCGCGGGACCTACAACGCTTTCAAGGGAAAGAAGACCGATCTGACCGTCCTCTTCCAGGGGGAGAAGGGGCTTTTCAATCCCTATGGGGTCATAGCCGTAAATCCCAGGAAACATCCCCATGTGAAGTACGACCTGGCAATGAAGTTTATCGAGTATGTGACCGGACCGGAGGGCCAGAAAATCATTGCCGGTTACAAGGCATACGGGGAGCCGGTGTTTTTCATCTACGGCAAGAAGTAGCGCCATAAAGGCAGGCCTATGCAGAACATCATCGAACTGCAAAACGTAGCGAAGAATTATGGCAACACAATTGCCTTGCAGCTGAACCGGCTGGCCATAGGGGAGGGTGAGTTGTATCTTCTTGCCGGGCCGAACGGCTCCGGCAAGAGCACTCTTCTAAACATACTGGGTTTTTTGACTCGCCCGGATCGAGGGGAACTGCTTTTCTCCGGCGAGCGGGTCGATTGGAAGAGGGGAACAATGACCCGTTTGCGCCGGCAAGTCACCCTTCTCCACCAGTCCCCCTACCTTTTTCGCGGCAACGTTTACGATAATGTCGCGTATGGCCTTTCCCTGCGAGGCATGGGAGGTGCCAAGGCACAGGAAGTTGTGTCTGAAACCCTGGCTACTGTCGGGCTTGACGGATTCCAATTGCGCAAGCACACGGAACTGTCGGGGGGCGAAGCCCAGCGGGTAGCCATGGCCAGGGCGCTGGCACTGAGGCCGAAGTTGCTGCTCCTGGATGAGCCGCTGGCCAACGTGGACCAGAAGAGCGCCCGCGTCCTTGAAGAAGTCATAGCCGGCCTCCCTTCCATGGGGACCACGGTGGTCATGTCTTCCCACGACCCGCAACATGAAAAAAAGCTTCCCTGCCAAGTGATCCAGCTGCAAGGGGGGCGGATGAATGCCGATCATCTGGATGAGACCGAGTCCCTTGGCAATCTGCTTGGCTATCCTGCTGTTCAGATCTGACGGCAATTCCAGCCCATAAAAGCTGGAAAACTACGGCAGCAATGGAATTACTGCCGTAGCTTTTTTCAGTGTGTCATCTCGCGTGTCTGCAACTCCACCTTCAGCCAGCCCGACTGGCGCATGTCGAAGGCTCGATAGGCATCCACCGCCGAGGTGAGCGGTTCCCTCCTGGTCAGTATCCTGACCGGATCGACCGTGCCGCTTCTGACCATGTCCAGCAGGAACGGAATATATTTGCGATGGTTGCAGTTGCCCATCTTGATGGTGAGGTTCTTGTTCATGGCCATGCCGATGGGGAAAAGGGTCACACTCTCCGGATAAACGCCGATAACGGAGAAGGTGCCCGCCTTGGCCAGGCACTCCACCCCCCAGATGAGGGTCATGGATGGAGCATCGCCGGGATGCCAGTTGTCACCGCTGATATTGGTCTGGGGTGCCACGTGGGCCACCTCCTGCCTGAATTCCTCTTCGTGTTCCTTCGCCTCCCTCACTGCCGGGCCAGTATGAGGCGCTTCAGCATCGACTCCGACGGCGTCGATGGCACGATCGCAGCCGATTCCCCCGGTCATATCCCGGATCATCTGCACCGGGTCCTCCTTGGAAAAGTCGATTACCTCGGCTCCCTGTTCCCGTGCCTTTTCCAACCGCGAGGGGATGCAGTCAACGGCGAAGATCCTGCCGGCCTGGAATAGTTTGGCGCTGGCGATGGCGAACTGGCCAACGGGTCCGCAGCCGAAGATTGCCACGGTGTTGCCCGGTTTTATCTCGGCCAGTTCCGCTCCCATGTATCCCGTCGGAAAGATGTCCGAGACCAGGATTGCCTGCTCGTCGGTGACACCGTCAGGAATTTTGACCAGGCCTACCCCGGCAAAGGGTATCCGCGCTTTCTCCGCCTGCAGGCCGTTGACGGGGCCGGATTTTTCTGGGCCGCCGAAAAAGCTGGTTCCGGCCTGCATGCCGTTTGGGTTGGCATTATCGCACTGGGCATAGTAGCCGTCCCGGCAATAGGAGCAATAGCCGCAGGCTATGGTGGATGGAATAAGAACCCGGTCGCCAGGCTTGAAGTTGCGCACGGCAGTACCGACCTCTTCCACCGTGCCGACCCCTTCGTGGCCGAGAATGGTCCCCGGCCTCATCCCGCTCATGGTGCCGCGCACCATGTGGAGATCGGTGCCGCAGATGGCGCTGGCAGTTATCTTGACGATGGCATCGGTCTGTTGTTCGATCCTCGGCTCAGCGACATCATCCAGCCGGATGTCGCCCACTCCGTGCCACACAACTGCTTTCATATCCGTACCTCCCTTCTTGGATTAGGTCCCGTTAACTGGTAGTGTAGCAGTTGTGGAGGGCATTGCAACGCGCTGAATCCGGGATGACCAGCGAAAAAAGCGGTTGTCAGGCCTTTGCACGGTGTTAAAATTGTTAAGAGCCGACAAGGCTGCGACAAATCTACGAAAAGGAGGTACGCTTATGGCTCCAGGTAATGTCGGACGTGGCGGCGGTCAATCTCCCGCCAATGTCACCAAGAATCTGAAAGGGATCAGCTTCCCTGCCAGCAAACAGGACCTGATCAAGCATGCCCAGCATGAACATGCGGACAGGGAAGTCATCAGTCAGCTCCAGAATTTCGAAGAGAGGGAATATGGCAGCATGGCTGACGTAATGAAGTCATACGGCAAGGAACATCAAGGCTCGTCCCGGAGTAAATCATCACAGCAGCAGAGCCAGCAAAGCAAAAAAGGCTGACCGGGACCAGCAAGGCAAAGAAAAAGGGCCTGAATCTATTGGATTCAAGCCCTTTTTTTAATTCCATCACCCGAAATCAGACATGGCCTCCCGAGAGTGCCTCGCGGATGAAGGAGAGATGGCGCTGCTCGTCGGCCCAATTTGAGCGGACGATTGCGGCAATGTCGGCTGGCCAGCCCAGGCCGCTTGATTTCTCATAGGTGGAGGTGGTAAGCCTTTCGTTGGTTTCCATGGCCTGCAGTGCCCCTTTGGTTCCCATCATGCTGCGTAGTGCCGTAAATCCCTTGATGAAAAAGCCCTTGAAGTCGGCAGTCAGGTCAGGTGGCGTACCCTGCAGTTCTCTCATCTTTTCCGAAAGCACATCGATGTGCCGGCGATGGTCTCCCTGGAATGAGAGAAGCTTGTCCCGGACGATGGATTGATCCATGTTCTTGATTGCCTGGTCATAGGCATGGGTGGCATCCACATCCAGCTTGATCAGTTTTTCCAGTTGGTCGAGGATCTCTTCACGGTCCATATATACCTCCTTTACCATGGTTTGGGCCCCCTGCTCGTCAGGCATGAGCTCTGGGTGGCCGTTTCTGCTGCCTTGGCGCCTTGGCTGCTGCTGGTTCGACCGTTTTGGCCTTTTCTGCAGCTATCTGCTCGCCGATCTGGTTCAAAACGCTAGCGTCCACCAGTTCCATGGCCTGGGGGAAGATCTCTTCCTCTTCCACATCCACGTGATCGTCCTTGGTATCCTCCAGTGCTTCGCAGTTTGCCTGCCACTCCTCTGAGTTGAAGTCCTGCTCGTTCATCTGCTGCAGTATCTGTCTGATGTCATCGTGATCGGCATAGGAATCCTGAACCAGGTCGGCCAGATCTTCGATTTCTTCCAGTTTGGGATAGAAAAACTTCTCTTCCTGGTTCATGTGGTTATTGAGTTCTTCCTGCAGTTGGGAAAACAGCTGCTGCTTCTGCTGTCCATCGGCCTGCTTGATCTTGTCCATAAGCTTGCTAACTTCCTGGTGGTCAGTGCGCAGGATCTGGAAAACGTCGGTTTCGGAGCTCTGTTTTCTGGCCATGTAATGCCTCCTTTTGTGGGTGTTGAGCATTGTCACGCCTACGGCTGTCAGTGCTGATCAGGCCGAAAGCACTGCCGGTAGGGAGGAGGAGCAGCTGCCCCTCCTCCGGCAGGTCTAGAGCTTTGACATGGTGATGTCGGCGGTGCCGTTGCCGGTCTTAAGGTTGACGCCGGTTGCGCTTCCGGTTTCGGTGGTGTTATCCGGCTGAGCTGCGCTCCAGCCTAGGACGAACAGGTCATAGAAGGCGCCGGGCAGCGGTGCAGCGGTTGTTCCGCCAGGCAGGTTGCCGGTGGTGTAAGGATTATCACCCACCTTGACCTTGTCGCTCAGATCCAGGGTGTCCACAAGGGTGCCGCCGTGGGTAATGAGCATGATTCCCTGGTCAAGCCCCGCATCCTTGACCGTGATCTTGCCGCTGATGGTTCTGGCCGTGGCCGGTGCCGAGATGGCCAGAGGGGTGAAAGCGATCAGCGGAGTCAGCGAACTGACATTTGTCAGCTGACTGGCGTTGAACAGCTCTGCGGTGGCAATGGCTCTGAAACCGCCCAGCCCTTCGTTGGGAGTAACGGGGTTGAAGGTGATCGGTCCCCCATTGGCGAATGCTCCCACATGGAGCGGGCCTGAGGACAGCTCGATGGGAGTGCTGAAACTGCCGGTGGCACTGAAGGGATCGATGTGCCTGAAGCGGATCTCGTAGGGAACCGGGTCTGTGGGCAGGGTCTGGTAGAAAGTTATGGCAGCCCCGGCGGGTTTTGCATTTACGTCTACCGCATATTCAGTTCCTGTTGTAAGCCTGATTGGCCGGGAACTGACGGCGGTAGCCTGCTGCGGGTTGCCACCCTTGTGGACTTTGACACCATTGATGATGATTGTTTCCACGTTGCGCCCTCTGATGACCAGGTCATAGGTGGCTGTGGTGGCGGTACCGAAAACCGGCAGCGGGTAAAGGGTGAACCGGCCGCTGCTGTCGATGCTCGTTGCGCGCCGGGCTTGGCGCAATGAGGTTGCCGGGTTTACCTGCTCGGCCTTGATGGTAAAATTCTTGCCCGTATAGTTCTGGAAGGCGGTCCTGAAGGAACTGCTCATATTGTTAAAGGCGCCGCTGATATTGCGGAAGGCACTGCTGGAATTGCCGAAAGCAGTTGCAGGAGGCACCAATGTGCCGGTTATGGCACCGGCGTTGTTCATGTCGAAATATCTCAGACGGGCCTTGAGAATGAATTCCTTGGCTCTGGTCGGCACGGCGGCAAGATTCTGCGCCGATGACATCCGTCCCTGGCGGAAGATCTGCACCACGTCTTCGCCGACGTTGAAGTCCAGCGCCAGCTTCAGGTCGCCGCCGGCGACGATGATCGGCGTTTCCGGCAGAACCTTGATCCCCTGTCCGGGGGATGGAATGCGCAGAGGTACTTTATGTGCGCCGGTGCTGTCGGTATAGTCAACTTCGTTGTTGAAGGTGACCCCGCTGGGTAAGGAAGCCCGGGCTGGACCCTCGGTGGGGGCCAGGAAGACCCTGATCTGTCCATACTCGCCGGCGGGCAGGTTTAGTCCGCTCCAGACCTCCTGGGTCTGGCCGGCGGTGAGGGCGGCAAGATCGATGGTTCTTGGCGTTGACAGGGGAAACTTGATCCATCCGGCATCGGTGAGGTCGTCGGTATCCAGCTTGTGGAACCACGCTTCCGTTACCGTAATCCAGACATGGTCGTAGTTCAGGTCGGGTGCGTCGGTTATATGAATGCTGGCGGTACCGCTGGGTGTTGCTGCTGCGCCCCCTCCACCGCCACCGCATCCTGCTGTTAAAAGAGTTGTCATGGCAATGAACAATAAAATCACTTCCATCAAGCCGGGTCGTGCTTGTTTCATGTGGTTTTCTCCTTTCATGCCTATGGGTGAATTTCTTTTCTTGTGGGTTTCCTCCTCGCTCCTGGCCTGGCTGAACTTGATTTGGCAGCGCGTGTGAGAAAATGCTCCTTTTCCTGTACCGATTTCCTGGCCATGTCGGTCAGATCCTGGTCCTTGAGAAACTGGGTGCATTTGGGGAAAATTTCCTGCTCTTCATCCTCGTGATGGTGTCTGATCCCATCCTCAAGCTTGCTGAAGGTTTCCTGCCAATCCTCGGCCCCAAAGCCGATCTTTTCCAGTTGTAAAAGCAGGTCTTTGGCCTCCTGATGCTCGTCCAGGGCATCTTCCACCAGTGCCTTCATGTCCTGAATGGGAAGCAGTTTCGGGTAAAAGAATTTTTCCTCGATCTGGAAGTGCGCCTGCAGTTCGTTGCGCAGGGTGATGAAAGGCTCCTGCCTTTGTTCGCGGGATGCGGCAGAGATCTGCTGCATGAGCTGCTCCGCCCGGCGGTGATCATTTTTGAGAAGCTCGAAGAACTGGTGAGATTGCTGTGCCATGGCCGCCTCCTGTAAGTGTTGAAACAGCTCGGTTGGCCCTGCTTCCATCAGTGTACGGTCTGGCTGGTCCCCTGGGGCCTGAGGACGATCTTGACGCAGCCGTCCTGCTTGCGGTCGAAGAGTTCGTAGCCCATGGGTGCATCATTCAGGGACATGCGGTGGGTGATGAGAAACGACGAGTCGATCTCCCCGGTCTCAATCAGTCGCATCAGCGGCCGCAGGTACTTCTGGACGTGAGTCTGTCCGGCGCGGAGGGTCAACCCTTTGGCGAAAATGGCACCCATGGGCATTTTATCCACAAAGCCGCTGTATACGCCCGGCACAGAAATAGTTCCTCCCTTGCGGCACGCCTTGATCAACTGGCGCAGGGCAATGGGGCGGTCATTTTCCAGGTGCAGGGTCTGTTTGACCGTGTCATAGGCTGCTTCGAATCCGGTTCCCTGGGCTTCCATGCCGACGGCGTCGATGCAGGAATCGGGGCCCCGCCCGCCGGTCATGTTGTGCAGCGCTTCCGTAATGTCGGTTTCTTCATAGTTGAGTGTTTCAGCTTTGCAGTGCATGCGGGCCATTTCCAGTCGCTCGGGGAAGCGGTCTATGGCGAATACCTTGCCCGCTCCCAGGTGCCAGGCGCATTTCATTGCCAGAAGCCCTACCGGCCCGCAGCCCCAGACGGCAACCGTGTCCCCTTTCCGAATATTGCAGTTTTCGGCGGCCTGGTAACCGGTGGGCAGGATATCGGTGAGGAAAAGTACCTTCTCGTCGCCCAATTCCGCAGGGACCTTCTCCAGACCGGTGTCGGCAAAGGGAACGCGGACGTATTCCGCTTGCCCACCGGCATAGCCGCCGTACAGATGGGAATAGCCGAATATGCCGGCGCCGGTGTCTCCATAGAGTTTTTCCAGCATCCAGGAATTGGGATTGGAGTTGTCGCAGAGGGCCCACAGCCCCTCCTGGCAGTACCAGCAGTCGCCGCAGGCTATGGGAAAGGGAACGATGACGCGGTCGCCGCGGCTGATTGAAGTAATGGCTGAGCCCACCTCGACAACCTCGCCCATGAACTCGTGGCCGAGGATGTCCCCTTCTTTCATGGTCGGGACCTTGCCGTTATAGAGATGCAGATCTGAGCCGCAGATGCCGGAGAGGGTGACTTTGACGATGGCATCACGAGGGTTGAGGATCTGGGGGTCCGGAACAGTATCTACCTGCACATTGTGCTTCCCGTGCCAGCAAACAGCCTTCATAGAGCCTCCTTTCCTGTAGTGTGAGGTGGCCGGATCAGTGGAAGGTTTCACTTCCCCTGTAGGCCGCCGTGGCGGTTTCTCCAGTCTCCATAATCTGTTTCAGGCGTTTCAGGTCTTCTTCGATGACCTGGGCATTGATGCCGTGGGCAACCCTGGCCGCTATTTTTCCGGCTGCTCCACCGGGGGGGCGATAGGACAGATTAACCTTCAGTTCGGTGCCGCGTCCACCGGGGGCTTCCATGAATTCCACCGACCCTTCGTTGGGGATATCGGCATTACCCAGGGATTGCCAGCTGATCCTCTGCCCCGGGTAGTCTTCCAGTATCTCCGCATCCCATTCAACCGTTACCCCGGCCGGTCCCTTTGCCTTCCAGTGGGAGGTGCGGCCGCCGGTAGTGCGGACGGTATCCAGGTGACGCATGAATCTGGGGATGTTTTCGAAGTTATGCCAGAATTCATAGACTTCCTGTGGAGAGCGGTTGATGGTCAGCACCTTCTCCACGCTCAGCCCCTTGTCTTCAGTTCCGGCGGTGTCAACGCCCATTGCCTCGAACAGATCGCAATGGCCGGTTTTGCCGCGGTAGAGGAACATCCCTCCTGCTGCCATCAGTGCCATTCCCGGCAGAATCCGCTTTTGGGCCAGCTTTGTCAGCCCTGAAACGGCAAGCGCCGCCCCACCGATCATGGATGCGGTCCTCTCGTTTCGGCCCACATTGATCCGCTCCTTTCCATGCTGTTTTGCCCCTCTTTCCAAGCCACTCCGGGTTGCTCCAGTTGCAGCTTCCATTGTGTCTCCTCCATCAGCCCCACGCTCAGGCTTCCGTTAGAATTAGCTAACTTGGTATTCCAAACTAATAACACACGGTTAGGAGAATGCAATCTATTGCCGTTATTTAGGTATTGCTGGAATGGGGTGGACGAAAAAGGCCCGGCGGAGGTAATTGGACCCCGTCCAAAAAGGTGGACGGGGCAGTGGAAGGTGATATTGGCGTTGGAAGTTACGGGAGCTTCCCTTTGAAGAGTTTCTGCTCCCAGCGCCAGGCATCGGTAACGATTTGCGTCAGGTTATTATGGCGAGGGGTCCATTTAAGGAGATTCCGGGCGTAATCTGCCCTGGCAATGAGGGAGGCCGGGTCGCCGGGACGGCGTGGCGACTCCACCGCCGTGAATTCCACTCCCGATACGCGGCGTACCACCTCGACCACCTCCCGGACACTTGATCCTTGTCCGTAGCCCACATTGATGATTTCGGATTGCCCTCCGTTTTCCAGGTAGCGCAAGGCGGCCAGATGGGCGGAAGCCAGATCCTCCACGTGGATATAGTCGCGAATGCCGGTACCGTCGGGGGTAGGGTAATCGGTGCCGTAGATGGAGACCTGCTGCCGCATTCCCAGGGCCGCCTGGCAGCATACCTTGATCAAATGGGTGGCGTCGGGGGTCCTCTGGCCCATGCGCGCTTCAGGGTCAGCCCCAGCAACGTTGAAGTACCGTAGCGCCACATATTTCAGCCCATGGGCCATTGAGGTGTCCCTGAGCATCCATTCGCTCATTAATTTGGAAGTTCCATAGGGGTTGATGGGGACTGTCGGGGACTCCTCCGAAGCAATACCCTCTTCAGGGAGACCATAGACGGCCGCGGTGCTGGAAAAGATAAAACGCTCCACACCGAATTTAACGCAGGTTCTGAGCAGATTCATGGTATTGCAGGTGTTGTTGCCATAGTATTTGAGCGGGTCGGAAACCGACTCCGGGGCGACGATGGCAGCGGCAAAATGAAGTACGGTCTTCGGTGAGTGAGCGCGAAAAACCTGTTCCAACATTTCCGCGTCGGACAGTTCGCCGACAATGAGTCTTTCGCCGTTGACAAGGGCCTCGGCAGAACCGGTGGAAAGGTTGTCATAGACAATTACTTCAAGCCCCGCTTCACTGAGCTGACGGACAACATGGCTGCCGATATAGCCGCAGCCACCTGTTACAAGGATAGGCATATGGATTCTCCTGACGCAAAGGGGTGTGATGCCGGATGGAAATAATGCCACACGGCGACCGGCTCGATAAAGAAAAAATTTACTCTTTCATTAAAGATTGGCGGACTATCCTGGCGGGTTCCAGTCGGACTCCGGTAAACATAAAGTGTTTTTAATGGTAACAGAGGTGACTGGTCATTTCAAGTGAAGATCTTGACTCTTTTTTCCCCTTTTATCTCCCTGTGATTTACCGTAGGATATGTTCGCCTCCTTGAAGGGAGGCTGTCGGAGGTGGATCGATGAATTCGCTGCTCATAAAAGGCGCAACGTTGGTTGACGGCAGCGGAGGGGCCGCCTGTCCGGCCGATGTTCTGATGGCAGAGGGGCGCATTCTTGCCGTCGGCCGAGGAAATTCCAGTCTCCCTGCAGACAAGGTAGTGGATGCGGCCGGCCTCGTGTTGGCTCCTGGATTCATCGACATCCACAGCCATACGGATATGACCCTGTTCCGATATCCGCTGGTGGAAAGCAAGGCTTTTCAGGGGGTAACCCTGGAGGTGACCGGTAATTGCGGGCTGAGCTTTTTCCCGGTGGCTGCAGGGGGAGAGCGTCAACTGGCCGAATATCTGGCGCTGCACGACTTCTGCCAGCCCGCGGGCGGCATTGCCTGGAATGACCTCGCCTCCTGGAGCGAAGCGGTCGAGCGGCCGGGGATGGGGATCAACGTGGCGCCGCTGGTGGGGCATGCTTCCCTGCGTATAGCTGCCATGGGCATGGAAAGCCGACCGCCGACCCCCGGCGAGCTGGAGCAGATGCAGGTAACGTTGAAAATAGCCCTGCAGCAGGGAGCATGGGGCATGTCCACCGGGCTTATTTATCCGCCGGGAAGCTATGCAGATCGGGACGAACTGATTGCCCTTGCCCGTACCTTGGCAGATCATGGCGCCCTGTACACGAGCCACATTCGCAGCGAAGGGGAAGGGCTGGCGGCGGCCCTTGAAGAAGCCATGGCCATAGGCAGGGAGAGCGGAGTGCGGGTGCAGATTTCCCACCTCAAGGCCATGGGGAGGAGCAATCGGGGACACGCCGGAGAAATATTGAAGAAAATTGCAGCGGCACGCGCAACTGGCCTGGATATCGCAGCCGATCAGTATCCCTATGCGGCTTCAGCTACCACCCTGGCGGCCCTAGTCCCACAGTGGGCCCACGAAGGAGGAGCTTCTTCCCTCTTGCTGCGGCTGCAGGCACCCGAGCTGCGGGCTCAACTAACGGCTGAAATCGACAGCGCCATGGCTGCCCGCGAGGGAGCGGCAGGAATCATGATCAGTAATTGCCGCTCCGGGCAAAACCGCCATTTCTCCGGCAAGACTATCGCCGAGATTGCCGACCGCTGGGGGTGCAACGGCGCCGCAGCGGTGATCAGGCTATTGGTGGAAGAGAAGGGGGAGGTGGGTGCCATCTTCTTTTCCATGGCAGAGGAAGATGTGGTGGCCATTCTCGCCGATCCGGCAGTCATGGTCGGTTCCGACGGGCATGGCCTCAATGCCGGGGATGCCTCTGGTGAAGCGACCCATCCCCGCTCCTATGGTACTTTTACCCGCGTCCTTGGGCGCTATGTGCGGGATGAAAACCTGCTGTCACTGGAGGCAGCCATCCACAAGATGACTGGACTGCCGGCATCCCGCTTGGGGCTGAGCGACCGCGGGCTGGTGCGGGAGGGTTATGTCGCCGATCTGGTCCTCTTCAATCCGGCAACGGTCAGGGACCAGGCGGATTACGCGGATCCCCACCGCTACGCCACCGGCATCGTACATCTTTTCGTGGCCGGGGAACCGGTGATCTGGGACGGCAAGCTTACCGGGCGAAGACCAGGACGGGTCCTGCGCAGGCTCTCTTCTAAAAAAGAGAACACCTTCCGTTTTGAACAAGCCATTGCTAAAGGAGAATCTAATGTCCCTTGAAACAGTACCCGGCATTTTCTGGGGCCTGCTCGGCCTGGCGCCGCTCCTGGTCTACATTATCCTGGTATTCCGCAATGTGGACATCCTGGCCGCCACCGTGATCTGTGTTGTCATCGGGGCCATTCTCAGTCAACAGACCCTGGTTTCCCTGGGAACGGCGTTGGCCGGCAGCATGGGATCCTTTCTGGCGCTGGTGGGGCTGATCATCATGCTTGGGCGGGGCCTGGGCGAGGTGCTCAATGCCACCAAAGTGTCCCACACCATCGTCCACGGCATCATCTACAGTATAGGGGTGGACACGGAGAGGAAGGCCATGCTGGGCATCATGGTTGCTTGTCTCGTCATTGTCGGTCTGCTGGGGACCATGGCGGGGGGGAATGCCATCATCGCCCCCATCGTCCTCCCCATTGCCGCAGCCCTTGGGCTGTCCCGGAGCACAGTGGGGGTCATTTTCCAGGCGGTGGGGGAGGAGGCGCTGATCCTGGGGCCCTTTTCCCCGCCGGTGATAACGCTGCTCGGCCTGACCAATATTGGCTACGGGGAAATGCTGCTCTATGTTTCCGGCCCGGTTGCCCTCATTACCCTCGCGGTGACCTGGTTGATGATTCAGCGCATCCAGCGCAATACTCGCCATTTGACGCCCTATGAACAACCGGAGGAGTTGGAGCGCTTCGAGCCGACTCGGCAGAACCGGCATGCTACCCTTGCCTTTACGGTGGCCTTTGTTGTCGCCGTCATCTATGGCATCGCGGTAAAGGCGCCGACTTCGTTTGTCGTGGTTATCATGCTGGGGCTTTCATTCATCACCGGTTTTACCGGGGGCCTCAGGTTCGAGCAAATCCTCAGGCACATCATCCACGGCATGGCCGGCAATGTGGGGCTGTTCCTACTCTTTCTCCTCCTGGACCCGTTTATCATCTTTGTGGAAAAGGCAGGTGGCTTTGCTGCCCTGACAACACTGCTGAAACCGATGATGGAGAGCGGCGGCAAGTCGGCCATTGTCATCACCGGCGGATTTCTCGGCGCCTTCGGCATCAGCGGCGCGACGGTGGCCACTCTCAAGCTGCTTCACGAGATGTTCAATCCGCTGCTTGCCAAATATGCCGTCTCTATGCTCGCCTGGTCCCTTGCCCTGGTGGTGGCAACGAGAGTGCACAATTTTGTCTTCCCAGGGGCTAATATGGTCAGTTCCCTCGGATTTGCCGAATCAACCGATATGAAGTCCATGCTGCGTAACGGCTGGCTGGTGGCGGCTTGTCAGCTCACCTTCCTGGTTCTCTTCAGCCTGTTTTTTGCCTGAAGATCATGAATCCATAAGGAGTGACTTTTGCATGTTGAAGAACATGTACAGGATTCCCTACAGTAATCTCACAGCTACCTGCCTGTTTCTCCTCCTTCTGATGGCAATGCTGCTTTTTACCGGCTGCGTGCAGAATTCCGGGCTCGTTTCTTACCAGCAAAAGGATTACGCCGGAGCACTGCGTCACTTTCAATCGGAAGGTGATTCGGCCGGTGATTTTGCTGCCGGCGTCATGCATTACAAGGGCGAAGGGGTGCAGCGCGACCCTGCCGAAGCTGCAGTCTGGTTCCAGCGTGCTGCTAACGGCGGTCACGCCAGTGCCCAATTCAATCTGGGTCTTCTCTACCTGAATGGTGAAGGGGTAGCCAAGGACCTGGGGGAAGCATTCTGCTGGTTCAGTCGGGCGGCGGCCCAGGGGGATGCCCGAGCCCAGTACAACCTTGGGTTGATGTATGCCAGGGGGGACGGGGTGGCCGAGGACATGGCCGCAACCCTGAACTGGTTCAGGCTGGCGGCAGAACAGGGCTACGTCAAGGCTCAGATTTATCTGGGGGGATTATATGCCCGCGGCGAAGGGGTAGAAAAGGACCGCCGGGAGGCGGTGCGCTGGTTCCGCATGGCGGCAGAGCAAGAATCCACCGAAGCCCAGGTGTATCTGGGGGTTATGTACACCAAGGGAGATGGAGTGGAAAAAGATAACGACGAGGCAGCTTACTGGCTGAATCGCGCTGCCCGCAAAGGCTCTATAACGGCTCAGCGCTACCTGGAAAAGCTCTCGGCAAAGACTACTAAAAAATGAAAACGCCTCTTTCATCCTCCCTGCGCGTACCGGACCCTGAAACCCTCAGCGTAAAATAATTCCATCCATGACCATGATGACGGCGCCGGCCACGATTACCCTATGCCCGAAAAAGGCGGATTTGCCGTACTCCCTGCCGTTGACATTGTGGAGTACTCTTTTATTCTTTTTAAATAAGCACTAATCCAACGCAAGGAGGCACATCATGGCTGAAAAGCTCAAGGACAAGGACTATGATCTCATCAGCGTCATCTACAATGCTTCACAGGCGGCGGATACATGTAACCAGTATATGAGGGATGCCGACCAGGAAGGGGACCGTGAGGCTCGCCAGTATTTCAACGAGGTGCTGGAGACGAACGCCAACCTGGTGCAGAAGGGGAAGGACCTGTTGAAGAACCGGCTGTAGCGATAACTAGTTTCCATCCGGAAACTCCGGATGAGAAACTAGTGGTTTCCGATTCGGAAAGAGGGGATTTTTTGTTCTGGCAAGGAAATCAAGGGCTTGCGCGGAGACGTACATCGGTACGTCGCACAAGTAAGCCCGCAGATTGACGCCGCCAGGGCAGAAAAGAACCCTTTCCGGATGGAAACTAACTGCGGCAGAGCGAAGGTAAAGGCCGCCTACGGCTGAATTAGATTCGACGGGATGTAGTTACCTACAACTGAAAGGAGCTGCCATGAAAAAAAGGGTATCGATAATTTTATTGATCAGTCTTTTTGTTTTAAGCACTGTGACAATGCTGGCCTTTGCTGCAGACAAGGGTTTGGCGGGTAAAGACAAGGATTTCATCAAAAAGGCGGCCAGTGGGGGCATGATGGAGGTTGAGCTGGGTCAATTGGCAGAGTCGAAGGCCCAGAACCCGGAGGTAAAAAACTTCGGCAAGCGGATGGTGACGGATCACGGCAAGGCCAATGAGGAATTGAAGACCCTCGCCCAGCAGAAAAACGTTACCCTGCCCACCAAGCTTGAGCGCAAACACAGATCCATGGTGGACAAGCTGAACAAGGCTTCCGCCGCCGAATTCGATAAGAAATACATGTCCGATATGGTCAAGGACCATAAGCATGATGTGGATGACTTCAGGAAGGCGACCCAGAAGGTGAAGGACCCTGAGGTAAAGGCGTGGGCGGAAAAGACGCTGCCGGTTCTCGAACAGCATCTGCAGCAGGCACAGGAACTGGCAGCGAAGGTGGGCGCCAAGGTCAAATAGCAACCCGATGGGGATCCTTCTCCTTGGGTGAGGGCTTGGCCGGATGAGAGGGCTTTTCAGTGCCAACCAGGAAAAATAGTGAACAACCAACGACCGGTATGATGACGATGGCCCGCTTCCTGCGGGCCTGAGTCTGATGAAAAAGCCCCATCTGCGGCGTTGCCCTTACCAGTCGTCGCTGCGGCGTACCGTTAAGTACGCCTCACTCCTCAGGTTTCGGGCGCCTTGCACTTAGGGCTTTTTGATCAGCCTTACATATTGTGACTTCGTCAGCAAACTGGGCCCGCTTCCTGCGGGCCTTCGATTTATTAAATGAAAAAGGAGTAGCAGATGCCGGAGTTGCCTGATCTGACTGTTTTTGCCGAAAACCTGGGTAAGAGGGTAACGAAGAAAATGATACGATCGGTGACGTGCGGGAGAAATTTGCGCCTGAATGTTTCTCCCCGGGAACTTGCAGAATCATTGCAGGATCAGGTGATAGAAGGTGTGGAACGCTGGGGAAAGGAGATCCGGTTTCTCCTTGGCAACGGCAAAATATTACACGTCCATCTGATGCTGACCGGCGGCTTCGTTATAACCGGCAAGCCGGACAAGGTTCCTTTTCCGCAGCTGGTGATCGGCTTCGAGGACGATACAAGCCTTGTCGTCACCGATGAAAAAGCCATGGCCATGGCGGCACTCGATCCGGAAAAGGCGGAAGCTTCACCTGATGCCCTGGCGGTAACCGTCGATGAGCTGAAACGCCTGATTTCCAGGTTTCCGAAGGCTAAGGCCAAGGCGTTTCTCATCGACCAGAAAGTGATGCGCGGCATAGGCAACGCCTATGCTGACGAGATCTTGTGGGAAGCCCGCATCTCACCCCTGTCTTTGATGGGAAAGCTGACCCCCCAGACCATTGAAGTGCTTGCGGAAAAAATACCGGCAGTCCTGCAGTGGGCCATTGTCTCCATCAAGGAGAGGAATCCCGGCATCACTGCCGGTGAGATCCGGGATTTCCTACAGGTGCATAACCCTTCCCGCAAAACATCACCCACGGGACGACCGATCATCAAGGAGAAGATTGCCCAGAAGACGACCTATTATACCGATGAGCAGAAACTATATGTATAGGATAGTACGAAGAAAATTTTTGACTTATTTGTGCGGTTTCAGGTAAATTGTTGAAGAAGTGTGGTGCTTGACCAACGAGTAGCCATCCGCAAAGGATGAACGGAAAACCTGCAGGCCTTAGGAATAGCCGGGTTGCCGAAGTCACACGAATCGGCCCCCGGCTATTTTTGCGTATCAACCATTTTCAACACAGTCAAAGGAGCAGAACAACTGATGAAAAGAATTCCGATCCTGGCCGGCAACCGAAAAGGCCTGACTTCCTTTCCTGTCGGTCTGGTATTCCTTGCCATGACCGCAACATTCAGCCTGTCTGGATGTACCGAGAGCCAATCTTCCCCTGCCCAAGCCAAGGCTTTTGCCGCAGCGACCACGGCAAAGCAGGCAGAGACAGTTGCTGCTCCGGCCGCAGCTGCATTTGCCACAGCCAGCTCAGCTGCCAAAACGGCTGCCGGTGCGACGAGCAAAACCTATACCTCTGCAAAGGCTGAGGCCAAATCTCCCAAGGGCAAGTACCTTGCCGGTGAAGACCCTGCCTATGCCAAGCGTTGCGGCTGGCCGGTCAAGTGTGCGGAGCCGCTGCCCGGCTCCATTCTGCCCAGGAAGCGCATCGTCGCCTATTACGGCAATCCACTTTCCAAACGGATGGGCGCCCTTGGAGAATTTCAGAAGGACGACATGCTGCGCCGTCTGAAGGGAGAGGCAGCGCGTTGGGAGAAGGCGGATCCGTCGACTCCGGTGCAGCCAGCCCTCCACCTGATTGCAGTAGTGGCCCAGGGTGAACCGGGCAAGGCAGGCAAGTACAGGATGGTGATGCCCGACAAAATTATCAACGAGGTCTATGGCTGGGCGAAAGAGGCCAATGCCGTTCTCTTCATAGATATCCAGACCGGTCATGACGATATCCGTAATATATTGCCGCGCTTCGAATGGATCCTGAAGAACCCGGACGTCCACCTGGGAATCGACCCGGAATTCAATCTGATCAAGAGCGGCAAGGTTCCAGGCAAAAAGATCGGCACCTATGACGCCGAGGACATCAATTATGCCTCCGGCTATCTCCGCGATCTGGTGAAGAAATATAACCTGCCGCCGAAGCTGTTCACGGTGCACCGCTTTACTCGCAACGGGGTCACCAACTTCAAGAAGATCGCCCTGCGCCCTGAAGTCCAGATAGTCATGCATATGGACGGCTGGGGGGCGCCATGGCTGAAACGCGATTCCTACAAGGACTATATCATCTCCGAACCGGTTCAGTATACAGGGTTCAAGCTCTTCTACCACAATGACACCAAAAAAGGGGATCCACTGATGACTCCACAGGACCTGCTCAAACTTGAGCCGAAGCCCCTTTATGTTCAATATCAATAGACGCTTATTTTTTCATTAAACAGAGGACCGGCTGCTGCCTGCCGGTCCTTTTTCATTGCGTGATCAGTATGAGTGGCGAGATAATGAATTCTGTTTAACTTTTTGGGTTGCCAGGTCCGATCTTCTTCTTTATACTTTCAGGGAGCAGTTTTTTGTAAGCTAAAAAACACTTTATTAATGGGGAGGAGTCGATATGAACAAAGTCAGAAGATCCATCGTTACCCTGACAGCCTTGGCCGCCCTGACTGGTCTCGTTTTTACTGCAGGTTGCCAAACAGGTAGAGGCACTGGCGGCAGTACCGGCAGCGATACCGGGAGCAGCACTTATGGGACAGGGACTGGCGGATCAACTGGATCGGAAACAACCGGCACCGGGGGCACAACCGGCACCGGCGGCTCGACAGACACCAGTGGTTCCACCGGCTCAAGCAGCGGCGGATCAACAGGCAGCGGCACAGGCGGAAGCATGGACAGCGGCACCAGCGGCACAAAGGGCAGTGGTGGGTCCGGTTGGTATTAATTCATTAGCATGAATGTACCCGATGCTGTAGTTACGCTGAAGACTTGTATAATTTATGAAGGGGGGGACAGGAAACCAAACGGTGCTGTCCCCCCTTTTTGGTCTCCGACAGATAAAAAGTTTAATGGAGTGCTGTATGGCGGCGACCGGACTGAACCATAGCGACGGGGCAAAAAACGGGGAAATGGCTGCCGTTGTCGACCGGAACATCGAGGCACTCCTTGCCCGGCGCCAGGTGGAAGAGCAGGAGAAAAAACGAGAGGACAGGATCGCCGATGCCATCACCCGTTTCACCGGCAGCATGCCGTTCGTCTACTTGCATGTTGTGGTTTTCGGTAGCTGGATTCTTATCAACACAGGATGGATGCCATTCATTCATCCCTTTGATCCCAGTTTCGTCATACTGGCCATGGCGGCATCGGTGGAGGCAATCTTTCTTTCCACCTTCGTCCTTATCAGCCAGAACAGAATGCAGGCCATATCCGACAAGCGGGCAGAGCTGAGCCTGCACATAAGCCTTTTGGCCGAGCACGAGGTGACGCGTATCATAACTCTGGTGACTGCGGTAGCGGAAAGAATGGGCATCGAGGAGTCACAGAACCCTGAACTGAAGGAGCTGGCAAAGGACGTGGCACCCGAGCAGGTCCTGGACAGGATGGAACAGGTGGGGGGCCAAGCGTCCGGGAAAAATCTGTCAGAACGGGAGGTAAAGACCGAAAAAGGGAGGTGAGAACCATGAACCAAACTGACTGGGGCTGGTTTAATTACGGATTCATCTTTGTTATCATCCTGCTCGTTGTGCTGGTGTTATTCAGCTACATATATTTCAATCCCAGGAAAAAGGGTAAACCACCCAACATAGACAAGAAAGCGGGGGATGAAGGGGAGGATTAACGGGAAATACAGCTTAACAGAAAAGGCTGCTTCCGGCGAAAGCAGCCTTTTTTCATGTCTGGTTGTTGCTGAAGGTTTCTATTTTCGCTGCATCCGCTCACCACAGCAGCTCAGTTGGCAGTCTTCCTGGCTGCGGCATTCCTGCAGCACCTGTACTTCAACACCACATTCCTTTCTTGAGCAGCGGTATGTGCTTCCCTTGGCCAATTCGGACATAGAGCCTCCTTTCAGGTTTTCGGCTGTCTCGCACAGCCTCCAGAATTAGAACCAGTTATAAAAAAGCATAGTCCAAAAGGATTGGGAGTCAAGGAACAACTACCTTTATGGAATATGAATTGCATCCGCATCTGTACGGTTCATTCCCCTTCAACAGGAGCTACCTTGCGCCCATTTACCCTGGTCTTCCGAGACCGTGATCTGGAAAAAGAATTCCGGAAAGCCAACTACGAAAAAAACCTGCCTCAGATCAGGGTGTGTCTGGCGCTGGGTTTTCTGCTCTATGCCTCGTTCGGAATTCTCGATCATTGGATTATCCCTGACATTGAGCAATTTGCCTGGACCGTCCGCTATTACATAGTCTGTCCACTGCTGGTCGGGGTCTTCTTTCTCGCCTATTCCGAAATCCGTTATCAGTACATGTATCCGCTGATGGTCCTTGCCGGTTTTGTTGCAGGTGTCGGGATCATAGCTATGATCCTGGGAGCGGGTGCGCCGGGGTGCTTCCTCTACTACGTGGGATTACTGCTCTGCCTGATGTTTTATTACACATTTTTCCGTCTGCCTTTCCTCGCAGCGACAGTCCTGTCCTGGACAATCTTTCTTCTTTACGAGGTCTTGGTCATCTGGACTAAAAGTATTCCCCTGCCGATTCTGACGAATAACACATTTTTCTTTATCGCCTTTAACATTACCGGTATGTCCGCCTCTTACTCCATAGAGCGTTACATGCGCCAGGACTTCCTGCAGCGGCGAAAAATAAGGGAGCAGACTGAGAATCTGAAGAAGGCTTTGCTGGATGTGGAAAAATCAAGGCATGAAGCGGAAGAAATGGCAAAGCTTGATCCTCTTACCAGTCTTTACAACAGGCGTCATTTTTTCTCCATCGCCGAACGTGAATTGGCGCGTTACCGGCGGTACCGCCACAGCCTGTCCATTATCATGATCGACCTGGACCACTTCAAGCGCGTAAACGACACCTACGGCCATTTCATCGGTGACCAGGTGTTGCAGGCCTTGGCCGCTGCCATTGATAAGCTGATGCGCAAGGCTGACACACCGTGCCGTTATGGAGGAGAGGAATTTGCCATTCTGATGCCGGAAACCGATCTGGCAGCAGCCCAAAATCTTGGTCGCAGGATCAAGGATGCCATCGAAAGCACCGAGATCGACACCCGCAAAGGCCCGATAAAAGTGACTCTGAGCATGGGAATTGCCTCACTTGACGGTGCCGAGGATGCTTGCATCGAGCAGTTGGTCGAAAGAGCCGATCATGCCCTCTACCAAGCGAAATATTCCGGCCGCAGTCTCATAAGGATCTGGGATAAATCATCCTCTGCAGAAGCACAGCTGGAACTTCTCACGTGATGCCCTATCCGAAAGTCCGGTCTTTCAGACGCGGCAAAATGGAGTAAGCTCAAGAAGAAACTCTCTTACTTCCTCCCAATCCCTGAGACCGTAACCTGCCGCCGATTCCACTGCCTCTTCTCCCACAAAAATGCCGAGACCGGTTCCCTGCAGGGCGCGAAAGGCATCTTCGTCCGTGGTGTCATCCCCAAGATATATGGGCAGCACCTCAGGGCCATTCATCTCCAGTATGTCCAGCAGAGAGAGAATGGCTTTTCCCTTGTTCCAGTCCGTGTTGGGGAGCAGCTCGAACATCTTTTTTCCCGCCGTTTTCCGGAGCTGGGGATGGCGGTGGATGGCCTGATCCACCGCCGCTTCGACAAGTGTCACTTCTTGTTCGGCAACCAGCCGATAATGGACGGTTATAACGAACCGTTTCCTCTCCACGATGGCGCCTTTTACTTCTGCCAACTGCCGTGAGATTTCCTGGTGGGTAAGGTCAAGGGTTGGCAGGCACTGAATGCCGATTGGCTGTTCAACGTGGAGCCCCTTCGGACCCCCGATCTCAAAGCCGTGGCTGCCGGCGTAGACGATCGAATCGATATTGACCCGTTGGCGCACATCGGGCAAATCGCGGCCGCTGATGACTCCCACCGTGCATTTTGCCGCCAGTCTGAGCATTGCCCGGTGCATCTCCGGGGTGATCAGCGCAGAGTCGGGGGTCGGCGTAATGGGTGCGATGGTGCCGTCATAATCGAGGAAGATGACCAACTGCCTGCCTCTGCCGAGCTGCAGAATTTCCTGCAGATTTGCCAGCGCCGAGGGAAGAGACTGATGTGATGTCTGATCAACAAATCCACTGCCTCTACCAGCCATTGATGCTCCTTCTGTCAAACTGTCAGCATATGGATTACACCCGCGGCATATTAACAGAAAGCCGCTTACCGGCTTCCCGGTAAGCGGCTTAAAAAAGCGATTTTCACCTGTTTCTTCGGTAGCCCGGCTGTCGATAACCTGAGATTAAATCGGAGATCTGATCAAAGATTATAAACCCGTGACTTTGTGCGCCAGGAGATTTCTCTCGAAGCTTACCTTTTCGGAAACAGGTTAAGTTAACTATAGCTAATATTGGTGGGGTGTCAATTGTCTACCCTGATAAATTTGTCCATGGCTACAATCGCCTGATTTTGCTTGATGGGGCAGGTGAAGTGGTGTAAAAATTACCCGTCGCTAACTTCTTAAGGATTTTGCAATAAAAGGAGGAGTCATGCAGGTCAGAAGTTATTTATTTGCTTTGGTTGCCGGAATGTTGTTGGCAGGAACGGTCCATGCCGAAGAAGTAAATCCGGTGGTGGGCAAAGTGGGGGATTTTGTTCTGCGTCAGGCCGACCTGGAAAGAGTTATCGCCAACCTGACACCGGAGGCGCAGCAGAAATTCCAGGGGGAGCAGGAGCAGGCAAGCCTCGTCAACCAGATCCTGCTGACCAAAGCCCTGGCAGCCAAAGCGCGAAAAGAAGGCTTCGAACGGAAGCCGGAGGTAAAGGAGCAGCTCAGCTACATTATCGACCAGTTCCTGGGACAGGAATACCTGCGCAAGGTGGTGACGGCAAATGTGGAAGTGCCGGACGCAGAGCTGAAAAAATATTACCAGGAGCACGAGAAGGACTTCGTCGTTCCCGAGAGGGTCAAGGTCAGGCACATCTACTTTGCGGCGGCAAAAGACGCGACTGCCGAGGTGAAGGCTCAAGCCAGGGCAAAGGCGGAGAAAATAGCAGAGCAGCTGAAAAAAGGGGGAGATTTTGCCAAGCTGGCCGGTGAAAATTCCGAAGATACCGAATCGGCAGCCAACGGAGGTGATCTGGGTTACCTGACCCCCGGCAAGACCAACTCCGAGGAATTCGAGAAGGCGGCGTTCAGCCTGAAGGCGGGGGAGGTTAGTCCAGTGGTGGAGACCCCCTTCGGTTATCACATCATCAAGGTTGACGAACGCCAGGAAAAGCGGACGGCAACATTTGAAGAGACTAAAGATTATATCAGCTCCACATTGAAGGCGCAGCTGGAGGAGAAAAAGGCCAGGGAATTTCTTGACGCGGTAGCCAAGGAGGGGGGGCTGCAGGTTTTCCCAGGCAAGAAGGCAGAGGAGAAAAGCGGGAAATAACCATAACCCTATGAACGTAAAATGGCCTGCCAGTGTGCAGGCCATTTTTGCTGTGTTGCAAAATCGACCCGCTCCTGGCGGGTTTTTTTGTGTCCGGTGTTTCACTTGAATAGACGGTCAGTGAACAACAAACCAAGGAGTGACATTGACAGGACAAAAAGAGAAAATAAACTGTATTAATAAAAGGTTGTTAATTTGATGGAGGCGGACATGAAAAACACACTTTCTGCAATAGCGCTCCTTTCTTTTTTTATTATGGCCGGCTGCGGTACTACCGGCGGCACTGCTTCTGTCGGGGCACTTGGTGGCGCGGCAGCTGGTGGAGGGGTGTATGAGTATCGGCTGCATAAGGCAAAGCAGAGAATAGAGAGCGAACATAAGGCAGGAAAAATGGACGACAAGGAGTACAACGCCCGCAAGGACGAGATTGAGCGGTTGCAGCTGCTCAAATAACGCCTGCAGGTCTAACATTATGGGGAAGCGGCATGGGCCAAATGAAATATATCTGCATCTTTGCTTTATACGCGTGTCTTGTCGGCTGTTACGCCATGCATCCCTCCAGCGGCGGAGGCGGGGCGACGGAACTGGCAGAGGATGCCAGAACCGTCGATCCTGAAGACATTGCCCTTCCTTTCGGCTATCGCATCGAGGCAGTTGCTATGGGACTGACCTTTCCCACCGGAGTGACCTTTGACGAAAAGGGGAACATTTATGTGGTGGAGGCGGGATATTCCTATGGCGAGGTATGGGAAACCCCCAGGCTTCTTCGCGTCAGGGACGGGCAGCTGGAGGTAATCGCCGAGGGAGGGAAAAACGGGCCGTGGACAGGAGCTACCCGTCACGGTGGGGCCTTCTTTGTTGCCGAAGGGGGGGAGCTCAATGGCGGCAGGATCCTGCGCATCACCGATGACGGCAAGATAGCTGTAATTGCCGACCAGCTTCCTTCCCGTGGTGACCACCACACCAACGGCCCTGCCGTCGGGAATGACGGGCTGATCTACTTCGGCATCGGCACGGCCACCAACTCCGGCATCGTCGGCGAGGACAACCTTCGCTTCGGCTGGTTGAAACGTTACCCGGATTTTCACGATACTGCCTGTCGCGACGTCAGACTTGCCGGCGAAAATTTCCGGACCAAGGATGTGGTCAAGGGGGAAGGTGAGGTTGCAACCGGGGCCTTTGTTCCGTTTGGCACGACCACCGTTAAAGGCCAGGTGATAAAGGGACGAATTCCATGCAACGGAGCGATTCTCAGGGTGAAGCCGGAGGGAGGGGATTTGGAGCTTTTTGCCTGGGGCTTCCGCAACCCCTTCGGACTTGCTTTTTCCCCCGATGGAGAGCTGTTCGTTACGGATAACGGCTACGACGACCGGGGGAGCAGACCGGTTTTCGGTGCCGGAGACCCGTTGTGGCTGGTGAAACAAGGCACCTGGTATGGCTGGCCCGACTACAGCGCCGGACTGCGGCTGGATGAGGGCAACCAATTCAAACCGTTCCTCCAGGAAAAACCGCGGCTCCTGCTCTCAGAGTACCCGAACCATCCCCCCAATCCGGCGGCCATCCTACCGGTTCATGCTTCGGCAAATGGTTTCGACTTTTCCCGTAGCGACAACTTCGGCCATCGGGGAGAGGCATTTGTGGCCGAGTTCGGGGATCAATCGCCGCCGACCGGCAAGTCTCTCGGGGCAGTGGGATTCAAGGTAGTGCGGGTGGATGTACGAACCGGGGTCATTCATGAATTCGCCGCCAACAAGGGGAAAACGACAGGGCCTGCATCGGCTCAAGGCAGTAAGGGATTAGAGCGCCCCGTTGCCGCCCGCTTCGATCCGTCGGGAGAAGCGCTTTACGTGGTGGATTTCGGGATCCTTAAGGAGACGGCAAAGGGTACCGTTCCCCAGCAGAAAACCGGAGTGTTGTGGCGAATAACGCGGGAACTGAAATAGTCAGACAGTGCCTGTCGATTGAAGAAATGTTAGGGGGCAAGATGCGGCTGATTCCACTGCTGGTCATATCGCTTCTCTTTCTGTCCGCTTGCGGCACTCCCCGGCGTGGCGAAAACGTTGCCGGTCCATTGACTCTTGTCACAGAGAAGGAAGTCAGAGGGGAAAGATATTTCATGACCTACTGCAACAAGTGTCATCCCCTGGGGGAGAGCGGCGTCGGCCATGCACTGAACAACAAACCTCTGCCCGGCCCTCTGATAAGGACCCAGGTCCGTCTGGGAGCGGGAGCGATGCCTGCTTTTTCCAAGGAGTTTCTCCCCGACGAGAAACTTGACGACCTCATAGTCTATCTGCAGACCCTGAGAAAGCACTGATTCTAATGGGACAGGACGACGCATGGCACAAGGAAAACCGGGAGCGGGTATTCTGGCAGGAGTTCAGCGTGCCGTGGCGCTTCCCGGTGATCTTCACCAGAAATGTCTTCGCCCCTGCCAATAATGCACTGGCGACCGTTTTCCAAGCTGCCGGTCCGGTCCCGGTTCTTGCCATTGCCGATAGTGGCGTTGCCGAGGCAAATGACGGGCTGGCCGATGCTGTCCAAGCTTACGCATCAAGCCACAGGAACGCGCTGAGGCTGCTTTCTCCTCTTCATGTCCTTCCCGGCGGCGAGAAATGCAAAAATGGGGCGGCCCAGGTGGATCGGCTGCACCGCCTTTTCCATAAGCACAAACTTTGTCGTCATTCGGTGGTGCTGGCTATCGGCGGCGGAGCATTCCTTGATATGGCCGGTTATGCTGCCGCCACCGCCCATCGGGGCTTGAGGCTGGTCAGGCTGCCGACGACGACACTGGCCCAGAACGATGCAGGCATCGGCGTCAAGAACGGATACAACTCCTTCGGCAGGAAAAACTGGGTCGGCACCTTCGCTCCCCCCTTTGCCGTCATCAGCGATCTGAACTTCCTCAGCACCCTGCCCAACCGGGAGTGTCGGGCAGGGCTTGCCGAGGCAGTAAAGGTGGCGGTGATAAAAGACGCCGGTTTCTTTCAACTGCTGTCCGGACAAAGGAAGAAGCTGGCAGCCCTTGAACTGGAGCAGATGGAGGAAATGATTATCAGGTGTGCCGCACTGCATCTGGAGCATATAGCTGCAGGAGACCCCTTCGAGCAGGGATCGGCACGTCCCCTCGACTTCGGCCACTGGTCTGCCCATGCACTGGAGGAGGCAAGCGGTGGGGAGATCCTCCATGGCGAGGCGGTGGCCATGGGAATGGCTCTGGATTGTCTCTATGCAGCAGAAAAAGGGCTCCTGAGGGAAGAGGAACGGGATCAGATCATCCACCTGCTCCAGGACCTTGGCTTCAGGCTGTCCCATCCGGTCCTGGCGGAACTGGATCTGGAAGGAGCTCTCGACCGTTTCCGCCAGCATCTGGGCGGAACGCTTTGCATAACCCTTCCGCTCGGCATCGGCTGCCGGGCTGAGTTTCACCAGATGGACCTGGAGGTCCTGCACAGTTCAAGGGACCGGCTGATGGCCCATAAAGGATGACGATGCGACAGAATATCAAACCAACGGCAATGGAGCTTCTGGAATGGGACTTTGTCAAGTGCCGTTCCCGGCTGCTGGAGATCGCCGCCTTCATCGATCGCATTGATCGCTTCGGGGGAAGTGAAGAGGCACGAAAGGATTTCCGTTATCGGGCACTTTTTCAGGCCCTGGAAATCATCTCCTCCGGTAAACAGAACCGGGTCAGGGAGATCCTGTTGCTCCTGAGCGATCCCACTTTGCAGCCCCTGGAGGACGTGTTGCCGCCGGAAATCGCGCAGGGTGCGTGGAGGAATGTTCCCGGTGATCATTGAGCCGCACATCCACATGGTTTCCCGCACCACTGACGATTACCGGGCCATGGCCATGCATGGGATCGCCATCGTCACCGAGCCCGCCTTCTGGCCCGGATATGACCGGAGAACTGCCGCAGGATTTGCCGATTACTTTGAACAGCTGACGGTCGCCGAACCGGTTCGGGCGGCAAAGTTCGGCATCAGCCACCACTGCTGGCTCGGCCTCAATCCCAAGGAAGCAGTCGATCTCGGCCTGGCTCTGGAGGTGCTGGAGATCCTGCCGGAATATCTTGATCGGCCGACGGTCCTGGGCCTTGGCGAGATCGGCCTGAACCGCAATGGCCGCAACGAGATCAAGGTACTGGAGTGGCAGGTGGAGCTGGCGGCGAGGCGAAATGAACTGATCCTTGTTCATACTCCCCATCTGGAAGACAAGCTGAAAGGGACCCGTCTTATTCTCGATATAATTGGTGCCGATTCCCGCATTTCCACCGACAGGGTGCTTATCGACCACGCCGAGGAACATACCGTCGACCTGATCCTTGAGAAGGGTTTCTGGGCCGGCATTACCCTCTATCCCCACTCCAAATGCTCTGCCGACCGGGCGGTGGACATCCTTGAGACCTCAGGTTGTGAGCGGATCTGGCTGAATTCTGCCGCCGACTGGGGGGTGAGCAATCCCCTGGCGGTGGTCGAGGCAGGAGAGGAGATGCGGCGTCGCGGCTTCAGCGAGGAGGCCATAAGCGGTGTGCTATTCCGCAATCCCGCCGCTTTTCTCGGCCAATCCCCGCGGTTCAAAGTCCAGTGCTGACCTACTGCACCAATATCCACCCCGGCCACAGCTGGGATGAGATTGTGACTAAGGTCTGGCCTCAGGTGCTGCAGGTGAAGGAAGTAGTTGCTCCCGATGCTGCATTTCCGGTCGGACTTCGGATTTCGGCACTTGCGGCCCGGCAGGTCACTCCGGCAGCAGCAAGAAGATTCGCCGACTGCTGCGCCGATGACGGGTGCTTTATCCCCACCATCAACGGCTTTCCCCATGGGCAGTTTTATGGCACTCCGGTCAAGGAAGGGGCCTATCTGCCAGACTGGCGCAGCCCGGAGAGGGTCCGGTATACCCTGGACCTGATCCGGCTGCTCAGACTCTGGCTCCCCCCTTCGCTGACCGGTTCCATCTCCACCCTGCCCATCGCCTACGGCCGGTACATGTGCAGAGATGATCTGGGGGTGGTGCGGAAAAACCTGCTGACAGTGCTCAGGGAGCTGGAGTTGTCCGCTTCGGCCGGAAAACCGGTCATCCTGGCCCTGGAACCGGAGCCGGGATGCCTGCTGGAAACCGCGCGGGACGTGGCCCACTTCCTGGAAGCGATGGCCTTTCCTGCCGATCTGCGTCGGCTGATCGGCATCTGCTTCGATTGCTGCCATGCTGCCGTTCTTCATGAGGAACCACGGCGAGCCTTTTCTTTGCTGGGCGAGGCGGGCATAGCCGTGACAAAGATTCATCTTTCCTCGGCAGTACGTTTCGCCACGAATCACCTCCAGGCAGCGGCACTATTCGGAGATGATTGTTACCAGCACCAGACGAGTGTCAGGAGCCATGCCGGTACCGTCCATTTTCCCGACCTGGCGGATGCCATCAATGATGTACCTCTGCTCCAGGGTGAGTGGCGCATACACTACCATCTCCCCATCTACGACAGCGGCAACGCCCTCTACGGGACAACAAACGATTTCATCGGCGAGGTGCTCACCTGGGCTCCGCCCCAGACCCTTCTGGAAATCGAGACCTACACCTACGCAAATCTTCCGCCGAAATTGCGCCAGGGTGGCGTGATCGAATCCATTGCCCGGGAGTTCGCCTGGCTTGGGGGAAAGCTGTGAAGCGGACAGTGGTCATCAATGTTGCCGGCCTCAGTTCCTCCCTTCTTGGACCCCATACGCCAAGGATCAATGAACTTGCCGACAGCGTTTCCCGGATCCATCCGGTCTGTCCTGCAGTAACCTGCACCATGCAGGCGACCTTTCTTACGGGAAGGCTGCCGGCGCAACACGGCATCGTCGGCAACGGCTGGTATTTTCGCGATCTGGCCGAGGTTTTTTTCTGGCGACAGTCGAACCGGCTCATTCAGGGGGAAAAGATCTGGCAGGTGGGGCGGGCCATAAATACGGCCTTCACCTGCGCCAACAGTTTCTGGTGGTACAACATGGCCACCGATGCGGACTGGAGCGTTACCCCCCGTCCCGTATATTGTGCCGACGGGCGAAAGCTGCCCGATTGCTATACCCAGCCGCCGCACCTGCGGCAGGTCTTTACCAGGCGCTTCGGCGCCTTCCCCCTCTTTCGCTTCTGGGGTCCCGCCACCTCCATCGCCTCGACCCGGTGGATCGGCGATGCTGCCATGGCTATTGAAGAGCTCTATTCCCCGGTCCTTCATCTTGTATATCTGCCTCACCTGGACTACGTCCTGCAGAAGGTGGGGCCGGAAGGATCAATCAGTAGAGATCTGCGGGAGTTGGACGAAGCCTGCGGCAGACTGCTCGACTTCTTCCGGAACCGTGGCTGCCGCGTCATCGTTCTCTCCGAGTACGGTATTTCTGCCGTTGACCGGCCGGTCCATCCCAACCGCATCATGCGGGAGGCGGGCCTGCTGTCGACTAAAACGGATCTGGGGCGGGAATACCTCGATCCTGGGGCCAGCAGGGCGTTCGCCGTGGCTGATCACCAGGTTGCCCATATCTATGTTCGCCAGAAAAGGGATGTGGAGGGGGTGGCCGCCCTGTTTCGCCAGGTGCCGGGGATCGAGCACATTCTCGACTCATTCCGGAAGAAGGAGTGGGGGCTGGGGCACGGCCGGTCGGGTGAGTTGGTGCTGGTTGCGGGCAAGGGAAGCTGGTTCAGTTATTACTTCTGGATGGATGACGGAAAAGCACCCGATTACGCAAGGACGGTGAATATCCATGCCAAGCCGGGCTACGATCCGTGCGAATTGTTCTTCGACCCCAAACTGAAATTTCCGGCGTTGACAGCGGGGCTCTCCCTATTAAAGCAGCGGATGGGGTTGAGGACGCTGCTGGATGTGATACCAATCGATGCCGGGCTCGCCAAAGGTTCACACGGCAGGATTCCCGAAGATCCCGGAGAACTGCCGCTGCTCCTGTCCTCGGACCCACAGCTGCTTAACTCTGACAGCGTGGCGGCCCAGGATGTATTTCATGTCATCCTCGATCATGTATTCAGGGAGTGAAACCATGAAGCCTGTTCGTATCTATCTCGAATTGTGCAGAGTCAGCAATCTGCCGACGATCTGGATCAACACCCTGGCCGCATGTCTGCTGTCGGGCAACTGGCAGCTGAAGAAGATATTCCTGCTACTGCTCGGCTTTTCATTGATGTACTGCGGCGGCATGGCCATGAACGACTGGCTCGATGCCGATATGGACCGGCAGACACGACCCGACCGGCCGATCCCGTCCGGTAGGATCGGTGCAGACGAGGCCAGGATCTGCTGGCTATCCCTCTTTGCCGTGTCACTTTGCCTTTTTTTTGCGGCCGGGGGCTATATCGCCTTCTGCGCCGCCGTAATCCTGCTGCTCTTCATCACAACCTACAACCTGGGGCATGGTCTTTCACCCCTTGCCGCCATCCCCATGGCTGGTTGCCGCTTCATGATCTATATGATCAGCGGCATTGTCTGCGCCGGAAAACCGAACCTTGTGCTCGTGCTTCTGGCTGCGGTGCAGTTCGGCTACATTCTTTACCTTACCATCAAGGCCCGGCGGGAAAAAGAAAACGGTCAGATCATATCCCAAATTCCCCTTTTTCTTGCCGGAGTGCCTCTCGTTGATGGTGTCGCCATGGCCCTCACCATGGGTATCGTTTGGCTCCTGGCCGGTTTTGCCGGGGGCATTGCCACCCTGGCCGCCCAGGCGAAAATAAGGGGCGACTAGCTCACGGACGGTGGACCAAGAACCGGGCAACAGCCGCAACAGCTTGAAATGGCGTCCGTTGCTGCCATACTGTTCATATAAAATATTCCTAAGGAGATGGTCATGGAAAAAGCGATGTTCTGCAGACAGTGCGAACAAGCGGCCCAGGGAGTGGGTTGCGAGGTGATGGGCAATTGCGGCAAGAATCCCCAGGTCGCTGCCCTGCTGGACCTGATGATCCATGGACTCGAAGGAGTCGCAGTCTATGCCCACCGGGCACGGGAATTGGGGGTGAAGGACCCGGAAGTGGACCGGTTCATGCTCGATGGTCTTTTCACCAGGGTTACCAATGTGAACTTTGACCCGGAAGATATTGCCGGCCGCCTGCGGCGATGCTACCAGATGAAGGATCAGGCGCGGTCCTTGTTCGAGAAGGCTTACCAGGAACGGAAAGGGGAGAAGGCTCCGGAGTTCCATAGCGGGCCTGAGGCATGGCAGCCTGCGGAAGATACGGCAGGGCTGATCACCCAGGGCCGACAATACGGGGTCTTGACCTGGCACCAGGACCCGGATACGCTGTCGGCCCTGGAGCTGGTCCTCTACGGTCTGCTCGGTATGGGGGCGTTTGCCTGGCACGCGGCGGAACTTGGCAAGGAGGATGATGAAATCTATGCCTTTATCCACCGTGCCCTGGCGGCTGCGGCTGATCGCCGGATCACCCTTCAGGATTTTGTCTCACTTGCATTGGAATGCGGCAAGATGAACCTGCGCACCATGGAGCTCCTTTACCAGGGGCATGCCGAGCGTCTTGCCGATCCGGAGCCGATGAAGGTAAACCTGGGAACCCGTGGCGGTAAGGGAATCGTCGTTTCCGGGCACGACCTGCCCATGCTGGAGGAGATCCTGAAACAGAGCGAGGGAAAGGGGGTCAATGTCTATACCCACGGCGAGATGTTACCGGCCAACGGTTACCCGAGGCTGAGAAAATACGCCCATTTCGCCGGCCACTTCGGCACCGCCTGGCAGAACCAGACCAGGGAACTCCCTGATTTCCCCGGTGCGATCATCTTCAATACCAACTGCATCCAGCGCCCCGACCCCTCCTATACCGACCGGCTTTTCACCTGGGGGGAAGTGGCCTGGCCCGGCATTACCCATCTGGAGGGGTTTGATTTTTCGCCGGTGATAGAAAAAGCCATGCAGCTTCCCGACCTGCCGGAAAAGCCGGGACAGGAAATTCTGGTCGGTTTCGGCCATGAGGCGGTCTTCAAGGTGGCCGGGGCAGTGGTGGACGCGGTAAAAACAGGTGCTATCCGCCGTTTTTTCCTCATCGGCGGCTGCGATGGGGCCAAGCCGGGACGCAACTACTTCACCGAGCTGGCACAACAGGTGCCCAAGGACTGTGTGATTCTAACCCTTGCCTGCGGCAAGAACCGTTTCAACCGGCTGGAATTCGGCGATATTGGCGGCATTCCCAGACTGCTGGACGTGGGGCAGTGCAACGATGCCTATTCGGCCATCCGCATCGCCCTTGCCCTGGCCGAGGCCTTTGAATGCGGGGTCAATGAACTGCCGCTGTCCATGATCCTCTCCTGGTACGAGCAGAAGGCGCACGTCATCCTCCTGACTCTTCTCCATCTGGGGATTAAGGGCATCCGGCTCGGTCCCTCCCTGCCCGCGTACGTTTCTCCGGGGGTACTGGATTTCCTCGTCCAGAACTATGATCTGGGGCCGACCACCACTGCCGAAAACGACCTGCGGCAGGCCCTTGGCGCATAGCGAAAAAATAGGGGACGGTCCTTTCCTCGATTGAATTTTGCGTTATTATTTAATGCATTGTCATGATTATAAAACAGGAGGGACTGATGAAACATCCATATGCTAAAGTTGCGGCTGCCATTGCCGGGGTACTGGCGCTGGCGGCTACCTCTGTTGCGGCGCCGGCGGTCTTCAACGTGGATCGGGAATTTTACCCGTTCTATCCGTCGCTTATCAAGTGGAACAAGTCGCCGGCGGAGTTCACTCCACCAGCCGACTGCGGCGGCTGCCATGAAAAACAGTTCCGGGAGTGGAACGGTTCCGTGCACCAGCTTGCCTTCCTTGACCCGGTCTACCAGGGGGAGCTGAACAAGGCGGTCAAGGCGGTGGGGCATGAGGTTACCCGCCAGTGCGAGGGTTGCCACTCCGCGGCGGGCATGGTAACCGGCGAAATTAAAGGGTCGGGACTGGCCGGATTAAGCCCCATGGCCCTGGGAGGCGTCTCCTGCGATATCTGCCATTCCATCAGCGATACTACCCACTGGCAGACCCCGTCCCATGAGCCTGAAAATGGCTCGATGATCCTCAGTCCCGGTCTTTCCGGCAAGGGGGGAACCGATCTCGTCAAGCGCGGACCGTGGAAGCCTTCTGCCGATTGTGGCGGTGGCTTCCACAAATGCGAAGAGTCTTCGCTGCACCAGCAAGCCGACCTCTGTGCCTCCTGCCACCAGGTCTACCATTACGATGCCCATTTCCCCCTGGAAGCCACCTACCTGGAGTGGAAACATGGCCCCTATGCCCAAAAATCAATCCTCTGCCAGGACTGCCACATGGTGGATACCGCCACCTTCAAACGCACGGCCGATGAATTCAGAAAGCCGGAAAGGGGTGAATACCACCACTACTTCAATGGTGCCAACTATCTCCTTTATTATCTGGCCGGGGCTGCAGCCGAGAGAACGGGTGACAGGGAGCTGGTCGCATCCCTGAAGGAAAAATACCAGATGGCGGTGGAGCATCTGAAGAGTGCCGCAGCACTGGAGATGACGCCGGTTTACCGGGCAGGGCAGCTCAGTGAGCTGAAGGTCAGGGTAAAGAATATCCGCGCCGGACACAACCTGCCCACCTCCCTGACCAACGTGCGGCAGATGTGGCTGGAGATAACGGCAAAAGACGAGAAGGGTAAGGTGGTATTGGCCAGCGGCGCCGTACAGAAGGACGGCACCTTGCCGGAAAACACACGCATCTTCAATTCGGACGGCATGGGAAAGGACTTCCATTTTGCCGTGGATCCATGGGTGGTAACGGCATTTTCCCGCCACGATACCATTCCTCCCCACGGCTACAAGGACGTTTTCTACGGCATGAACGGGGCGAAGGGGGCTAAGAAGGTAACGGTGGAGGTAAAGCTGCGCTATCGCCAGGCTGACCAGAAGGTGGCGGAGGCGCTTCTGGCCGCGGTGCCCAAGGACATGAACCTGAAGGAGATTTACGGCCTGGAGAAGGTGCCGCAGCTGCCGGTGGTAGATATGACCATGGAGCGGCAGACCTTCCAGGTAAGGAAATAGGGTTACAGCTGCTCGATGAGCTCTATCCCGCGGTGCTCCACTTCAATCAGCTCGATGACCACCTCGTGGCCCGAGGATTTCAGTTGAAGCCCTCTGACCTTGACCGGAAAGGCACTGCTGACTTGCCAGGCGGCAATTTTCTGATGGGTATCGTTGTGGAGAGTGATGCTGATGGTGCGGCGTTCGATGGTCTGGGGTTTGACACTGCACAGCCACTTGTAAAGATCGGTGCCGAAAGTGAGCATGCCGCTTGATAGAACCAGGTTAGCCGTCTGCAGTTTCAGCTTTTCCCGATCGTGGAGGGACAGGTCTTCCTGGTCAAGGGTAACCTGCGAAAATCCGGCAAAGATACCATGGCTCTCCACAAGGTATCTGAATTGGGGAAACGGCATTTCACCATCCATATGATTGCTCTCCTCAGGTAACGGGTAATGATTAAATTAAGATAATCTTATCATAAATATCTGGCAAATCAGCTGCACATATGGGAGAAAGAAAAACTTAAAGGCATCGGTAGTGCTGCAGTAACATGTTATCAGTGACTATTGTTGTGATGAAAGGAGGGAGAAATGAAACGAGCTGTTTTGATCATTCTGCTGTTGTCAATTGGTGCGTTGTCTGCGGTTGCATTTGCCGCAACGCCGAAAAATCCGGGTCCCGAGATCATCAATCTGAAAATGGGGGTGATGATACTGCCTTTTTCCCACAGGAAGCACCAACAGGACCTGAACAATGAATGCTTTCACTGCCATCCGAAAAAAACCGGCGGCAAGATTGACAACTGGAACAAGGAAACTGCCCACCAAATCTGCATCAGCTGTCATGATCTGGAAGAAAAAGGACCAGTGGAATGCAAGCAGTGCCATAAGAAATAATTGCTCGGACTGGCCTGTAGATTCTGAGTTAGTAGTCAAATGACATTGCAAGAGGCTGCCAGTTACCGGCAGCCTCTTTTTTTATGCCTGATCGACAATTGCCGCCCAGTCAGGGGGCAACTTCGTTTCTATCTCTCCCATGATGTCGGCCCCCTCCTCGCTCTCCTTGACACAGTGGAAAACACGCCCCACCAGATCCCTGGCTTGCTGCCAGTCCAGGTGCATCTGTTCCGCCACGGCGGAGAAGAAATCGTCGATGGATAGCTGGACCGGCGCTTGCTGCTGGCCGCGCAAGGTGCTGAAATCCAGCTCCGGGGGGAGGATGTTGGTCAGTTCCCTGGCCCAGTCTTCGTCAATCTTGCTCGCCAGAACCCCGAGAACGGTCTTGATGGCAGAGTCAGCAGCTTTTTCATCATTGATGAAGGGAAGTTCCATAACCTGATTCATGTAGCTGCGATAGTCCATTGGTGCCTCCTTTTAAGGGTTATTCCAGCTGGTAGACCTGCAGAATCCTGCGGAACGACGGGGACGAAAGTGAGACTTCAGGCAGATACTCGCCGATCAATTCCCTGCTCCAGTGCCGGCCGGTATGGCGATGCTCTTCCCGGGTGGTGAAACGGTAGCGGTAATAGAGCGCCCGCACCTTAAGCGGGGGCTTGTCGGGGAACGGGTTCTTCTTCAATAGTCCCAGCACTTGCCGGTCCCCCTGAAGAAGCTTGGCCAGGAAATGAATAAACCACAGCGGCCGGGACCGGGAAGGCATGGCTGCAAACCACATCAGCCAGTCGAGACGCAGATGGTAGGGGGCGATGAGCGGCGGTATTCCCTGCGGGTCCCCCGGTTTGCCGCGGAATTCATACTCTACCCAGCGGCTAGCAGTGCCGGGTGCGTTATCGGCCGTTCCCTCGACAACGATTTCGTAACGCTCACGGGTAATGCTGCCAAAGGCGCCATAGGTGTTAACCAGATGGAAGGGGTCAAAGCTGGTGTTCATGATCTGGGCCGGAGAGATCATGTTCAGCATCGGCTGGATGCTGCGAATTGCCACCAGAATCGCAACTCCCCAGCAGGCGGCATCGAACAGCGGCGGTGGCGGTGCAAAAGGTGGAACCTCCAGCGCCAGGAATGGAAGCTGGCCGGTGGTGACAGTGGAGAAGCAGAGGATGAAGGCAAGCCAGTTGAGCCAGGCAAAATTACCGCTGACGATGATGAAAAAGAGAAAGGCGGCAGAGACGACGCCGCCCGTCACTGCCAGCGGTTGGGGAGCGAAGTAGAGACAGGGCATGACCAGTTCGGCCAGATGGTTGAAGGCAACTCCGCATCGCCGCAGCACGGCAGGGAGGAGATGGAAAAAACGGCTGACGGGGTTCGGCATGGGCTGGGTTTCGAAGTGGTAGTCCAGGCAGCTCAGGTCACGCCAGCATGGGTCACCGCGCATCTTGATCAGCCCGGCGCCGAACATGACACGAAACAGGACCCAGCGGTAGAGCCAGATGATGACAATGGGCGGCTCAACGCCGACCGGTCCGAGAAAGATGGCGAGGAAACCGCATTCAAGAAGGAGAGATTCCCAGCCGAAGGCGTAGAAATCCTGACCGATGTTGACATAGGACAGATAGATGGCCCAGAGCAGAAACCAGACGATCATTGATACAGTTGTTCCATATGCCTCGGAAAGACCGGTCACTGCCGCAAGGGAGAGACCGGTGCCAAGCCGGGCAAAGAGTTGGAAGGCCCTGTCAGAGGGAAACAGGTAAAAGATGCTGGGGGCGGAACGGAACGGTACCAGCTGCATGTAGTGGGTAGCCGGTAACAGCCCCTTCTGGCCGCACAACGGCCGGAACTGGTTGAGTGCCACCAGAAAGCCCATCAGATAAATCAAGCCCAGACCCCGTTGCAGCAAGAGCCTAGGCACCCAGTATTCCGAGGATTCCATGGAAACCTCCGGAAGGCACAGCCGGGAGAAAATCGGTAATCAGGCTGCTGTTTTACCAGACCGATATCAGGCAGCAGAGGTCTCGCTGCACCCGGTCTGTTCCGGAACGTCTTCGATGAATTTATGGTAGTCCATTTCATCCTTCCTTACGTTCGATTTTCCCTTGGCCTATTAAAAAAGCATAACATAGCCGTGATGACGGTCAACGGCCCGGCAAGGCCGGGAATCAGGTCCCCGGTGACAATAATCACATATTAAAGGAGTTCTTTGTCGGTATCCTGAAGCAACGGTAAAACCGCTACAGTGCAAGGAGACGACAAATGCTGAAAAAAATGACAAACATGGTTTTCCCCATGGTCCTCATGCTGCAGGCCTGCTTATTCACATATGCCCATGCCGATGCTTCCGCCAGCCGAAAGAGTGCCATTCTGCAGCAGAGGGGTCCCATGCTGCAGAAGCATGCCTCTGCCGCCGTTGTGCCTGAAAGAACGGAAAACGGCATGCTGTATAAAGCAAATTGCGCCATCTGTCATGGACAGGCCAAACGTGGCCAAGCCAGCTCGCTGATCGAGAATGCCATCAGGAAAAACACCGGAGGAATGGGCTCGCTCAGGTTTCTGACCCAGGAGCAGATACGGACCATAGCTGATTTCTGATTACCGAAGGTTAATTGATAAAAAAATTTAATTAGATATAATCCTCTTAGAATTCGCACTTCCAAGGGGATTTTTTTATGCGCCGAGATTGGCTGAAATTGCCACTCCCCATCATCATCCTGGTGCAACTGCTAAGCATTGACGGTCAGTGTGAAAGCCTTCCCCAAGAACTCAACCTTTCCCGCACGGATGCCATAAAAATGGCCATAACTGGCAACATAGAGGTTCATAACGAATCTCTTTCCTCATTCATGGCAGAACTTGATTCCATCCGCAGCCGCAGCATTTACAACCCGCTACTGACACTTTCCGCAAACAGCGGCATAAATGCTTCACCGGGAGAGCCTTTTCGAACCAGAAACACCCAGACCACCATCGGACTTTCCCAGAACCTTCCCACCGGCGGAAGTATCTCCGTTACCACCCAGACCGGTTACGCTACCGCCGAATCGGAAGACCCGGAATTGACAAGCAGGAACTGGCAGACATCTCTGGGGCTTAACCTAAGTCAGCCGCTGTTACGCAACGCAGGCAGGGAAACGAACGAGTTTTCCATTTTTGCTGCCGACAGCAATCTACAGGATGCCGTGGAGAGGTTTCGCTCCATCATTATCGATACCGTTCACGCCGTCGTCACGTCCTACAACCGTCTTTATACCCTGCGTCGGATTCTGGAGACGCGCAAGGCTGCCCTAGCTTCTGCTGAAATGTTGCTTGAAGGTGTCAGGCAAAAGGTAACCCCGGAAACACCACTGGCCATGGAGGTGGCAGATGCCGATTTTGCCGTTGTCCAGCGTCGCAAGGAGCTGGTGGAGGCGGAACGCAATGTAAGGGACCATGAGGCAGGCTTCCGTTACCTTATCGGTCAGGAAGGGAAAGCCACCATAATCCCCGTTGATCCACCCTCCCGGGAGGAGCCGCAGGAGACGGAGGAACAGGCTGTAGTGGCTGCACTCGGTCTACGTCCCGAACTGCTGCAGTTGCAAATTTCATATAATGTGGCGCAGGTGCAGGAGCGCATCGCAAGGCGGCAGGCCTGGCCCGAGCTTTCCCTGACGGGTAGCGGCGGACTTAACGGCACTGGTGAGACTATGAGCAAAAACTGGAAGGAGATCATTGACGGCAGAAGACGATTTTGGACCGTCGGCATGCAGTTCAGCTATCCCATCGGCAATACGGCAGCCGTCAATGATTACCGCAGGAGCAAGATCAGGACCGAACAGTTGCTAAACCAGATCAGGTCGCTCAGCTGGAGGATCCGCAATGAGGTAGAGTCGGACATGCGGGCGTTGATTTCTGCCCGATTGCAGGTGCGGATGGCCGACATGTCCTTGAGGATAGCGGAGAAGCGTCTTGAAGAATACCGCAGGAACAATCAGGCCGGTACAAGCACAGTTCAGGATGTGATCGATGCGCAAAACGATCTGACCTTTGCCAGAAATTCACAGGTGGATGCGGTAGAAACCTTTGCCAGCGCGGTGTCAAGGCTCTGGAGGGACATGGGCACGCTTTTAGACCACCACGGCATTAAAATAGATGCTGAGCATGTGGGGAAAATAGCTGGAAAGACAGCCCTGAAAGAGGAATCGAAGCCGGAGGGGCTGGGCCTGCAACTACCCGACCTGGAATGGGCCATGGAAGCCTTCAGGGCCAAATAAATAATCAGGCTAACATGACAAAACCCGAAACCCACATGCCATCCCAGGCTGGATCCATATCGGCAGAGCCAAGCCGGGCGTGCTTCAGTCCCGGCAGGGAGGATGTCCTGATTATGGCCGCCATGGTCGTCATCTATCTGCTGATAGCACTCCCTAATCTGGGCAGCTTCAAGGTGCCTGCCACCGTCTGGCAACCCTTGCGGAAGGGAGAATCACTGGTCCTTGATCTGGGGCGTGAGGTTCCCGTTTCCAGGATTTATTATTACTGCGGTATCAACGACAAGCGATTTCAGCAGACAAGCTTTTCCCTTGATTATGAAACAAAGGGCAGATTCCGCCCCTTGGCCCATTTCGAAAAGAATGACTGCAATATCTGGAAGTTCCAGGACGCAGGCGTTACAACCTCCCGATTGCGGATAGTAGCGGATACTGCCGGCGGCGCCCTGAACGAACTGGTCGTTCTGGAAAAGGGAGCGCAGGTCCCGCTGGCCGGGATGAGGATTTCGGCTCTTAACTCCGCCGGTACTGAACCGCAGCATCTGCTGGATGAGCAGTCTACCTTCGAAGCTGGCCCCTCCTTTATCAACGGGTTCTATTTCGATGAGGTATACCACGGCAGGACGGCCTACGAGCATCTGCAGCGGATGGAGCCTTACGAGAACACCCACCCCCCCCTGGGAAAACTGTTCATTGCTTCAGGCATAGCAGTTTTCGGCATGAACTCTTTCGGCTGGCGCATAGCAGGAACCCTGTTCGGTGCGGCACTGCTGCCGGTCATGTATCTTTTCGGCAGGAAGCTGTTCGGCAGGTCTTTTTTCGCTTTCTGCGCCGCTTTTCTGATGATGGTGGACTTCATGCACTTCACCCAGTCGAGGATCGCACTGATCGACATTTTCGGCGTCTTCTTCATCACCGCGATGTATTATTTCATCCATGATTTCTACGTGAACAGCTGCCCCATGGCTCCCATAAAAAAGAGCGCGGTCCCGTTGATCCTGGGTGGGGTTTGCTTCGGGCTCGGCGCAGCATCCAAGTGGATCGCCATCTATGCCGGGGCAGGGCTGGCCCTGCTGGTGGCCCTGCAGCTCTTCCGCAGTTTCAGGAATTATCGGGGAGAACTCGGAACGCACCGCTTTTTCTGGTGTTACCTGTTGCCTGTCATCTGTGTCTGCCTGTTTTCCTTCCTGGTAATCCCGGCAATCATCTACCTTCTGTCCTACCTTCCCTATCTGATGGTTGAGGGGGAAACGCACGGGTTCATGGACATACTGCGAAACCAGCTGGACATGTTCGACTACCACAGCGGGCTTAAGGCCACCCATCCGTTTTCTTCCCCCTGGTGGAGCTGGCCGCTTGATCTTCAGCCGGTCTGGTTTTACACCGCGTCCGGTCTTCTTCCCGGCCGGACCTCGACCATCGCATCTTTCGGTAATCCCGCCATCTGGTGGACCGGTCTACCGGCAGTCATAGCCGCTGTCATCATTGCCGCCAGGAAGCGGGAGCGGCGGATGGCCGTCATCTTTACCGCCTTCGCCTTTCAGTATCTGCCGTGGATGTTCGTCACGCGGCTGACATTCATTTACCACTTCTTTTCAGCAGTGCCGTTCATGATCCTGTGTCAGGTATATGTAATCCAGCAGGCCATGGAGAGGTGGCCCAAGGCACGGTGGGCGGTCAGTGGCTATTTGACCGTTGCCGGACTGCTGTTCATTATCTTCTATCCTGCCCTGTCGGGAATGGAAGTCTCAACGGACTATATCGACAGGCTGAGGTGGCTCAAAAGCTGGATATTCTAAGGACCGGAGGTCACTATGTCTGAAGCGACAAAGTTTTCAATCGTGGTGCCGGTGTTTAACGAAGAAAAAGTCCTTCCCGAGACCTACAGACGGCTCCATGAAGTGATGGAGGGGCTGAACGAGCCCTACGAGATTATCTTCGTCAACGACGGCAGCTCCGACCGCACCATGTTCATACTCGACAATATCTGCGAGCAGGATCGGCACATCAGGATTATCGACTTCGCCAAGAATTTCGGCCACCAGACTGCCATCACCGCAGGGATGGACTATGCGGACGGCGACGCGGTAGTGGTCATCGATGCCGACCTTCAGGACCCGCCGGAACTGATACCGCAGATGATCGACCGCTGGCGGGAGGGGTATGACGTGGTCTACGGCAAGCGGAAAGAACGCAAGGGGGAAACCCTTTTCAAAAGGTTCTCGGCAGCCCTTTTTTATCGGCTGATGCGCAAAATGACCGATGTGGATATCCCCGTGGATACCGGCGACTTCAGGCTGATCGACCGCAGGGTCTGTGACGCCCTCAAATCCATCAAGGAGAGAAACCGCTATATCAGGGGCATCATCAGCTGGCTCGGTTTCAGGCAGATCGGCGTGGAATTTTCCCGCGAGGAGCGCTTTGCCGGCGAGACCAAATACCCCATGAAGAAGATGCTCAAGTTCGCCTTCGACGCCATTACCTCCTTTTCCTTTAAGCCGCTGAAACTTTCATCCTACCTGGGGATGTCCCTGTCATTTTTCAGCTTCGTCTACCTGATGGTGGTGGTCTACCAGAAGTTCTTCACCGACCGGACCGTTGCCGGTTGGGCCTCCAGCATGGTCATCAGCCTCTTTTTCAACGGTATCGTGCTGATGATGCTGGGCATTGCCGGTGAGTACATCGGCAGGATCTATGACGAGACCAAGGGGAGACCCCTCTACGTGGTGCGCCGGGTTAGGAACTTCGCCGTGGAGAAGGACTGCCGGGGAAGGTAAAACCTCCGTCATTCCGGCAGCAATCGACCTTCCTGGTTCGACCAGCTTCTGGCTATGCATCGCAACATGTAAAGAAACAGCAGCAGGTTAGCCATGGAAGTGCCGAGCAACAGTGGATCATTTCCGGGTATATGGGTAATCCCTCGGGTGCTGGCAATCAGCACATGGACCACATTAATGTAGTGAGTGATGCTGAAACCGGTGAAGATGACGAGCAGCTGCATGCTCCCCGCATAAAGAGCAGCCAGGAGGGCAAAGATCAGCACCGGAAACAGATAACGTTCGTGCATTCTGGCGGAAAAGATGAAAACGGCGGCAATGATGAACATGCCCATCAGGTACAATCTTGTTTCTTCGCTGGCGCAGAAATAGACTCTGAAAGCGAAAAGGGTTGCCAGGACGATAAAGAGGGTGCCCCAGCTCCGATAAGGGAAAAACAGCCAGGAGGCTGTTTCATTCGTGAAATTCGCTCCGCTCAGGGCGAACAGGTTGTAGGCATTCACCGTTGCATACGGATAAGAAGTCAGGGTGGCCCTGTAATGGTCGAAGACCCACAGGGGCCCTTCCTCCAGGGCGAAAGGCGCTACGCCCACCATGAATACCAAACCGCCTGCCGCAGCAGCCACTAATATCCGGGTCCATATCCCGTTGACCGGCTGCAGGAGCAGCCGGTCAACGGCCGAAGCGAGCAGCAGGGGGGTAAAGATAAGCGCTTGTGGTTTGATCAGCAGCGCGACGACGAACCAGCTGACGGAGGAAGCAAGGTGGTTTCCGGTGAGGAAGAAGATGGAGAGCACGATGAAGAGGGTAAAAACCGCATCCACCTGTCCCCACACCGCCGAATCGAGGATCACTGCCGGATTGAAGCCGTACATGAGGGCGACGGCAAGAGCCGCTTTTTTGCCGAAACGCAGATTCGCCAACCGGTAAAGCAGAAATGTGGTGAGCATGTCGGCAATGATCGCCGGCAGTTTTATAAGTGCCAGAAAACCTGAGCCTCCATCCGGCAGGTCCAGCAGTTCCTTTAGCTTTCCGATGAGAAACAGCACGTACATGTAGCCCGGCGGGTAATCGGCAAAGAACCCCCCGGAATAGAATCCGGACAGATTTTCGGCAGCTCGCACTGCCCAGGCCTGAAAGGTTTGCACGTCGCAGCTATAGCCTTCCATGGAGGCGGCCAGAAGCAGTCTGATCACCAGCATAGTTGCCATGGCGAGCCAGACAAGCCATGGTCTCGGTTTAACGTCCTGCGTGCCGCTGACATGGAAGGCGTATTTCCCGCCGATGCTCATACCTAGGGCAAACAGTACCGGAACCAGCCCGAGCAGGAGAAGCGATGCCATTTTAACACCTCATGGGTCAATGGGCTTGGTCTCGGGCCTGAAGACCAGCTGCCTGCTGCCGAAGAAGCTAAACAGCATTGTCAGAATGGTTGCGGCGATCTTTGATGTCAGGAGAGAAAAGTTCAGCGTGGAATGGAACAGATAGACGAGCAGCACCGATATTCCCAGGGCGGTCAGGCTGACCATGGCAAATCGTAGCATTTCTGCTGATTTGATGCCTGTCATGCCGAAAGTCCAGTATTTGTTGAAAAAATAGCTATTGGCAATGCCGCAGCTGTATGAGCAGGTCTGGGCCAGCAGGTAAGGCATGCCCAGCATGTCCAGGAGAAAGAACAGGCTGAAATCCACTGTCGTATTGAGGATACCGACCAGGTTGAAGCGGGTCAATTGCCTCACTAATGTTGACAGTGTCTCAGGCTGCCTGCTTGAGAATGCTTTCCCACCCTGTGCCCCCATTTTTAAACTATACCGCAACTTGGAAATGATACTATTTTAATATTATGTATTTAGAGCCACCCTTGACATGGAGTTGCCCGTCAGTAGAATGCATAGTATGGGTATATTCTAATTTTGCCTGCAACTGAGGAAACCGACGACAATCGGAAGCACGGCGCTACGGGGCCTACTAAAAAAAGGAGGTACACAGCATGCTGAGACTGAAGAAAACCCTGGCGATCCTGATATGCATGAGCTTCCTGCAATCAGGAGCAATGGCGGTGGCCAATGATGATGAAGATCGAGGTAAAGCTACAGGTGGCAGCACCTATGACCGTGATCGTGACAATGACCGGGACCGGGACAATGACCGGGAACGGGATGATGACCGAGACCGAGACAGGGATAAGAAAAAGGACCGACGTCATAGACCGCATAAGTCTCCGACACCAAGCCCAAAGCCAGTGGTAAGCCCGACACCAAAACCGAGTCCGACGCCAACACCGACGCCAACACCGACGCCAACGGCAACACCGACACCTAAACCAAGCCCGACACCAACTCCGACTCCAACGGCAACACCAACACCGGCACCAACGGCAACACCAACACCGACACCAACACCGACACCGACACCGACACCGACACCTAAACCAACTCCGACTCCAACTCCAGCCGCCTCCGGTGCAACCCTTTACCAGACCTACTGCTCAGGTTGCCATGGCTCACCGACAGGGAAAGGATGGAGTGCAAGCGCGATCCAGTCGGCCATAAACAACAACAGGGGTGGAATGGGCTTCCTTTCCACATTGACCTCAAGTCAAATCCAGGCGATTTCAACTGTAACCAAGTAAGAGGATCCGGGGAAAGCAACGGGGCTCCTGCCAGAGCCCCGTTTTTTATTTGTTCCGGTTGTATGACGCGTTGACAGCTACCACTAACCTCATGGTCCTCAAGGTCAGGCAACTGCAGGTCTGTTCCATCAGCTCTTTCCTGCTGCCTTGATCTCGAAGATGCGAACCAGACCCGGGGTCAGTTTTACCTTTTCCAGCGTTTTGCCGTTATACGACCTGAACGGCAACGGCGAGCCGTCCAGGGCATATTCCACGACCGCCGATCCCGGTCGGGGATGGAGCCGCAGCGTCGGTTCTCCCTTCTTGTCCCAGACAAAGAGGACCTGGCTTCCATCGGGCCTGACGAAGAGGTGGCTGTACAGTTCCACCTTTTTCCCGCTGGTAACCTCAACCTTCAGTTCCCGGTCGGCAATGGTCAAGTTGCCCACATCGAGCAGGCCGATCAGGCGTTTGATGGTGAAGAACGCCATTTTTCGCGTTCTGTCGGGACGACTGATACCAAGGTAATAGTTTTCCCCCCCGCCGATGACCGTTTCGGACTGTTTGCGCTCCTTGATCTGATAGATACCCAGATGTTCCACCCGGGGGGAAGCCAGGAATGTGGCGAAGGCCCGTGCCCACCAGTTAGCCTGGTCGGTTTCGCTTTTCCCCGGCGTGTTGGCGAAGCCGGCCTCATTGATCCAGATCGGCTTTCTGCCGCAGTACTGGTCGGCCCAAGGGATGAAGGTGCCCTGGAAATGATTGGGGTAACCCTGGTCAAGATAGTTTTCCAGCACGATATTCTTTTCCGTCCAGGTCTCAGGATAGGCATGGAAGGGAAGAATGTGAAAGCTGTCGCCGCTGCCGTACTCGTCACAGGCTGCTTTGACCCAGTCGGCGTCGGGGTAGACCATGCCGCCAAAGATAACCGGCTTGGTCCGGTCGCTGCTGCGTATGGCCTCAGCCCCTTTCTGCAGTACCTGGTTATACTGCTCCGCCGTGCCGTCCCACCACTGTCGCACGTTTTCCTCATTGTAAATTTCGTAGGAGAGGATGTTCTTTTGGCTGGCCAGGGCACCGCTAAGGTGTGAAACGAAATTGCTCCAGTCCTGGAGCCGGGCCGGAGGGTCGTTCCAGGCTTCCTTGTCGGTTCCTCCCCCTGCAGCCCATGGAGCGGTATAACCGATGTAGGGGCGCAGGCTCATGCCATGTTGCGTAGCGAGCTCGACAAACTGGCGCAGCCACTTGAAATCGTACTGCCCCTGAGCAGGTTCGTAATCACCCCAAGCCAGGCTTCCCCTCCAGGTGGTCAGCCCCAGTTCCTTCATCAGCCTGAAGTCCTTCGCCACCTCCTCCAGGTCTTCCCCCTTTACGTAATCCTGCAGGATGCTGAATGAAACCGGCTTGGTGAATGCTTGAGCGGCGCCGGCAGCAGTAGTGCTTCCACCACCGGCAGTGCCATGGGCGCCCATGGGGTGGTGACAGCAGGCGCTGGAGAACAGCAGAAACAATGAGACTACAACAGTCGTCACTTTTTGCATCTCATCACCTCGGCATTTTATTGGCATCAATAAGTTAAAGTATAGCAGAGACTAAAGGCGGCGCTGCTGTTACTGCTACCTGCGTGACGGGGCTCACTTCCTTCGTGACGGGATTCCTGCAGACTGTCGGGTATGGAAACGATAATACAAAAGACAAAAGACGGGATTCTTGCCAAGGTGGCCGGTCTTGCCGGACTGGATCGAGTGAAATTGACGCAGATGAGGCGTGCCATCGGTTTTGTCACCCCCCATCGCAGAACCGTTGCCATAATTCTGGCCATAATGCCGGTTATTGCCGCCCTTGGTGCCCTGGAACCGCTTATCTACAAGCTGGTGTTCGACCGCCTGGCAGGCAATAAAGGGCTCGCCAGCGTGCTTTTGGCGGTAGGCGCCATTATGCTGGCAGCGCTGATCAGGGAAGGATTCAACGCCATCTCCAACCGTCTCAGCTGGAAAGTGCGGCTTGCAGTGAATTATCAGCTCCTCGATGCCACAACCAGCCGCCTGCACGCGTTACCCCTTTCCTATCACCGTGGTGAGACGGTCGGCGGCCTGATGACCCGGCTCAATCATGGCATCAACGGCTTCGTCGCCGCCGTTGCCGATATTGCCTTCGGTATCCTGCCGGGGCTGATGTACCTGGCCATCTCGGTGGTGGTCATGGTTCGCCTGGACTGGCGGTTGTCGCTGGTGGTGATCCTCTTTGCGCCGCTCCCCGCCCTGATCGGCGTATTTGCCTCCAAAGAGCAGACCGCCCGGGAAAGCTCCCTGCTCTATCGGTGGGGGGTGGTCTTCTCCCGCTTCAACGAAGTCTTGGCGGGAATCGTCACCGTCAAGAGCTTTGCCATGGAAGACGCTGAACGGAAACGATTCATGGGCGACGTGTCCGAAGCCCACGGTATCGTCAGGAGAGGGGTGGCCACCGACACCAAGATAGGGGCAACCCAGAACCTTGTGGTGATGCTGGCCAAGGCATGTTCCATCGGCTGCGCCGTATATCTTATTTCCCGTGGTGAAACGACGGTGGGCACATTGATGGCCTTCCTCGGCTACCAGGGGGGTCTGTTCGGCCCGGTCAACAGCCTGACCAGTATCTACCAGACCCTGCGCAAGGCGACCATCTCCTTCGACATCATTTTTTCCATTCTCGATGCCGAAGACAGGCTGCAGGACGCGCCACATGCGGTGGCGGTGCAGCAGGTCAAGGGGGAGGTTCTTTTTCGCAATGTCCACTTTGCCTATAATGAGGACAGGACCATTCTCAGCAACATAAATCTTCATGTGCAGCCCGGGGAGACGGTGGCCATCGTCGGTCCGAGCGGTTCGGGAAAGACTACCCTCATCTCGCTGCTGCAGCGATTCTACGATCCCACCTCCGGCTCCATCAGGCTGGATGGGGTGGATCTGCGCTTCCTGCAGCAGCGTTCGCTCAGGCAGCAGATCGGCGTCGTCCTCCAGGACGCCCTGGTCTTCAACGACACCATCCGCAACAACATCGCCTACGGCAAGCCCGATGCGACCAAGGCCGAGATCGAAGCGGCGGCGGTGGCGGCCAACGCTCACAAGTTCATCTGCCAGCTCCCCGGCGGCTACGATTTTATAGTGGGTGAACGGGGCAGCCGCATCTCCGTAGGTGAACGGCAGCGGATCAGCATTGCCAGGGCCCTGTTGAAGAACCCCTCCCTTCTCATCCTCGACGAGGCGACCTCGGCACTGGACGCGGAATCGGAGGCCCTGGTGCAGGATGCCCTGGACAGGCTGATCAAAGGCCGGACCAGCTTCATCATTGCCCACCGCCTCTCCACCATCGTCGGCGCCGACCGCATCCTGGTCTTGAAAGACGGCCATATCATCGAGTCGGATACCCATCAAGCCCTCATGGAGCAGGGGGGCTACTACGCATCCCTGGTGGAATGCCAGTCGCGGGGGTTGCTGCTGGCCAGCTAAGAGAAATTTACCTGTTGAAGCACGAAAAAGGGACCGGCCATATGGAGGGTCCTTTTTTTTATGACCACAACATTAATTCTGTAAAAAAATTAATAGAAAACCACAAGTGAACATGAATAGAAAGTCTTGAAAGGGTGATGGTTGGCATTTGCCGGGGGGGCGAAGGACCCCCTTGCAAAAGTGGGTTATGTGAGATGAGGAATGAGATTAACCCCAATAAGCTTTATCGTGGGGACCTAGGGCAATAAATTTGAGAGTATCGTCTGGGCATTGCTGACAATCGGCACAGAGAACGATAGCATCATCACCTTTTTTCCGGCAAATCGAGCAGTACAGATAAATGATCAGAAAATTTCGACGAACAGAGCAACTGTAATAACCCCGGAAATTTCCTTTAAGGGGTTCACCCAAAGAAATCGGATTTGCGGTGATCATGTCAATTTTTTTACGGACGACATCCTTTATTGCGTTATGTTTTTTAAGTGATGTGACGAAATCATCACTAAACATGAGGTTCATTTAAATACCTCATCATAACTTTGCCATTTGACAGCACCTGATTTGATCCGTGTAATTGTCTCAATGAGGGAATCAGTGAAATCCGGATCGCTCAAAATTATTTCAGTAGGATCGTTTTCCTTGAGACGCTTCAATTTCAGGGCAAATTGGGTAAAAACCTCGGAGACGGTCGTTCTCTGGCTTTCCGCATATTCTTTGACAAACTCAATCAGATCACTATCAAGGGTGAGATTGATTCGGGCTTTTTGCATGGCACACCTCCTGTGAGTATATTATGCGTATATCATGCTCATTGTCAAGATGGTAGTCAAGAGTTGCATGGTTTGTCTACTGGAGACACCAAATCCCTACTTATGAATTATTCTATCATTGCAGTGATATTTTAGATTCAAAAACGCTTAAAAGAGTTATTAATATCACTGCAGTGATATTAATGTTGCATCAAGGCATATTTTCAATTATTGTAGCACTGCAATAGTATTATAGAGTGTAAAACTCACGATGGAGCAGAGTATGCGAAGAGTAATAATGCGGTCCCCTGTCCCAGAATCCCAGCCACTGCTTGATGCGGAGACTCTCGGTATCTTCGTACGTGCAAGTCGCACCAAGACAGGTATGGGAATCCATGAGGCAGCCGCTTTTTGTGGTGTGGCTGTAGGCACCATGCAGAAGATAGAGAAAGCCAGCGGCGATGTTAAGTTGAGTTCAATCCTGACTGTCTGCAAGATGCTTGGAATATCACTTACTATCGGCAGCAGGGTAAACTCATGACAGAAACCCTCCTGACCTACCTGGATGGCATCTATCTCGGAAAGATCATTCTCGATGGACCATTTGAGGCTTATGGCCTGGAATATGACGAAACCTGGATTGGGGGCGGAGGATTTCCGATCTCTCCACACCTGCAGTTTCACAAATCGCCTGATGATTCTGTCAGGCGTTTTCTTTCCAACCTCCTCCCTGAAGGGAGATGGCTTGAGGAATTGTCGTCATCTTCACATATTTCCAAGTCAAACACCTTTGGGTTGATCGCCGCAATCGGATCTGAAACTACCGGGGCACTCACCTTTCGTATTGGTGGTGAAGGGAGCGAGACAAACACGACTAATTTCCGGCCAATCGAGACACAGGAACTGGAGGAAAGAATTCGGGAGCGCAATGATAGGCCTATTAGTCTCTGGGACGGCAAGCAACGGCTTTCAACTGCAGGAGTGCAGGATAAATTACCCGTAATGATTATGCCGGATGGCACTTTTGGCTTTGGCGAAGGAGATCTCGCCTCAACCCACATCCTAAAATTCGATACCAAGCAAAACATACATCTTGTACTCAATGAATTTATTTGTATGACACTTGCTCACCTGGCCGGTTTACCTGCGGCCAACGTCAAGTTTGTGAGGATGGGGGAGCCGGTCCTGGTGGTGGAGCGCTTTGACAGAAAGTGGAGTGGTGACGAGTCGATTAAGCGTCTGCATCTGATCGATGGATGCCAGATGCTGGATTTGCTGCCAACATACAAATATGAGAGGCCGTTCGGCAAAACCGGACATGCTGCTGGATTGAGGACTGGCGCATCGTTGCAAATGTTATTTGATTCTGCCAAATCATGCAGAGTCCCTGCGCTGACGATGAGGGACATGTTGAACTGGACATTGTTTCAATTATTGATCGGCAACAGCGATGCTCATGCGAAAAATATTTCCTTTTTCCTTGGAAAAGAAGGAATTGACCTTGCACCGGCATACGACCTGGTCTGTCTAGATGTCTGCGGTGATCAGTATGATCGGAATATCGCGATGGCAATCGGCGACGTCTTCGACCCTGACGATATTCAGGCATGGCAGCTGGCAGAGATGTGTTTTGAGTGCAAGTTGCCACAACGTCAGACAGCCCGGATGCTCGACTCGCTCTGTAACAACATACTTCGCTCGTTGACGAAAATCTCTCTACCGGAACTTCTTACGCCTATTGAAGAAGAGTTTGCGCGGAATTTAATCCAGGTAATTACAAACAAGGTTCATAGATATCAGGAATATGCGAAGCAGTTACCAGGATTAAAAATATAGAATAAAATGGAGATGAAGCACCGCCATTCCGGAAAGCCAGAGATGGCAGCAAGTTTAATTTTGTCATGTGCAGGTCTTGACCCTTAATGTGATACTGTGTCCACATGACGTTGCCCTTCGAGGAAGTGAAAAATGTACAATATCAGGCTGAGAACAAGGATGATTTTTCTGGCCGTTACGCTTGCTGCGTTATGCCCGGCAATATTGTCTGCCGCAGAGAAGGCTTCGCAGACTGCCACATCTCTGGTGAACCTCGTGAAGCCGCACGAGAGAGAAGCGCAGGCGATCCGCTTCATGCTGGTGGTCGCACCGATGGGTTTTCCTGAGGGGCTTGCTGACTGCATGGTGGCGAAGACGACACCGGCTATCAAGGACTATTTTGCTGCGCTGTATGCTGCCCACCTGAGTGAAACCGAACTACGGCAAGCTGTTGATTTCTTCAAAGGAGAAGACGGCCGGGCAGCTGTTGCATTTCGTCTGCAGCACGAACAGAACCTGCTCAATGCATCAGCCAAGGGGGAGCAGATCACGAATGAGCATCCCGAATATCCACTGCAGATAAGGAAGGCGCTTGAAGCTTTTAGTGCTACGCCTGCAGGACGACACTTCGTTGGAGACGAACTTGAGGCGCGGCAGCCATTCGCTTCCGAAATTTCGGAATTGCGCAACGCCGGAATGGCCCAATGTTTAGCGGACCTCTCGGTCGGTGTCGGCAATCGGTAGTCTCGGGTCTCGTAAGTTTCTGCCGGAGATTGCCCCGGAAGTGGCAAAACAAACGAGACGATAGCAGGCTGGCACCGCTGCTGCGTCCCCAGTCCCGGAACATAGAGGCAAAAAAATGAAACCGCGCATAAACATGATTACTCTGGGTGTTGGGGATATGGAAAAGGCGGCTGCCTTCTACGAAAGAGGTCTCGGCCTGCCGCGAATGCCTTTTGAAGGAGGAGCGGCCTTCTTCATGCTAAACGGGTCATGGCTGTCATTGTATCCATTGAATGCACTTGCTGAAGATGCCACCGTAGCAGCTAATGGGACAGGTTTCCGAGGCATTGCATTGGCTCATGTTGTTTCCAGCAGAGAGGATGTGGATGAAGTTCTGAATCAAGCGGTCAAGGCTGGCGGAACCTTAATCAAGCCTGCGGCTGACGTCTTCTGGGGTGGGTACTCCGGGTATTTTGCCGACCCTGATGGGCATTTGTGGGAGGTGGCCTGGAATCCTCATTTTTGGCCGGGTCCCACAGACTGCGATGAAGCATGAGGAAACTGCTTGTGGGGGTGAACCCGCACAGGAGGGAGCGAAATGCACCGGGGCAAATTGCATTCGCGGGGAAAAACATGCCCAGGCTGTTTGGCCGTTTAAAGCCCAGGTGTCCGGCCTCAGCCGGCCCATTGATTGAACACGAAAGTGGTTAGTAAGATGATCATGAACGGCAGGTTTAGCATGATCCACGCCCGGTCGAATGATTTGTGTTGCCCAAGTGCCGCAGGTGCGAGAAAGAAAGATGGCAGGGCCAGCACGTAGCGGTGCATCCCCTGGGCGGCCCCTGATGTCAAAGAAAAGAGCAGTATGGCAGCACTGTAAAGTGTCAGGACCTTGTCGTGGCGGAACATCCAGACCAGGGAGGCTATTCCTGCCGTCAGGCACGCCAGCTCTACAGTGTAGTAGGCCAGAGACTGCGGGTTCGTCGCCATCAAGCCGACCGCTTCCTTCCACGCGGCCAATGTTCCCTGAATGTTAAGCAGATTGCGGTTGAAGTAATTGCTCTCGATGAAGTGGAACTGGCTGCTCATGGTCAGGGTGAAAATTCCGTAGGCAAGTGCGGGGGCAAGCATGAAGGCAAAATCCCTCAAGTGACGCCCCTTCCCCATTTGAAAAATAGCTCTTCTGCCGTCGCTTCCATACCAGTAGAGAAAGAGCGGCAAAAGAAGCAACACTCCACCGGCCTTGGTGAAGGTGGCCAGAAAGGCAAGGATTCCTGCCGGGACAAATCGCCGTTCACGTGCGAACATCAGGGCCGAAAAGGATAAAGCAAGGAACAGTCCCTCGGTGTAAACCATGGCCATGAACATGGAGGCGGGCGCGATCAGGAGGTAAAATGAAGCCCTAATCCCGGCGTCCCGATCCAGCATATCGCGACCCAGCCGGTACAGTGCCAGCATTGCTGCCAGCGTACCCCCCAAAGACACCAGAACCCCTGCTGAAGTGGCGGCTGCCAACTCCTCCATCCCCAGAAGCAAAAACGGGGTCATAAAAATCCGGATCAGCATGGGGTATCCCGGAAAGAAGGCATAATTCATTGACGTCCAGGAAGGTTTTTCAGCCAATGTCCGGATTACCTGATTCTTCCAATTGAAATCAGGGGGAATTGCACGCATGGCGGGGTCGTCATATCCGGCTACGGCGATTGAGAGGTAATACTCGGAGTCCCAGGCTACATGGCCATTCAGGAAGGCTCCGGTCAAGTAGGTGTGGCGTGTCTGACTTTCCGGCATGGTCGCGGCGGCGGTCCAAGCGAGCGTCCTGTCGGGAGCTACGAGGGTAAAACGGGCTCCCAGGTAAGGTACCAGAATGAGCATTAAGAAAACCCAAACAAGCCAGGTCAGAAAGATGGGTCGGTACTCGGTGATCAAGCGCATGATAAAATACTAACATATAACGGAAGAGTTACTATGACCCGTTATTCGACCTTTTTCCATCATAGTGGGTTTCAGACTCTTCTGCCTAAAACCGCATCCAACCCTAGCAGGCTATGTGCCCCGGCAACCGGTGAGGGCTGAAACCGTAAACAAAAAAAGTAGCCTTCCAAAGACTGGAAGGCTACTTTTTTATTACATGCAACTCATGTTGACTACTGTTTTTCGACCGTCACCGAATCGAGAACCGCGGTAATACGACGGTTCTGCTGACGTCCTGCCTCGGTTCCATTGTCGGCAATTGGGCGGGTCATGCCGTAGCCCTTGGCGGTGAGGCGGTCGGCGGCAATGCCGTGCTTTTTAATCAAGTAGCTGCGGACGGCTTCGGCGCGGCGCTGGGAGAGCTTCATGTTGGCGGCAGCTGATCCCACATTGTCGGTGTGCCCTTCGATCACCCCTTTAACCGTAGGGTATTTCTGCATATAATCGGCAACTTTCTTGATTTCGCCGGCATATTTGGGCTGAATGTCGTTCTTCCCGGTGACGAATTGAATGTTGATGGACATGCTGAGGGTTTCCAGGTCCGGGCAGCCGTCGGCTTTCACCTTGGTTCCCTTGGGGGTGCCTGGGCATTTGTCCAGGTAATCGGCAACGCCGTCGCCGTCGGAGTCGACTGGGCAGCCATCCTGGTCAACCTGAACTCCTGCGGGGGTACCGGGACACTTGTCCAGGTAGTCGGCGACGCCGTCCTTGTCGGAGTCAACAGGGCAGCCGTCCTTATCTACCTGAACGCCGGCCGGGGTGCCCGGGCACTTGTCCAGGTAATCGGCAACGCCGTCCTTGTCGGAATCAACGGGACAGCCGTCCTTGTCAACCTTGACGCCTGCAGGAGTGCCAGGGCATTTATCCAGGGTGTCGATAACGCCGTCATTATCGGAATCGGCGGGTGCAGGCGGAGGAGCGACAACAGGAGCGGGAGCCGGAGCCGGTTCGGGGGCTGGTGCTGGTGCCGGTTCGGCTTTGGCAACGGGAGCCGGTTCCTTGGCTGCGCCAAAGGAGTAGACGAGGCCGAGATTATATTCATAGTTACTGTAGGAGTCCCCTTCATGCTTGAAAATCAGGTGACGGAAATCGCCCCTCAGTGCCCAAGTATCGGAGATGAAGTACTTGATGCCGGGGCCGTAGTCGAATACGCCGCGGGTCAGCTTGGTGCCGTCATTGCTGTCAAGGGACATGCCGCTGTAGCCGGCGGCGATATAGGGCACCAGCCTGTTGTCGGGGAAAATGTGCAGCAATGCATCGGCGCCGTAGCGATAGAAATCGGTTTTCGTCGAGCTCCTGGTTCCTTCAGTGCGGGTATAGTCGAAGAGTGCCTCGGCGCCAAGGTGTTTGGTGAAGTTGTAGCCGGCCCGGATGCCTCCCACAGGCTGGGTCTCCAGGTGCTGTTTACCGTCAAAGGTGTATCCTCCCACGATGGGAGAGAGGTAAAAGGCCCCGGGTTCGACTCCTGCAGCCGAAACCGTGCCCACCGAGAGCAGCAGGGTGCCTGCTGCTGCCAACAGCATGCGGTTGAATAACTTCATTTTTTTCCTCCTTCTTCTGCATTGAATTTTACTTCCTATGTTGCCGTCGGCTCCACAGCAGAGGTGCACTGGGGGCAACGGGATGCTGCCAGAGGTATTGGGCTCAGGCAGAACGGGCACTGCCGGGTGGACGGTGGGGGAGGTGTTTCCGGCCGGCGGAGTCGATTGATCTGCTTTACCACGAGGAATACGGAGAATGCAACGAGAACGAAGTCGATGATGTTGTTGAAAAAGAGCCCGTAGTTGATGGTGGGGATGCCGGCGGCCTTTGCCTTGGCTACCGTGTCCACAGGGGTGCCGGAAAGATTGATGAACAGGTTGCTGAAATCCATTTTCCCGGTAAGCAGCCCGAGGGGGGGCATGAGGATATCATTGACGAGGCTGGTGACGATCTTGCCGAAGGCCGCACCGATGATGACACCGACGGCCAGATCAACGGCATTTCCCTTGACGGCAAATTCCTTGAACTCCTTGAACATGGAAAAATCCTTTAGTGAAGAGATTAATGATAATTGAGTTTATCCCTGGTGGTGGGGGTTGTCAATCGGGGTATTAACCCGTTAGTTGTTGGAGGGGCTTGTAGTGCTGTCGGAAACGGATGAGTCGTATGGGAAAAGAGCGGAGTGGAGAGGCTGCTGTTGAAGGCAGCCTCCGGGGCTATTTCTTCTGATACGTGCCCATGAGCTCGGCGGTCTCGATGATGTGCGGCTGAAGGGCTTTTTCCAATTCGGCCCTGGTGGCATGTCCGGCTGTTTGCAGAACTGCATCCAGGGCATAAAGCCTGAAGAAGTAACGATGGGTGCCCGATGGGGGGCAGGGGCCACCGTAACTGTTGTGATAGAAGTCGTTTTTGCCGACAATTGCCTCCCTTGGGGCGGCGTTCTCGGCCAGTTCCCGGGTGCGGGGGCTCATGTTCCAAACTATCCAGTGGGTCCATGTGCCCGCCGGCGCATCGGGGTCATCGACAATCAGCGCCAGGGACTTGGCCCTTGCGGGGATGTTTTCGAATCTGAGGGGCGGGCTGATGTTGTTGCCATTGCAGGTATATCGGTCGGGAATGCTCTGGCTGTCGGTAAAGGCAGGACTGGATATCTTCATTTTCATACCCCCTTTTTTTGCTCCGCCGGCAATAGCCAAGGCGGTACAGGCAAGGATAATCATCATGGCGGCCAATATCTTCTCCATCCGTTCCCCCTCATTTTCCCCAGGTGCCGATTACCTCGGGCAGTTCGCCGAGAGCGGATATGGTGGCGCCGGGGGGCAGCCCGGGGAAAGGCCAGCGACGGTCTCTGTTCATGACCCAGACCGTGTGGAAGCCGGCTGCTGCTGCGCCATAAATATCCCAACCGTGGGCGGCCACCATCCAGCAGTCTTCCGGTTCGGCACCCAGGCGGTCCATTGCCAGCAGGTAGGTGGAAGGGTGGGGCTTGCACTTTTCCACCTCGTCGGTGGAGACGATCATCTCGAAATGTGTTGCCAGGCCGGAACGTTCCAGCAGGGCAACCGCTGCCGGTTTGCCGCTGTTGGTCAATACCGCCAGCCTTGCCTTCTGGCCTTTGAGCTTCTTCAGGCACTCCACGGCTCCCGCCATGGGCTGCAGCTCTTTAAGTTTTTCCATGACGGCCGGTATGGACACCGCCGTCAATCCGTGGATCTCCACCAGATTGGTCAGGGAGAGTTCGACCACATCGCGAAAGGGGAGGTAGCGCTCGGCCAGTGTTGCTGCCATGGCGGTCTGGATGCTTTCCTGAAACCAGCTGTCCCCCTTCAGTCCTTCTTTTTCCAGAAGCCTGTTAACCGTCTCCAGTGAAAACAGCGTCCCCACCAGGTCAAAAATTACCACCTTGGCCATGGCTGCCCCCTTCCTTCAGACTCTTAAACGTCTTCCACCTTAAGCAACTTCACATGAAACACCAACCAGGCGCCAGTGGCCACTCGGGGTTTTGCCCAACGTGAATGCGGCTGGCTTGGTGTTACGGCATCGCCGTCTGCTCCGGGGGCGAATTCATAACCGTTGGGAGCCCGGCTGCTCCCTGCAGGGATTCCTGCCGTGGAAGAGGTGCCTGGCGCCACCAGGGGAAACGCGTCCACTTCCGTTGCGGGCAACCGGATCGTCCTGTGTTCGCCACGGCTCATGCCGATCACCCCTGCGTCGAGACTCGGCAGGGTATGACCTTGCCCCACGATAAAGCTGAGCATGGTCGCTTCGGTAAAGTCATAGAGGGTGCCGTCTTCCAGCCTGCAGACGAAGCTGATAGTTACCCTTTTACCCATTTCAGCCCGCATTGGTCACCACCTGGAGCACGTTAGTACAATGGTCGATGATATTTGTCTAATTTAATGTTACCCGGATGAGAGAAGGTTGCAAACGGGGAAGGAAAAATTAATCGCAGGTTGCGGGAGGGGTGCGGGCAGTGCAGGTGAGGTGGGGCAGGAAGTTTTGGTCGCAGGCGGGAAAATAAAAGGGCCGGAAGGAGGTCTTCCGGCCCTTGACTGGGGCCGATGCAGGTTTTTCTGTGTCACCCCCTATGAAAGATCGGACTGCGCCTTTTTATGGCAGCTTTTGAGCCGACAGCACCTCCTGCAATACCTAAGGCCATGGATAACAGCACTCCTCCGAACAGCCCCCACGAGACCTTGGTCAAGCCGGAAACGGCTGAAGATGCGGCTCCGCGAGCCTGCTCGGGAAGGTTCCGGGCAGAGCCGAACAAAGCCATGCCCTGGTTAACCATCGATTCAGCCCGATCCTGTGTAAAGCCCATGTCGCTGACCATGACGTTGACGGCACCTTCCCGGTCGCCGCTGGAGAGCCTTTGCTGGAGGGTGGCCACCGACTCTTTGCTGATGTCCCCTTTTCCGGAGGACCCTTTCAGTAGCGACTCAAGCTGGGTCTGTGCTCCCGGAGAACCAGATACTCCTCCCGCCGTTACTGCTGCTCCGCCTGTAATCGCTTTCGCCCCCTGACCGAACACGGAAAAGGCTCCACCGATCACTGAGCCGATGGAGGTGGTGATGACAAAAGCAAAAACGAGGGTACTGACGCTCCAGGCTACCAGGCCATGCAGCATCCCATCGGCTAGCCTGGTCAAACCGGACATGCGTGCCGCCACATAGCCGCCGACAAACGCCGACAGGACCAGACTGACACTGGTCCAGATGCCGGTAATGAGGGAAGCCTTGCCGACCGGCTCTGCGGATTGGGGATCCACTGCCGTAAGTCCTGCCGCCAGTCCCAGCAGGGCCAACAGCAAGTAGGTTCCCATGCCGCTGGCCAGCCCCCCGAAAATAGACCCCCAGCTGATCCAGGGGAAATAGGTTCTTTTCTCAGTTGTGCGGGTTTCAATTGTTCGAGTTTCCATTGGAACCTCCTTGTTTTCTAATGTTGCCTCCTGACGCCTCCATTATGGAAATGGCCTGCCCGCAATTTTTCAGCTAACACTTAAAGTTTAGGCCTTTCAGCATGCATTGCAAATGCTCCCGGACCACCGGCCCAGTCAGCGGTGGTTCAAAAAGAATGGTTCCTGGCACTGTTTACAAACGCTCCAGTGTTTCAATGCAGCGTTCCATATGGATGCCGGGGCCGAGCACACGGACGAAGATATCGCCCGTTTTTTCAATGCGCCGCGGCACGGTTCTGATGGTAAAATCCCGCGGTTCCAGCCCCGGCGCCACCTCGCTCCAGTAAAGGGGGGTGGAAACTGTTGCTCCCGTTCTGGGGCGGATGCTGTAAGGAGCGGCAAGGGTCTGGCCCCGCTTGTTCTGCAGAAAATCAAGATAGACCTTTCCCTGTCTCTTGGCCGGACTCCTTTCCAGGCTGGTGAAATCCGGCACCAGATGGTTGGCAAGGGTGGCGATGAGGTGGGCGAACCGCCCTGCTGTTTCATAGTCGTACCTGGCTCCGAGGGGAACATAGATATGCATGCCGGTGGCGCCGGAGGTCTTGGGAAAGCCCACGGCCCCGGCCCGGTCCAGAACCTCTTTTACCGCCAGGGCCGTTTCCACTACTTTCTCGAAGCCGATTTCCTCAGGGTCCAGGTCAATTACCAGGTAGTCCGGGTTATCCAGGCTCCCCAGCCGGGAGAGCCAGGGATTGATCTCGATACACCCCAGATTGGCCATGTAGATAAGGCTTTCTTCATCCTGACAGATGAGGAAGGTGATGGTTTTGTGCTGTGACTCGGAGTATATGGCCTCGGTCAACGGCCAGTCCGCTACCATGTCCCTGACGTCCTTCTGGAAAAACCCTGCTTCCTCGATGCCGTTGGGGGTGCGGTAGAGGGACTCGGGGCGGTCACGCAGATGGGGGAGCAGGTAGGGTGAAATCGTGCGGTAATAGTCAATGACGTCCCTTTTAGTGTAGCCTTCTGCAGGCCAAAAGACCTTGTCCAGGTTGGTCAGCTTAAGCCGCCTGCTGCCGATGGTCAGTTCTTTTTCCGCCAGACCGGCTTTTTCTGCGGACGGAGGTGGCGCCGCCATGGGACCGGGAAATGTTTCCCGGATTATAGTCACCGGGTCCTTGTCCTGACGCAGGCCGAGAAAGACAGGTTGCCGCATGACGCCATCGCTGGTCCATTCGGAAAAGGAGACTTCGCAGACCAGTACCGGCTTCACCCATTGGGCCGGCATCCTTGTCGCGGCCCTGGTTTTGAATGGAGAGTCCCCCTGAACCAACGGCAGCAGCATGTCATGGAGTTCATTAAGACTCGCCTCGTCAAAGCCGCCGCCACTGGTGCCGATGTATACCAGTTCTCCCTTGTCGTAGGCACCCAGCACCAGGGTGCCGAATTTTTTCCGGCTTCCCCTTGGCTCCGTAAAGCCGCAGATGATGGCCTCCTGCCGGAGCGTAGCCTTGACCTTTAACCATGCACTGCTTCTTTTCCCCGTTTCGTAGCGACTATCTGCCAGTTTGGCGACGATTCCCTCCAGGCCGTTATCCTGCGCGGCCTGAAAGAAGGCGATGCCGGTTTCACCGATATGTTCGCAATACCTCACCTGGGGGAGGTCGGGAAGTATTTCCTGCAGGAGGGTCTTTCGGGTAAGGAGCGGCAGGTTGCGCAAATCGCGGCCGTCAAGGTAGAGGAGATCGAAGATGAAGTAAAGGATCGATCCTTCCCCGGTGCGGTCATGGTTCTGCAGCAGCTGGAAATCGGACCTGCCGTTTTCATCCATGGCCGTCACTTCTCCATCAAGGATGGCCTCTCTACCTAATCCGGCAAGGGCGGCGGCAATGGTGGGAAACCTGTTGTTGAAAGGGAGCAGATTGCGGGAATAGAGGAGCACCGACCCGGCAGAGATTTCGGCGATGGTGCGGTAACCATCCAGCTTGATCTCGAAGACCCAGTCGGGGTGGTCGAAAGCATCCTTCACCAGCGTGGCGAGCATGGGCTTGACGTTGTGGGGCATGGGTGCGGCTTCGCCGGGCATATCGGCCATGACTGGCTCTTCCCCTTCCGGCCCCAGTTCATCCAGCCTTCGCCCCGAGACCACCGACCGGTCATGCCGTGTGATATCTGCCGCCGTGGCATGTTCATCGTCCTTTTTAACCAGCAGCCAGGAATTGCCCTTTCCACTTCGGATCTTGACCAGGGCAAATCTGCCCTTGAGCTTGTGGCCGTGGAGAATGAACTTCAGATCTCCCTTTGCCAGCCCCTGGCGCAAGATTCGTTCGCTTTCGCTACGCTCCTCCGTCCCATAGGCGTGGCAGGTCCCCTCATCCCAGATGATTACGGCGCCGGCACCGTAGTTGCCTGCCGGAATGATCCCCTCGAAATTCCTGTAGTCGAAGGGATGGTCCTCTACCATCATGGCCAGCCTTTTCACCGCCGGGTCGAGGGACGGTCCTTTGGGCACCGCCCAGCTCTTCAGCACCCCGTCCAGTTCCAGGCGAAGGTCATAGTGCAGGTGGGACGCGGCGTGTTTTTGCACGACAAAGCGGAGGGCCGGCTCCGATGGGCCTGCTCTCCCTTGAGGCTCCGGGGTACGATCGAAATCGCGCTTCTTTCGGTAGTCGTCCAAGGTCATGAAGTTCTCGAAAGAGGCTCAGTAGGCAGTCGTGGTTTCGGGAGTGAGTGACAGCGCCGGAGCGGCGAGCGGACACCCGCCATAGGTCATTGGACGAAAATAGCGGATAACGGCGTTTCCGGAGCTGGGAAAGACGTCACTGCCAGGTCCGCAGCTCCGGCGCAGAACGAACGGACGAAGCCGCGACTGCCGGCCGCACCCCTGTCCTACGCCGCCTTGCGCTTTTTCTCCTCCAGACTCTTCTTCAACAGGGCCATCATGTCCACCACATTGGAGGGCTGGGGGCGTTTCCCCTGGGGCTGGGGTTGAATGCCCTGTGCCTTCTCCTCGATGATTCTTTTCAGATCATCCATGTAGCTGTCCTTGTATTTGGCTGGGTCGAACCTGGTGGAGTACTGGTCGATAAGCATGAGGGCCAGGTCGATTTCCTGCTGGCGGAGGTTTTCACCCTGGGGAAGCTTCAGCTCGGCATGGCTTCGTACCTCCTCCTGGTAGCGCATCTGATTGAGAACCAGCACATCCTCCAGCGGCTTGACGATGCCGATGCTTCCCCTGTTGCGCAGGACGTAGGAGGCGATTCCCACCTTGCCCGATTTCTTCAGTGCTTCCCGCAGCAAGGCATACGGCTTGGCACCTGTCTTGTCCGGCTCCAGGTAATAGGGTCGCTCGAAGTATCTGCTGTCGATCTCCTGTTCGTCGACGAAATCGAGAATGTCGATGAGGTGGGTCTTTTCCACGCTGGCAATTTCAAAATCCTGCTCGGTAAGAACAATATATTCGCCGCTGGCATGCTGGTAGCCTTTGACGATCTCGCTCATGGGTACTTCCCGGTTCTCAGCCTTGCAGACTTTGATATAGTTTATGGGGTGCAGGTCGGTTTTGTGCAGCAGGTTCAGGTCCAGTGAGTTGCTTTCGGAACCGCTGAAAAGTTTCACCGGAATGTTAACCAGGCCGAAACTGATGGAACCGGTCCAGATGGCTTTCATAGGTGCCTCCCTGGTGTTATGAACAGCAGCTTGTCTGATAAAACATTACCATTTGCCATGGGCTTTGCAACGGGGAGGAGCAGGATGGAAACAATGGAAGTCGCCGACCTGGAGCTGATAGAAGTCTGCTATGAAAAGGCGGTTCTTCTGCTCCATGCCAATTCCAGCGAAGCGGGTATTCTGGCGGCAACCATAACCAGGAAAGCAGCAGGGCGCAACTACACGGCCATCTTCGGACGGGACGCGGCCATCTGCGCCCTCGGCATGCTGGTCTCCGGAGACGTGGAACTGGTGCGGGTCGCCCGGCAGGGGCTCGCCACCCTGGCACAGTACCAAGCGCCCAACGGGCAGATCCCCAAATATGTGAAGCCCGAGACCGGGGAGGTGGATTTCTGGTACACCGGCTGTATCGATGCCACCCTGTGGTGGCTGATCGCCGTCAGCTTTTACGACCGCCTCTGCCCGGAAGAACACCTTGGCGCAGGCCTCGCCGAAAAATCGGCATTGGCCTTGAATTGGCTCCAATGCCAGGAGCACCAGGCCTGGTACCTTCTCCAGCAGAATGAGGCCAGCGACTGGGCCGACATCATGCCCCGATCCGGGTTTGTCCTTTACAGCAATGTGCTCTGGCACTGGGTGAAAAGGCTCTACAACCTCCCCACCGCCTGTCACACCAGGGATTATGCTAACCTGCTCTTTAACCCATATGGCAACGTCGTTCCCGAAAAGCGCCGCCCCCGACTCCTTGTCCATTACATCCGCAACCGGTCCAAAGGTACCCCCTTTTACCTCAGCTTCGTCAATTTCACCGTCTGGGGGATGGAGATCGACGTCTTCGGTAACGTCCTTGCAGCCTTGACCGGGCTGGCCGCTCCATCGCGGGGATGCGAGCTGGTCAGGGCCATTCTGGCCCTGGAGGCGCACCGCCCCTTTCCGCTCCGGGTGGTGGGGCGGCCGATCCAGATCCGTGAGCCGCTCTGGCGGCTTTACATGCACCGCCACCGCCAGAACTTCCCGTGGCAGTACCATAATGGCGGCATCTGGCCCTTTGCCGGCGGATTCTGGGTAATGCTGCTGGCCCGCCTGGGCAAGAGGGAAAAAGCCCTGGTCGAATTGACCCGGTTGGCTCGGGCCAATCAGGTGAACGACTGGGAGTTTAACGAGTGGTTCCATGGCGTGACCGGAGAGCCCTTGGGCATGGTGGGACAGTCATGGAACGCAGCCATGTTCATCCTGGCCTTCCGCACGGTCATCGACAAAAAGCGCTACGTTTACTGAACGGATGGCGGGCGCGGTTGCCCCCCCGGCCGGGTCTGGTATGCTTCTAAAAAGACTTGTATATTCGCCACCGGTAAAATCTGCGGGAGGTAATCATGGCAAAGCTTTTGTCGGAACAGTTCGAGATCACGGCGGACGATCTTAAATCAAGGATGAAGAGCGGCAAGCCGGTTTTTCTCGTCAACCTGCGCCATCATGGGGACTGGGATGTCGGCCTGATCAAGGCGCGGGGGGCGCTGAGGGTTGCCGATGACGAGTTGGAGCAGCATCTGGGGGAAATTCCCCATGACCAGGAAATAGTCATCTGCTACCTGGGACCGGGAGATCGACCAAGCGTGGAAGTGGCGCAGATGCTGCAACGAAAGGGTTGGCGGGATGTGCATCCTTTGAGGGGGGGATTCAGCGCCTACCTGGATGCCGGGCTGCCGGTGGAAGACCTGAAGGGAAGAAGTATCGCCAAAAAGAGGATGCTGCTCAGCGGCGCCTGAGGGTCGAATTCAGCATCGGTTACTCCCATTTCCCTTCAAAAAGCGGCTTCACCGGATGCTCCTTCCTGTTCAGCTTGAGATCAGTGAAAATATCGGCCGAGGCCCCGGTTTCCTTATCGGTGCTGAGGCCGATCCCCAGTTCCTCCCCCGGTTTCTCCTCTGCCCCGATCAGCATCAGCTCCGTTCCCGGATAGTCCAGCAATTCGGGAGGGTCGGCATCGGCGAAGCGGCGATCGCGAAAAGCAGCCAACAGTTCCTGGGGATATCCCGCCTTTTGTCCGCTCTTGAGGCCGGTCCCGGGGGGTGAAGTCTTGCCGGGGTTCTTGACGCTGATGATGTAGCTCCCTTCGGTTGCGATGTTCAAGGCGCGCTGCACCTGACGCGGTTGCTCAGGGAGTTCGAGGGAATAGGCCAGATGGGTGTGGTTGTCGTGCCTGACGATAGCATAAATTCCTTCCCCGGCAGGCCTTGCCGCAGGCACCTCCCGTTCTCCCCGGGTCTTTGTGGAATATTCCAGCTCCCCAAACTCCTCTTCCAGTTCCTTGGCCTGCCGGGTGACATTTTTGACGAAAGCCCAGTTCCGTTCCTTTTTCCTGATGCCCGGCAGGGCCTTCTGACCGATGATTATCTCACGAAAGATGTTTTTCCCCTCAGGGCTCAGGACCATGTAGAAGCGCTCCACATCACGCTCCCCCCTGGCCTGCTCCTTTTGCACCTTGGGGCGGTAGAGGAAATAGATATTGCCCCGTTCGAGGATGCCCGTTCCTTTTATTTGAGCCATCAGTACACGTTCTCCCTCACTGTTTCGGGAAAGGCACCGGCACGGGGCACTTCCGTAACGGTGACTGCCTTCGCCCCGGCCGGTGTCCTTTGCCCGCTTTTAGACTGCAGATAAATAGCTCTGGCAGCGGTTCCGGCGGCAATGGCAATTCTCAGGATCGACAGGTAATGTTTCATGGTTTTGACCGGGTTCTTCTTCATTTTACGGGGCATTACCTCCATCAGTGCGGCACCTGGAAGTTCCGCCTCAGGCCGGGGTTTCTTTTTCTTGCGGAAGATGAGCCACAATGCACCCACTCCGATCAGGGCTGCGGGGACGGGTTTCTTTTTCACCGCCTCCGTTATCTTGACCAGCCCGGTAAGCGAATATTCCCTCAGTTTTACCTTCGCCTCAGCCTTCATATGGGCCGGTGCGAACCGTTTCTCGATGGTTTGCAGGGTATCCGTTATCTCTGCTTCCGTGTAACGGATCTCTTCCCGTATCCGGTCGGTCTGGTTCGGCGTCACCTGACCGGTTTCATCTGTGCTTTTGCCCATTGAGCAGTCTCCTTGAAGGTCTCTTTGGATTTTTCCGGCGCCAGCTTCATCTGCGACACATCTTTTTTTGCCTTGACCAGCAGCGCACCACCGATACCGATGAAGACAATGCTGATCAACAGGGCGGAGAGCCACAGGGGAATGAAGACAGCCAGACCGAAGACCATGGCGGCAATAAATGTCAACAGCCCGGCGTAAAGCAAGACAGCGGCGATACCTACGGCTACCAGATCCTTCTTGAGTCCTTCGACTTTCTCCGAGAGCTCGACCCTCATCAACTCTACTTCTTTTTTGAAGAGAGTCCTGGTTTCCTGGATCAGTTCCGAAAACAGATCACCTAAAGGCCTGTCTTTTTTTTCTGTCATAAGCGCCCCCTTTCTGCCAATGATAGCAGAGGCTTGGTTAGCTATATTTAATTTTATTGGCCGCAACAGGTAATGTCAATGAAGCTGCCTGACAAAAAGTTGGGAGGCTAAACAATTGTGTCTCTAATAAAAAAATACTAATTCTGCATTGACAGGCCAACGACGTCGATTACACTCAAAATTAGAAGTCAGTCCTCACTTTTCATCATTCCCAGCAGCCTGACGTTGCTATCAACATAAAAAGGAGAATCGGATGAAAAAATACATGTTATTGGCGGCAGCATCTCTCTTCCTCGGTCTGACCGGCTGCGCGAAAGAAGTTGTAGTTCCTCCTTCAGCGGAATTGCCCGCAGTAATTGGCGAGGCAAAGGCCACTAAAGACCCCAATGGTAATACCCGTGTCCGTCTAAGGGTGGAACACATGGCTCCGCCGCAGAATCTGCAGCCGCCAAAGTCCGTATATGTGGTCTGGGTCGAGACGCCGGAAAAACAAAGATTCAACCTGGGTCAGCTCCGGGTCGACGAAAAACGGCGGGGGCAGCTGGATGCCACAACTGCTTTCAAGGTTTTCAGGCTGGTTGTCACCCCGGAGGACTTCCCCACGGTTACCGAGCCGACCGGTCCGGAAGTGCTTGCAACCGGGGTGCTGGAAGCCAAATAAGGAGCATGAAAAACGACATCTTAGCTGTTTCCATCCGGAAAGGGTTCTTTTCTGCCTTGGCGGCGTCAATCTGCGGGCTTGCTTGTGCTGCGTACCGATGTACGCCTCCGCGCAACCCCTTGATTTCCTTGCCAGGACAAAAAATCCCTCATTTCCGGTCTGGAAACTGCTAGTGTCACATCCGGAGTTTCCGGATGGACACTAGCTAAAAACAAAGGCGGCCTGCGGGCCGCCTCGCAAATCGTGCCGGAAACTTAGTGCCGGGTGATCTTGGTTCCCGCTGTGATGCCGAGGATCAGCATGATGAGAGCAACCACCAGGAAGAGGATGAAGAGAAACTTTGCGATACCGGCAGCGGCAGAGGCTATTCCGGTAAATCCGAACACAGCAGCGACAATGGCTATGATGAAAAAGATAGCTGCCCAACGTAGCATGGCGATTCACCTCCCCATTGATTTGCCTTCATAATAAGTATATCACCGTGAAAGAAGATGCAGCAACAGGCTGAAATCTTCTGGGAAGGAAGGAGATGCATGTTCGATGCGATCATCTGGAGAGGCATTTTCGTGGGTTGCTGACATTTGCACCAAATGAGAGCCCTTCAATGAATTGAAGGGCTCCTGTAATTATCTTCCGCCACTGGTCATGACGCCAAACGTGCCACCGGCGCCAGTGCCGGTATCCGTGCCGCCGCCTGTGCCGGTACCTGTGCTGCCGCCGGTTCCGGTGCCGCTTGTCCCACCAGTATCAGTTCCGGTTCCTCCTGTCGATCCGCCGGTTCCGCTACCGGAGGTGCCACCTGTATCACCGCCGGTTCCACCACCGGTACCCCCCTCTTTTTTACACCCGGTGCTAAAGACCATTCCACCTAGAGCAATCAGCGCTGCAATTGTATAAACCGCTTTTTTCACACTTTTCATCGCTGTCCTCCTCTTTGGTATCGTTTGTCTTTTCGCTCATATGAAAGTCTAACTGATAATTCCGGACAGTAAATATATTTTAATATTGCCCGGCGCGATCTGAAAGATGTTGTAAAATTGCCTATTGAGAATCTGAGTTCAGGATGCTGCGAGGTACCTGTATGGATAAAAGAGTTTACCTCAGTATAATCGGCGCCATTGCCACTGCCGGAATTGCCGCCCTGCTCGGTCTTCTGGCAGCACCCATCCTGGAGCCCCTCGCCTGGGCACTGATCATAGGCATCGCAACAATACCCTATTACAACCGGTTGACACAGAGAATTCCAAATAGGCCAGGGAGATGCGCCGGACTGATGGTGCTGGCCGTAACCGTCTGTTTCGTCCTGCCCATTGCCGGACTTATCACCACCATTGCCCAGAATGCCCCGGCATGGTTTCAGACGGCCCAGGGGCTGGTAAGAGATTTTGCCACGTCGGGATCTACCATCCTGCACCGCATTCCCTTCATCGACAGAATAACTTCGTTGGTGGAAAAGAGTGGTATCGATGTGGGGGGCTATGCTGCCAAGTCTGCCGGGCCGATCTCCGGCGGAATCGTCAATGCTGCTACCAACATGGCCAAAGGTCTGGCAGAACTGATGTTCATTCTGGTCGTGGCCCTGTTCATTCTCTTCTTCGTTTACCGCGACGGCGAAAGAGTCATGTCCACGGCCGTAACCCGCTTTGCTCCGGATGGAAACAACATGCGCCGCTACCTTTCCCGGATCCGAGCCACGACAACCGCCGTAGCCGTGGGCACCCTCTTTACCTGCCTGGTTCAGGGAATCATCGCCGGCATCGGTTATTTTTTCGCCGACGTCCCGGCACCGGTTCTCTTTGCCGGCCTGACATCCGTTGCAGCGTTGGTGCCCGTGGTCGGGACAGCTATCATCTGGGTTCCCCTTGCCGCTTATGTGGCTTTCAAGGGGGCATACGTTACAGCCGGCCTTCTTGCCCTCTGGTGCGTCTTCATGGTCGGTCTTGCCGACAACGCCATCCGTCCCATCGCCGTTGGGGCCAAGGGGAACGTGCCTGTCCCGGCAGTGGTGCTGGGGGCAATCTGCGGTGTGACCACCATTGGTCTTCTCGGCCTGATTCTCGGGCCTATCATTTTTGCCACGGTTATCAATCTCTGGCATGAGCTGGCCACCGTTGAAAGGTCGGAGACCGCTCAAGGGGAAGAGACAAGACCCCCATCAGACTGAAATCCGGAAGTGCAGGTGTAATGGGAAACAAAGGTGCATACCTCATTGCCATGCTAATTGCCCTGCTTGCCTTTCTGCCGCCGGTTTCGATGGCGGCAGAGTCGGTGGAAATCGTCGTCACCGGGGTGGAGGATGAGGCGCGGACCAACGTGCAGGAAGCCCTCGCCTTGCCACCGGGAATGGTGCGGGAGGGAAAGGTCGATCGCCTGTGGCTTGAGCGCTTTGCGCGCCAGGCACCGGACAGGGTGCGCACGGCACTGCAGCCGTTCGGCTATTACAACGCCCAGGTTGAAACGAACCTTTCGGAGGAGAGAGGATACTTTCGCCTCATGGCACAGGTTTCTCTGGGGGAGCCTGTGCGTATATCGGCACTGGATGTGGCTCTGACAGGGGCCGGGGCAGGAGAAGGGCGACTGAAAGACCTTGTGGATGTCTTTCCCCTGGAGAAAGGGGATATATTGCTGCAGCAGCCCTATGACCAGGCCAAGGGGGGGCTGGAAGCGGCAGCCGAGGAATTAGGCTTCCTGGATGCCCGGTTCACAGCCCACGAGATCCGCATTGATCCTCCCAGAACATCGGCCCGAATCCGGCTCGTCATGGATACGGGGGAGCGGTATTTCTTCGACGGTGCGACCATCGAAGGTGCACCCGATTATCCCGAGTCCTTCCTGCGCCGCTATCTGAGCTTCAAGTCGGGGGAGCCTTTTTCCTACAGCCGCCTGGGTCAGACCCAGCTCAACTTCAATAACTCGGAGCGTTTCAAGGAGATCGTTGTTACCCCCCACAAGGAGGAGGCCGCCAACAATACCATACCCGTTTCGGTGCAGCTGAAACAGGCCTACCGCCGCAGCCTGAGGCCCGGACTCGGCTATGGAACGGATACCGGTGGCCGTTTCTCCCTCCGTTACCGGGATCTGAACATGCTGCACCGGGGCCACGAATACTATGCCAATCTCTTCATTTCCCAGCGCCTGCAAGGCTTTGCCAGTGGTTACGTCATCCCCGACGCCGACGATATCCGTAGCTCCACATCGTTGCAACTGAATCTGCAGCGTGAGGAAACCACTTACGTCAGTCGTCTCGTGGCACTGGAGCTGGACAAGAACCGCAGTTTCGGCAGGGGGGAGCTTGGAACTGCTTACATCAGACTGCAGCGGGAAAGCTTCACCATCGGCAGCGAAAATTCCAGTTCCAGGCTGGTCCTGCCCGGCCTGCGTTTCACCAAGGACCATTACGGCGACCTCATCAGGCCGGAGAGGGGCTTCCGTTATTTTTTCGATGTGCGCGGCACCCACCAACTGATAGGTTCCGACGTGGGGCTGATCCAGCTGATCACGGAGGGAAGCGATCTGATGCCGCTGCCGTGGCGACTGTCGCTCCACACCAGGGCCAAAGTTGGCCTTACCCTGCTTAATGATCCCATGGCTGATCTGCCGGCCTCGCTACGCTTTTTTGCCGGCGGCGATCAGAGCGTCCGCGGTTATTCCTACAAAAGTCTCGGCCCCCGCGATGCCACCGGCGAAGTGGTGGGGGGCAGGCATCTGCTGGTCGGCAGCATCGAGCTGGAGCGCGCCCTGTTCAAGGACTGGGGCCTCTCGGTGTTTTATGACATCGGCAATGCCTTCAACAGTTTCACTTCCGTCAAACTTTACAGCGGTGCCGGGGTGGGGGTCCATTACTATACCAGGGTCGGCGTGGTCAATCTGTCCATAGCCCGGCAGTTGGGGGTCGACAATCCTGCCTTCCACATCCATTTCACCATAGGGTTGGAACTGTGAAACGTGCCATCGCATACGGGCTGGCTGTTCTGCTGGCGGTGCTGCTAACTGCGGCCATTGTGGCAATGGGCTGGATTTTTGGCACCACAGCCGGTGCCCGCTGGACACTGCAAAGCCTTTCACGGTACACCCCGTTGCAGATATCGGCGGCAAGGGTGGAGGGGAGGCTGCTGGATAGCCTGCGGCTTGAGGGGGTAAAGATCCGTAGCGGCCTGAAACAGGCAACCATTGGCCAGCTGGAGTTCCAGTGGCGACCGGTTTGGCTAGTGACGGGAAGTCTGGTTGTTGATGAGCTGGTGTTAGCTGCCGTAGCTGTACGGGATGATACTCCGTCGACCAAAAAGCCGCTGGACCTGAGCTGGCCGCGACTGCCGGGGTTGGCGGACCATGTGGATGCGGAAATCAGAAGCTTGCGGCTGACGGATTTGCGCTATCGTCATGCGGATGCCGAGCCGGTACAGGTGAAAAACCTTGCAGCAACCATCTCCTGGCGCGATGGCGTTCTATCCCTTCCATCAATGACCATGACTACCGATGGGGGAAAGGTTAAGGGGAAAATGGCGGCTGGATTCCATCGGCCGTCACTGGCTATGGATCTGGTGATGACCCCGGCAAAGCCGGTGGCGCAAATGGACTCATTGTCAGTTTCCGGCCGTCTGCTGCCCGCCACTGCTCCGGAGCAACTGGTGGGGCCGGTTCTTGTTACCGGTCGCGCCAGGGGTGCTCCACAGCTGGAAATAAAGACCGAGCTGGGCTTGACCCGAAACGCCTTGAACCTGCGCCGGCTGAAGATAATCAGGCCGGGGAGCCGGGGAGCCATTACCGGTGAAGGAAGCATCAATCTGGCAGCTGTCGAGCCGGAGGTGAAGCTGTCTCTTATCGCTGCTGACCTGGACCTGTCCCGGGAACTGAAGATGCCGACCGATCTATCCGGCAGCCTGACACTGACGGGAAGCAGTAAAAGATATCAAGGGCAGTTCAGCATCGGCAATCGGGGGAAAGGGTGGCGGGACGCGTCCCTTGCCGCAACCTTCCGTGGTGGAGATAAAGGACTCAGCCTGGCGCCCCTCAATGGCTCAATGCTCGGCGGCACTGTGGCTGGTATGCTGGAAGTGGACTGGCTTGGCGGCATCACCGCCAAGGGCAGATTGCAGGGGAAAAACCTGGATCCGGCACGGCTGGCCAAGGACTGGACCGGCAACGTCAATTTCAATGCCGCTGCGGAAGTGGCAGTGCCGAAGCAGGGGAGCCTGCAGGGGAAGGCGGATGTGGTTTTGCTGGAGAGCCGCCTTCATGGACAGCCCCTCAGCGGCAGGGTCAAGGGGGAGCTTGCCGGGAAAAATCTGCAGATAGCAAATCTGGACCTGCACGGCAGGGGGTTTGATCTGCACGGCTCAGGGGATGTGAGCCGGCGGTTTGACTTGGCCGCGGTGGTGACCGATCTGTCCAGGCTGGTGCCGGAGACCGCCGGAGAGTTGCGGCTGGCAGGGTGGGGCGTCTGGAAGGATGGCAGCGCAGCCGGCTCCATCAGCGGCAGTGGTCGTAAACTCAAGGGACGCGGCCTGGGCATCGAAAACGTCAACTTTGAAGGAAGGGTTCCCCAGGGAAAGGACCAGCCGGTCCACCTTGCCGCTTTCCTGCAGAAGGCGGCGTACCGCCAGTTCCAGGCCGACTCGATCCGGCTGAAAATGGATGGCAGGATTTCCGACCATTTGCTCAGCCTGGAGATGACCGCCCCGGAGGCGAGTATTAACCTGGCCCTGGCCGGCAGTTACAGCGGTGGGTCATGGCAGGGTACCATCAACCGGTTTTACGGCCGGGATCGCATCGGCCCGTGGAGACTGCTTGCTCCCACCAGGCTGCAGGCAAGTTCGGCAAAGCTGTCGCTGGCACGGATGGCCCTTGCCGGAACAGGCCGGGAACGCCTTGAAGCCCGGGCCGAGTTCAGTCCGGGGCCGGTCACTGGAGACGTGGATGTGCAATGGGAGGCGATCAGCCTGAACAGGCTAACCCCATGGTTGCAGGGAGTGCAGGTTACGGGACTCAGTAACGGCGCCATGGCCGGTTCCGTCCTCTCCGGCGACCGGCTCTCATTCAACATCAAAGCAGGGGGGCAGGCAAAGGTAACCAGGGAGGGGCGTACCGTCACTATTGAACGGGCGAACCTCAATGGCGCTGGGAGCGAGAAGGGGATACACCTTGACCTTGATGTGAAGGCAGCCGAAGGGGTGCAGCTGGAGGCGAAACTTGCCACCGCCGCCCCTGCGAGACTTGCCCTGCCGGAGCAGGGAACCATGGAGCTGAAATGGAGAGTTGCCGATCTGGCATTACTGCAGCCCTGGATGAAGGGCAACATCAAGGTCGCCGGTGGTCTGGAGGGAGCGGCAAAGGGTAAGTTCCTGCCGGAAAACCGCCTGGAGATGACTGGCGATGTGACCCTTACCGGAGGCAATCTCCACTGGCAGAAACCGGAAGGAGAGGGAACCATGGCCCTGAAGGATGCCTCCCTCAAGTGGTCATGGCGTGGTGATACCCTGCGGGGCTCAGTGGGGCTGACCCTGGCGGAGTTCGGCCAAGCGAGGGGCAGTTTCACGTTACCGGTGCCCGCAGCCTTCCCGGTCTCCCCGGATCCCCATGGTGCGGTCTCGGCGGCCCTCTCCGGCCGGGTCCAGGAACAGGGGGTATTGTCCGCGTTCATGCCAGGTCTGGTCCAGGAAACCCATGGGCAGGTGGATGTGGATCTTGGAGTCGGCGGAGTTTGGCAGGAGCCGAGGCTCCATGGCAAACTGCAGCTTTCCCAAGCCGGCGCCTACCTGCCCGCAGCCGGCATCACCCTGAGGGATGTGACGCTGTCGGCCAATCTGGACAAGGACCAGGTGGGGATAACCCTTAGTGCAATATCAGGCCCCGGTCGGCTCAAAGGAGAGGGGGTGGCCCTTTTGAAAGGGTGGCAGCTGGACAGCTATCGGGGGATCATCACCGGCGACCGCTTTCAACTCATTCATCTGCCGGAACTGGAGGCTTCAGGTTCGCCACAGCTATCCTTCGATGGCACCCTGAAAAAACTGGCGGTGCGCGGCGAGGTGCGCCTGCCGGTACTTCTTATTCACGGGCAGCCTCCCCGTGCCGGCATCCAGCCTAGCAATGACGTGATCCTGGAAGGGGCGCCGGCAGAGAAAAAAGCGCCGCCACTGGCACTGGATATTCAGGTCCGGGTCACCCTCGGAGACCGGGTGCTGGTCAAGGCGGAGGGAATCGATGCGCAGATGGGGGGAAGCATGGACCTTACCCTTGCCAGCTTGGACAACATCAGCAGCAAGGGGGAGATCAAAGTTGTCAAGGGGCGCTACAAGGCCTACGGCCTTGATCTGGCCATCGCCCGTGGGCGGGTTTTCTATGCCGGCGGACCAGTCAATGAACCGCTGCTGGATATCCTGGCCCTGCGTACGGTCGGAGAGGTGCGTGCCGGGGTTACGGTTAGCGGCACTCCGCGGACGCCGGTGATAAAGCTCTATTCGGTCCCGGCGATGCCGGATATGGATATCCTTGCCTACATGGTACTGGGCCACCCTCTGGGTGCCAGCAGCGAACAGGCGGGTCTCATGGCCCAGGCGGCGGGGCTGCTTCTATCCACCGGGCAGTCGGTGGTGCTCCAGGACCAGATCAAGAACCGGCTCGGCCTCAGCACCATCGAGATCGAGAGCGGCAAGCAGGACGCGGCAGAAAAGATGGGCTACAAGCAAATTCCGGTCACCCCCAGCGGCGTCGCACCTGCCAAACAGGCCGATGCCGGTGTCTCCCAATCGATCCTCACCCTCGGCAAATACCTGACGCCACAACTTTATATCAGTTACGGCCGCTCCCTTTTTACCGGCGCGAACCTGTTCCGTCTCCGTTACGATATCTCAAGGCGGCTGCAGCTGGAGACGGAAACCGGCAGTGAGAGCGGCGTCGACCTCTACTACAAGATGAACTTCAATTAGATTTTTGCCATGCGCCGGCCGAATTGATCCACCTTTTCCCAGTCGGTGAACTCAATGACAGTCTTGGGATCGGTCGGCCCCTTGGTCATCCACATGATCAGCCTGATCATGAAACGATCGAAGGGAGTATAACTGGGGTAATCGATCTTGCCGGCGAAGACCGCAAGTTCCCTGGGCTTCCAGGAAATACGTCGGAGAAATTTTTGCAAGTAGGGGTTTTTTTCGGGGATGTTCTTCTCCGGCTTGCGGGCCACGACGTTGACGGAGAAAAAGGCGTTGGGCTTGCTCTCCAGGAGGGTGCGGTTCTTCTCGATGAAGCGGGTGATGAGCGGGCTGTGCTTGCCATAGCGGATGCTGGCGCCGATGACGATTTTATCGTAGGAGGCAAGGTCGATCCGGTCCGCATCCTCAACGGGTACCATGGCCACCTGATGCCCCTGCTGCTCCACAACCTGCTGCAGCCTGTGGCATATTTTCCTGGTCTGGCCGTCGGTGGTTGAATAGACAATGAGGAATTTTGCCATGGGTATCATCCTTTCTATTGTTGTTCCGGGAGTGTTCAAGAGGGCCGGAAGGGTCAATACTTGACCGGTCCCCAGACGAAGCGGCCGGAATGATCGATGTATCCCTTTTTCCCGTCGATTTCCACCAGCGCCAGTCCGTCGACGAAGGCATCGGCGTTTTCGAAGGCAGGCTGGATGGCGATTTTTCCGCTCTTGCCCACATAGCCCCATTTGCCGTCAGACTTGATCCTCGCCAGCCCTTCGGTAAAATCGTCCACATCCTTGTATTGAGCGGGAACGACCTTCCTTCCGGCTTTGTCGACAAAGCCCCAGCGGCCATCGATCTTCACTTTTGCCATGCCGTCCCTGAAATTACCCGCATCTTCGAATTCAAGGGGAATTTTTACCTTGCCGCCATGGTCCACAAAGCCCCACTTCTTTTTGCTCCTCACCTTGGCCAACCCTTCGGAAAACTCGTCGTTGTCGTCATAGACCGGTGAAACGACCACCTTGCCGCTCCTGTCCATGAAGCCCCACAGGTCATTTACCTGGACCCGGGTCAGCCCCTCGATGAAACCGCCACGCACGTCATCGAACCTTGGAGCGATAACCTCTTTGCCCTGGTGGTTGATAAAGCCGATTTTGCCGTCCCGCTTGATTTCGTAAAGGACAGCTCCCTGCTTCTTCTGCTGACCGCCAAAGGCGGGCAGCGCCAGGGAAAGCACGAGACAGGCAAGAGAGAAGATCAGTCGTTTCATGGGTGGACCTCCTGGATGAATTAAGTCTATTCTGGTTACTTTGTCAGCGATTAACGGGGCTGCGCTTGACCTGCGGGCGGTTTTATCGCCCGGTCACTGTCTGAGCGCGTGTTGGGCATTATATGCTCTCCGGATGGTTGGCGACTCCTTTATAATACTTTTATTTTTATAACATGTATGATATATTTGAGTCTTGGTTTTTCGACTTTAATATTACAACGAAGCTGTCGAGGCCGAGCTTGATGCTTGGCCTGTGGGCTTGCGTGCGCGCTTCCGAGCTTTGACCATACGCATGGAAGAATACGGCCCAAATCTGGGAATGCCCCATACACGGGCGCTTGGCAATGGTCTTTTTGAAATCCGCGCCAAAGCGGAAGAAGGAATCGGAAGAGCATTTTTCTGCACCATGGTTGGGAGAAAGATCATAATTCTACACAGCTTCATCAAAAAGACGGACAAGACACCAAAACGGGAACTCGGTGTAGCGCTTGCTCGTCAGAAGGAGGTAATCAATCATGAGCTATAAACCGGTTTCGTACCACCCCAAGAAAGAATTGGAGAAAGATCTTCAAGACCCCAATTTCAAACAGGCATGGGATGCCTTGGATGATGAATTTGCAGCCTTGGATGCCCTGCTGGCGGCACGCAAGCAGGCGGGACTTACCCAAGAGCAGGTGGCCGCTAAAATGGGTGTTTCACAGCCATCGTTGGCGAGGGTTGAGGCTTCGCTCGGTTCTCACCGCCATTCCCCATCTCTGGAGATGCTTCGCAAGTATGCAGCCGCTGTTAACTGTAAACTTGAGATAAAACTGGTACCACAGCGTTCATGACCTAACCAGGTTTCTTACGAGGAAGCCGCCTTTTAAGGCGGCCTGCATAGCGGAAAAGGGGTCAGCCCGGTCTCAATGCAGGAACAGCCGCAGTCCCGTATGCAGCATGGTCATGTCGTACTGTTTTGCCGCTTCGGTAACCTCTTCATCACGCAGGGAGCTTCCTGCATGCGCCACGAACTGCACGTTGCTTCTGTTCGCTCGGTCGATGTTGTCACGGAACGGGATGTAGGCATCGGAAGAGAGGCAGATACCCGGAAACTGTTTCACCCATTCCAGCCGTTCCTGTGCGCTGATCGGATCAGGTTCTTTCATGAACCCCGTACGCATCTGCTTCTTTTCCGCTTCCGATAGTTGATCCCACAGGAGGAATTGATCCACGATATTTGCCTTGTCCGGTTTCTTCAACCCTTCTCTGAATGCCAGATTGAGCGTCTTCGGGTGCTGTTGCAACAGCCACTTGTCGGCCTTGTCACAGGCGAGGCGGGTGCAGTGGACTCTGGATTGTTGACCGGCACCCATACCGATTACCTGCCCCTCGTAGGCAAGACAGACGGAGTTGGACTGCGTAAATTTCAGGGCAATTGTCGCCACAATGAGCGTTTCCGTAATATCAGGCGAAACCGACTTGCCGATTGTCACGCTGTTTTGGAACAGAGCTGCTGAAACCGGGGCGGTATTCCGTTTTTGCTGAAGCCCGAAGCCGAAAACCTCGCGCTGTTCAATTTCGGCAGGTTCGTAGTCAGGGTCGATCTGAAGGATAAGATACGTGCCCTGCTTTTTGGCTTTGAGTATTTCCAGGGCAGCCGGTTCGAAGCCCGGTGCGATGATGAGGTCAGATACCTCGCTTTTCAGGACGTTTGCCAGGGATACGTCAACAATGTCACTGACGGCGGCCACGTCGCCAAAGGAACACATCCGGTCTCCCCCTCTGGCTCTGACGTAGGCGGTGGCGACCGGTGAAAGATCGCTCTGCGACAGGAATTGCGATGCGCAGTATGAATCCGGAAGAGCCCCGGCAACGGCAGCTCCGGCGGGGCTGGTGTGTTTGAATGAGGCGGCACCCGGCTTGCTGGTGGCAATTTTGAGTTCACGGGCAAGTTGCCATGCACCGAGGGCGTCGAGGATATTGATGTAGCTCGGTGTGCCGTTCAGAACCTGAAAGCCGGAATTTTCGGGAATGATCAGGTTTGCTGGTGTTTGATGGGAGTTGCAGCCGTATTTGAGTTTGATTTCCATATGTTCGTCCTTTCAACTAGTTATTGACCGGTTAGAGCAGGTTCCTTATATAGGAACCCGCTTGCCTGTATAGGTGATTTGATCCTCATATAGGGAACTAGAGTGGTTCCTTATATAGGCCATTTTTAAACAAATTTTGCTTATCCGTGGGCTCCTTATATGGGTAATTTCTTGCCTGTATAAGGAGCTTCCTTCATGCCGGGATGATTCGCTCTTCCAACTTTGTGCCACGAATCTTACCGTAGGGGACAAGCCAGACTTTTCCCTGTGGGTCCCATTTGGCGCCCGTCGATTTGAGCTGGTTCCGAAAGGCCTTTTCCGTATAGGCCACGATGACGGGAACTACGTCTCATCCTGGTATGGTGAGCGTCTGCATGGCTTTTCTTCGACGATGTTCTCGACCGTCTTCAACCGAACTCCTCGCTTTTCATCATACCGGTACCGTACACAAAGGAGCGCATCGCCGTACTGCTCCACAAGCTGCTTTGTCCCCTTTTGCCCCGGTTTCAGGTGGGTCTGCGTTTTCATATCCTTCAGCATTGATTCCCCCGCCTCAGGCAGCTCAAATTTATGGGCTGCCGTCGCTATCCGGCATAATGGAAACATAATTAAAGCATGACAACATCTACACCAATAACTGGTCGCTTTCAATTGAAATATCGCCATTTTAGCGCAGCAGGGGTGTAAATTTTTTTTACAACTTCAAAGAAACTATAAGGAAATAAAGGGGATATACGGTGTTATTTTCTGCTCATGAGGAGTGCACTGCAGCATTGACATCGTCCCGTTTGCCGCCAGACTTAAATTGAACCATAGCTGCAGAGGAGGTCTGCGATGCGCCTATGTCTGTTGTTGGTGCTGATGATGATGAGTCTTTCCGGTTGTGCCGGGGTCTTCAGCGACGAGACCCTGAACAGGGTGGAGTGGGATGTGCCGTTCAGCGTGCTGCGGGTGCAGCCCGAGCAATATGAAGGGCGCCAGTTTCTCCTTGGCGGTGCGATTGTCGCGGTGCGCAACGGCCGGCATGGGGGAGAGCTGGAAGTGGCGCAACTGTCCACCGATGATAATGGCCACATTAAGGACAATCCCACCTCTGGAGGGCGCTTTCTCGCCAGGAGCGGCGATTTCCTCGATCCGGCCATTTTTCGGCGGGGGATGCTGGTGAGCCTGGTGGGTCCGGTGACGGGGAAGGAGGTCAGGGAACTGGCGGGGCGGGACTATGCCTATCCGGTGCTGGAGATCCGGGAAATCCACCTCTGGCGGCCGGAGGAACGAAGCCGCGAGCCGCGTTTTCATTTCGGCTTTGGCATCGGTACCTTCATCCATTAGCAGGTTGTTGAAAAACTGTTGCGGGTCCGATCTGCTGCGTTATCACTCGCTCAAAACCTCAGCGTACAGTGGGTACGCTTCGGCTTTTCGTTCGCTTAAGCCTTGCATATCGGCCTCCTCTCGACGTTTTACAACAACCTGTTAGGGGTCATGGCCTTTTTCAACTGGTGCAGCAGGTCGTAAGTGATTCCCCAGAGCTGCCGTTGCCGGGGTCCGGGGATAGAGACTGCCGGGAAGCTCCTCATGCGTCCCTTGAACAGGAACCTGATCCGGGCATGGCCCGCCGGGTCATCCATGTTCCGGAGGGGAAACCAGAAGGCCTCGGCCACCTCCTGGGGGGCCGGGTGCAGTACCGGCTCATCCCGAAGGGCGTAAACGAAGCAGGATACGACGATATTCAAACCGCTCGGGGCAATGTCGTTGAGGCGCCCCAGGTAGCGGGCGACGGACAGGTCCAGGCCGAGTTCTTCCCGGGTTTCCCGCTGGGCGGTGTTCATGGGGCCGTTGTCGGCGCTTTCCGTTCTCCCCCCCGGCAGGCCGATCTGGCCTGACCAGTAGTCCTTTTCGTTGACCGATCGCTGGATGAGCAGGACGCTCAGGCCGTCCCGCCGCTCGCGCAGGATCATGGCCACTGCGGCATGGTCGCCGGGCTTCCCTGTCCGGGGGCGATGGCGGCCGAGCACGCGCTGAATCTGCTCGAACGAGTCCATGCTGCCTGTCCTCAGCCCTTGCTGACGCTCTGGTCGTGGTGAAATGGCTTGTATCTTCATTGTATAACTCTTTGCTTTCATGGCTATGTCCAAAAAAAGGTCATCCGTGAATTACGTGGAATAAAAGGCAGTCGCACCATCGTCCGTTCGCTCTGTCGCCACAGCTGCGGACCTTGCGGGGCCGCCCGCGTTAATGGTGCACGATTCTTGAATTGGTTGGTTGCCTCCGTTCCACATGCGGCGGGTGTCCGCTCGCCGCTGTAGCTCATCGTTCACTCCCGCCGTCCCGACTGCCTTTCCTTAAAGTGTCTGAAGAACACAAAAAAGGCCGGACCGGCAATGCGCCCGGTCCGGCCTTGTCATGCCGCATGTTTTACTGCCCTACTTGGCGCAGCTCCCGTCGCAGAAGGGGGCGTTAGCGGTCTTGCCGCAGTTGCAGAGATATACCTGCTGCTTCTCCTTGACTTCAAAGGAGATGGGGGTGCAGTCGGTCACCTGGTGGGCGCCGTCACAGAAAGGTGTGGCGGCTTTTCCGCAGGTACAGCGGTAGTAGGTTCCCGGTTCCAGTTCCAGTACGATCGGTCCTTGTGCTTGGGTCATGGTAAGTTCTCTCCTTGGTGCTTATTTATTTTTGATCAGTTCGATTTCGAGAATTATGGCGATTTCTTCACCAACGGCTACCCCACCGGTTTCAAGGGCGGCATTCCAGACCAGGCCGAAATCCTTGCGGTTGATGGTAGTGGTTGCTGTGGTGCCGCGGCGGAAGTTACCCCAAGGGTCCTTGCTTTCTTTGGTCAGGGCATCCACATCGAGCACCACTGGACGGGTCACTCCGTGCAGAGTCAGATTGCCGGTAACTTTAAGCTTTTTCCCTGCTTTCGCCACGCTTTTGGAAACGAAAGTCATGGTCGGGTATTTGGCCACATCGAAGAAATCGGCGCTGCGCAGGTGTTCGTCACGCTTGGCGGCGTTGGTGTTGATGGATGCGGTGTCGATGGTGACGTCAACCTTGGACTTGGTGATGTCCTTGTCGTTGAGCTCAAGGACGCCAGCTACCTTCTCGAAGCTCCCCTTGACATTGGAGACCATCAGGTGGCGGACTTTAAATCCCACGTTGGAATGATCGGCGTCGATCTTCCAGCTGGAGGCCGAAGCGATGACCGGCAGGGACAGGGCGATGATTGCTGCGATGGATGTGACAATGCGTTTCATGGTTGTTTCTCCTTTTGTTGTGTTGATAATAAATTGTTTAATATTGAACTTATTGCCTAAAAAATTTTTCTGCCTGGATCTTATGGGTACTGTCGGTGTGCTCCTCCTTTATATTTTTTCGGGGTGATACGCTCGCAATTGATTTAAAATCATATCGTTTGAACTTAAACTATATTTTTCTGAAACAACTGTCAACTATTTTTTTCAGTTGGGCAAAAAAATTCTTCCAGACGTTTCCTGGGGACATAACAAGGCAGTCGTGGCGTCGTCTGTTCGCTCTGTCGCTACTGCTGCGGACCTTGCTGTGTCGCCCGCGTAACGGTGCACGATCCTTCAAGTGACGGATCGCCTCCGTCCAACATGGGGCGGGCGTCCGCTCGCCGCTGTAGCTCGTCGCTCACTCCCGACGCCACGACTGCCTTCCTCGGAAATGTCTGAAGAACAAAAAAATCGCCAACGGCTATGGATAGGCCGTTGGCGATTACAGCAGCACGGAAACGGGGGATATTTTGTCCTGGCAAGGAATACAGGGGATTGCGCGGAGACGTACGGACCCTCTCTCTATCTCTCTCTCATAGGGAGATAGCATTCTTTGCTTCCCCCTTTATGGGGGAAGATAGAAGGGGGGATGGGTACGCCCCGCAAGCAAGGCCGCAGAGACTAGATTGTGTATTCAGCGGCCATGGCCGCACGTTTATGCACCAGGTGGAATTCTTCGAAGAGTTCACGGCGAACGGTGGCGAAATCGTCCGAGGTACGGTCCCGGGGATGGGCGAGGGGAATGTTGAGCACCTTCTGTACCCGTCCCGGGCCGGAAGCCATCAGGACGACCCGCTGGCCGAGTGCTATGGCTTCATCCAGATCGTGGGTGACAAAGACGACGGTGGAGCGGGTCTCTTCCCAGATGCGCAGCAGTTCGTCCTGCAGATGCAAACGGGTGAAGGCATCCAGGGCGGCGAACGGCTCGTCCATGAAAAGGATGCTCGGCTCCACGGCCAGTGCACGGGCGATGGCCACCCGCTGCTTCATGCCTCCCGAAAGCTCATGGGGGTGCTTTTCGGCAGCATGGGCAAGCCCGACCAGTTCCAATGCGGCCAGCGCCCTTGGTCGGGCCTCGGCCGCGGAGATTCCGCGGGCCTGCAGGCCGAAGAGGACGTTGCCGAGGACCGAGCGCCAGGGATACAGGCCGTAGTCCTGGAAGATCATGATGTGGTCCGGGTCGGGGCCGCTGACCGGTTTGCCGTCTATGGTCACCAGACCGCTCGAAGGGCGCTCGAAACCCGCCATGAGGTTGATGAGCGTTGTCTTGCCGCAGCCGCTGGGGCCGACCAGGCAGACGAATTCGCCGGCTCCTATCTGCAAATCCACCTGGGTAAGAGCGGTCTGCATCTCTCCACGGGCAGAACGGAAGCGTTTTTCCACCCCCTCCAGAACAATCTGAGCAGTGTTTGCAGCAGCATTCATTGGCTTACCCCCCAGCGCCGGCCGATAATTCGCTCCAGCGATTTCATCCCCCTGTAGATGGCCAGACCGAGCAGGCCGACCAGCAGCATCCCGGCCATGATCTGGTCGGTACGCAGGAAGTTGCGGGCATCGACGATCATGAAGCCGAGCCCCGACTGGGCTCCCAGCATTTCCCCTGCCACCAGATGGATCCAGCCGGTTCCCACCGCTATGTGCAATCCAACCATGATCCCCGGAAACGCTGCCGGGACGATGACCCGTAGAAAGGTCATGTCTGCCCGGGCGCCGAAGTTGCCGGCCACTTTGAGATAAACCGGTGGAACGGCCCGTACTGCACTGATAGTGGCAAGCAGCACCGGATAAAAAGATGCCAGGAAAATGATGAAAACCGCCGGTGCATTGCCGATACCGAACCAGAGAACTGCAAGGGGAAACCAGGCAATGGGGGAAATGGGGCGGAGCACCTGGATAAGCGGGTCAATGGCTTTGTGGCAGCGGATGAAACGGCCAAGGAAAAGCCCCAGGGGAATCCCTGCCAGTACTGCCAGTAGATAGGCCGCCCCGAAGCGGGCCAGGCTGATGCCCATGTGGCTCCAGAGGGTGCCCATGTCTGCAAGCTCAACAATGGCGCGCACCACATCGCTCGGGGCGGGGAACTGTTCGGGTGGGTAGCGGCGGGCAGCCACCTGCCAGAGCAGGGTGAAGGCGATCAGGGAAGTCAATGGCAGTGCCAGTCGGGCCAATTTGCTGATGAAACCATTCATAAGCGTTTTTCTATCCTTTCACAACAGGCAATCAGGCAAAGCGGCCGTCCAGGTAGCCGGCTAGGTCGGTCTTGCTTTTGGCAATACCGAACTTGATCATGTAGTCCTGGGTGGCGGCAAAATCAGCCCTTGCCGGCGCCAGGTTCAGAAAGCTCAGCCGGTCGCGGGGAGAGGTGAGGACCTTCTCGATCAGTTCGGGACGCTGGCCGAGGATACGGGTAGATGCCTTGGCGGCCGCGGCGGGGTTCCCTTCGATGAAGGCGGCGGTGCGGGTGAAGCCGGTAACCAGTTCCTGTACCGCTTCGGGATGGGAGTTGATGACCGTCTCCCGCAGATTGAGAACGCAGCAGATGTGGTTGGGCCAGATGTCCTTGGAAAGGGTGAGGATCTTGCCCACGTTCCGGGCTTCGGCCTGGGCGCCGAAGGGCTCGGCGACGATATAGCCGTGGATTCGGCCGGTGGCCAAGGCATTGAGCATCTCCGGCGGGGCCATGTCGATGATCTTTACGTCCCGCGCCGGGTCCATGTGCTTATCGGTCAACAGCTTCCTGAGCAGTATGTTATGGGTGGAAAAGGGGCTGGGAACGGCAATGGTCTTCCCTTTCAGGTCTTCGACCCGGTTGATGCCGATGTTGTTTCTAACGGTAACGGCGCTGCCGTTGCGATGTCCCAGCAGCACTGCCTTCACAGGTACCCCCTTCTGCCGCAGGGTGAGGGCGATGGGGGTGAGGAGGAACGCGCCGTCGATAGCGCCATTTTTCAGTGCCTCGGCAATTTCGGGCCAGGAAGAGAACTTGACCGGTTTGATGCCAACGGTTCTGAACTGTTCACGCTCGGCGGCGATCATCAGCAGGTGGTCCGACAGGGGAAGGTAGCCGATCTTGAGGTTGACCTTGCTGCCGGCAAATACGCTGCCGATCAGTCCGGGGGCGGCGGTTGCCGCCAAGGCAAGGCCGGATGCCTTGAGAAATTGACGTCTATTCATGGTTGTGATCCTCCGTGTCGTTATGGGTATGGGGATGCCCGTGGAGATGGGCATGGCTATGTTCCTGTTGCCTCTGCAGCGCCGACAGGCGGGTTGTGGCAGGTTCACTCCCTTTGTCCCAGCCGAGGGCGGCCCTTCTTTCGTCAAAGTCGGCAACGATCCGCCGTGCCAGTGCGACCGGGTCTTGATCGATCACCATAACCGCACCGAGCAGTTCCCGGGTGTCCTCGTAAATGAAGCGGGCGACCTTTTCCGAACCATCCACCGGCGGGGCAATGCAGTGATAGGAGTTAAGGCCCAGCAGGCGGAAACCGAGAGCGGCCCCCAGCCCCTTTTCGTTGGACCATTCCGGGCTGGAAAAGGCCAGCGGCAGACGCTTGAGCGGTTCATTGGCGGCATTGGATATGGTGCGGAAAAAAACCGAGGCGCGGGCATTGTCCAGGCATTCACCCATGTGCCAGACCGGCGGCAGGTTGTGCTGCGTCAGGGCAGAGTTCAGCCCCTGGCCGGCTCCCGACAGCGCTTCGGGGAGGCAGAAACCCAGCTTCAGCAGGGCATAGGCTGCACAGCCATTGGTCAGGGCCAGGACATCGTGGGCGATCAATTCGTCTGCAACCTTGACCACTGCCTCTTCATAAACCACCTTGGGGTTGTTGCACCCCACCAGATTGACCACCCCCCTGATCCTCCCGCTGCGCAGGTGCTCCAGAAGAGTGTCGGCACCGCCAAAGGTGGCGAGGATATTTTCCACCGAAAAACCCACCTCCGCCTCCATGCGGGCAGCGGGGATGAAAACCTTGCCGCTCTGCCGCCCGCCATAGGCCTGGATACCGAGCCGGACGATTCTCTCGGCCAGGGTGTCGGCCTCACCCAAGTTGCTGTGGTGGTGATCGAAGGCAATATGTTCGGCGCCGGGCAAGCGGGTCGAATCGCTGGTGGTGACGACCCGGGTGTGAAAACATGCAGCCACGTCCATGATGCCGGGAAAGACATCCTGAACATCAGCCACCCACAGATCGATGGCGCCCGTTGCCAGCGCCAGTTCCGCCCCCACGGCGTTAGTCAGTGGTGTAATATCGCCGAACTTGGCCAGGGCCGAATGACCGGAACAGCAGATGCCATAGAGGCGGATAGTGGCGGCTCCCGCTTGTCGGGCGGCTGCAATCAGGTCGCTGCGCCGGGCGGCTTTGACAATGGCCGCCACCAGTACCGGTGAGTGCCCATGAACCGCGATATTGACCGTATCTTCGCTGATGGCCCCCAGATTGGTGCTGATTCTGCTCCGCTTGGGGAGGCCATAGAGGCAGTCCATGGCGATGGCCGACCCGACGACGCTGCTCCAGGCAAAGGCCAGGCCGCAACGCAGCATTTGGCGGGTGACATTCTCCCACTCGCCGTCGGTGCCGGTGGTGGTGCGGTGCAGTGCCTCGAAGACTTCGTGGTAGGCTCCCACTGGCAGGATGTCCAGCTCTCGCCAGACCTGCAATCGTTCCGGCGGAGCCATGGCCTCAAGGGTCCGGTGGGGCCCGGGAAGGGTGCGGCAGAGATCGTCCAGCAGTATCATGGCGATTTCCGCGGCCAGCTCTTTAATTGTTTTCCCGTCTTCGAAAATGCCGAAAGCCTTGGCAGTGGCAATCACCTTGTCCGGGCCGAGAATGGGCAGGTCCAAAGCACCATCCGCGGCACCCTTGAGGGCCAGCATCACTTCGCGGCCGCGTGCACCATGGGCAGCCACCCCTGCCGCGGTCCAGCGCAGGATGTTGCGGGCGACGACAAGATGAGCGTCGGCGCCGCAGACGCCACGCGGACTCTTGGCGGTGATGCGGCATGGGCCCATGTGGCAGTTCTTGCAGCAGGTACCCGAGAGGCCGAAGCCGCAGTGGGGTTTCTGGGTGTCAAAGCGATCAAAGGGGGTTTCAATGCCGATTTTTCCCATGTGTTGCAGCATTTCCCTGACTGCCCGGTCAGGAGTCCGTTCGATTACATCGGCTTTGCTGGGAAAACCTTGCCTGCGGGACATGGTAATAGCTCCTTATAAGATAATATATTAATACGATTAGTTTAGTAGTTTAATTAGATAGCAAACTATACCAAACCGGTCAACAAAAAATTAATAGTAAGCATACTGCTTCACTGGGCAAGGCTTTTTAGAGCCATGGGGGTGGGTGAGTTTTCTGGTTAGGGCGCTGCTGCCAAAGAATCATCGATGAAGGCGGTGACATCTTTGGTCAGCCGGGACAGTGCAGCCAGGTCGAGATACATCATGTGGCCCCCCTGGTAACGGCGGATAGTGAGGTTTTTGCGCAGAGCCGGTGTCAGTCCCAGATGGTTGAGGGTGTATTCGGTGGAGAAATGAGGTGTTGCCAGATCGAAGCAGCCCATGGCGACGAACAGCTTCATATAAGGATTCTTGGCCATGGCCTCCCGTAGATCCTCGCTGGTGTCGGCATAGCCGTTTTTTGCTTCCCAGTCCCACCTGCCGATGCCTCCGCCAAGAATGAAATACTCCATGTCCGACCGGAAACCGATCTCATTGCGGATGTAATCGTTGAACAGGGTCGTATAGGGGGGGCGGATGGCGGCCACGGTGGGATCAAAGCCGTGGGGGGAGGAGGGATCCACATTTGCCGCCAGGAAGCGGCTGTCCATGGTGCCGGTCACCAGCTGCCGGTCACGGAGGAGCTCCCTGACGAAAGTTCTGCTGTCGATGCGCAGGTTGTGGCCTTCGATAAAGGCCGGGCTAAGGCCGGTGAATTGGGAGAGCTTGCCGGCGATTGTCTTTCGTTCGTCCGGCGAGAGCCGGTCTCCCTTGGCCAAGGCGGTAAGATATTCGTTTTCGGTCCAGGCTTCTGCCTCTTGCAGGATTTTATCCGGATCGGCAGCCTGGGTAGCGAGTTTGCCATGGTACCAGGCGGTGGCGGTGTAACTGGGGAGGTAGAGGGCATAGGGGAGATCGTTGCCGGGATCGAAGGAGACGGTCTGCATGTTCATGATGGCGGAAATGAGGATGGTGCCGTTCATGGCGATGCCGTGTTCAAGGAGGTAATCGGCCAGGCCGGCGGCGCGGAAGGCCCCGTAGCTTTCTCCCACCAGAAACAGCGGTGAACTCCACCGCCCGTAACGCCCCAGGTAAAGGCGGACGAATTTGCCCACTGCCTCGATATCCCCCTGGACGGAGCTGAATTTCTTGGCCAGATCAGGCTTGGCCGCCCGGCTGTAACCGGTGCCGACCGGATCGATGAAGACCAGGTCCGCCTGATCGAGCCAGGTGTATTCGTTATCGGTGAGCCGGTATGGGGGGGGAGGCATGGTGCCGTCGGGGAGCATCTGCACCCGCTTTGGGCCGATGGTTCCCAGATGCAGCCATACCGAGGAGGAACCTGGACCGCCGTTGAAGACGAAAAGGAGCGGTCGGCGGTTTTCCGGCTGCCGGTTTTCCAGGGTGTAGGCGATGAAGAAGATCCGGGCCTCGGTTTCGCCGCTGTCGCTTATTACTGGCAGGTGGCCGGCGGTGACCTGGTAGTTTAGTTCTTTTTTCCCTATCGAGAGCCGATGACTGCTGACCACAGGTTTTTCCTCAACCTGTTTCATCTCTCTTGGCGGTGCTTCAGCTGCCGCTGCAGGTTCCTGATGCGCACCTGCCGGGTAAGGGGTGTTGATAAGCAGTGCTGCAACAAGAATGAAAAAACGAAACACAGGCCACCTCCAATGGAAATTGATTAAGTTTAGCCGATAATTCCCCCATTGCGAGCAAAAATTAAACGCCATCCTGGTATCATTAATAGTATTCCCGCTGACGGAAGGTCGGCTACCGTTCGCCCATTGATTCGGTGAGGGTCTTGCGCAGCGGCTTCAGGAGGTAATCGAGCACGGTCCGATCCCCGGTGCGGATATCCACCTGGGCGGTCATGCCGGGGAGAATTTCCAGGGTCCTTCCGGTTGTGGTCTTCACCGGTTTGGCGCTGGTGGCAACATGAACCCGGTAATAGGTCAGCTCGCCGGTTTTTCCCTCTTCCTTGATGGTATCCGCACTCACATAGGAAACCGTCCCGTCCACGGAGCCGTACATGGTATAGTCAAAGGCGTCGAAGCGGATGGTGGCCTTGAGGTCAGGCTTCACCAGGGCAATATCTGAGGGCCTGATTTTCGCCTCCACGATCAGGACATCATCCAACGGCACGATCTGTAGCAGTTCCTCCCCGGCACGCAGCACCCCCCCCTGGGTGGTGACCCGTACGTTCTTTACGATCCCCGACACCGGCGATCTCATGACACTGTCTGCCAGCTGCTGGGCGCGGGGCGTTCTTACCTGTTCGTTCTGGCCGATATCATCCTCGGTCTTGGCCAGTTCCGCCCTTGCGTCCTGGTAGTATTTGTTCTTGCGGTTTATCAGCTGCGCTTCGGCATCATTCAGGGCACGCTCCGCCTTGATGACCTCGGAGCGGCTCACGTCGCCGGTCTTTGCCAGCTCCGCCACCAGGCGCGCATCCTCTCTGGCCAATCTGACCGCCACGCCCAGTGTGCGCAGTTCCTCGTCCAGGCTCTGACGCTTCTGGGTGAAAAGGGCCTTCTGGACATCCAGCAACTCGGGAAATCTTCCCAGGTTGGTTGGAAAACGTATTTCCGATGCCCCGGTAACCTCTGCCCGCAGTCTGGCTGCCTGGCCATGCAGGGCGGCAAGCCGGGAATCAAGCTCCATGACCTGGGCGGCAAAGCGGGTCTGATCCAATACCGCAAGCACCTGTCCCTGCTTGACTGAATCCCCTTCCCGCACCTTCAGTGATTTAAGCACCCCCCCGTCGACCGCCTGAATCACCTGAACTCTGCTGGTGGCGATGACCGTACCGGCGCCCCTTGCACTCTGGTCGATCCGGTAGTGGGAAGACCAGAAAACAGTGACCGCCAGAGCGATAATGAGCACCCACAGAATCAGTGAATGGCCGCCGAGAGCGGGTCTTTTACCAGGTTCGGACAAGTGCGGCATATATCAGGCCCCCACCGTCTGTACCAGCCGCCGTCCCCGGCGCGGCTGCTGCTGAAGCACTTCTTCAGGTTTGCCGTCGGCTATGACCCGGCCCCGGCCCATGAGGATAACCCGATTGGCGAGCACCGCCAGCCGGGGCCGATGGGTGGCGATGAGGAGAATATCGGTGGGACGTACCGCCTCCCTTAAAGCCTCGATGATCCGGTTTTCTGATTCCAGGTCCAGTGAGGAGGTGGGTTCATCCAGCAGCCAGACCCGCGGCTGTGCCAGGAAGAGCCGGGCCAGCCCCACCAGCTGCCGCTGCCCTCCCGACAGTCCTGTGCCCCCTTCACTGATCTCAAGCTCCATGCTGCGCGGGTTGTCGGCGGCGATGCGGTCGATGCCGAGCAGTTGGGCCACCTCCAGCAGTTTCCCGTCACTGGCTCCCCCGCCCAGAAGCAGGTTGCTCTTCAGTGTGCCCTTGAAGAGGTGAATGTCCTGGGGGAGGTAGCCGATCCGTTCGTTGATCACCTGGCTGTCCAGCTCCCAGATATCAGCCCCTCCCAGCCGCACCTGCCCTTCGCTCGGCCGGTACAACCCGGCCGCCACCTTGAGGAGGGTGGATTTGCCGCAGCCGTTGGGTCCCAGCAGGACCACCCGGTCTCCGGCGGCGAAGTGGAGCTCGGGCAACTGCAGGCGCATGACCGGCGAGTTCGGGTAGGCGAAGCGGACTCCTTCCAGATCGAGCCGGTCGGTGAGTGTTTCGGGGGCGAGCAGGCTCCCGTCCTCCGGGCGGCCGGTTTCCAGGGCCAGTAGCCGGTTGACCATGGCCAGGGATTCGCGGACGTGGTACCACTGCACCTGCAACTGGACCCCTTGGGCAATGGGAGCGATGACCCGCCCCCCCAGGATGGTACAGGCGATGAGCCCGCCGGTGGTCAGGTCTCCCGCCTCGATCCGCGTCACCCCGACGACTATGGCCGCCACATAGGCCAGGGTGCCCAGGGTGCCGGTGGTCGTCAAGGTGGTACTGGTAATGGTCCTGCTTTGCAGCGCATGTGCCCCCATCGTCGCCGTGATGGTCCGCCACAATTCGGCAAAGCGCCAACCGGCGCCCGCTGCCTGGATGGTTTCCGCCCCCTGGATCATCTCCACCAGCAGCCCGTGACGCTCGTGCCCGCGGGTGATTTCCTGGCGGGCCAGCCTGCGCAGCTGTTTCTGGGCAACCCATCCCCATACCAGGGCGATGACCAACAGCACAAGGTACACGATGCTTACCCTGCCGCCGATAGCGGCAATGAGGCCAATGAACAAGAGGCAGAACGGCAGGTCGGCCAGGGCAAAGACGATGGTCGAAGAGAAAAAACCGCGTGCCGGTTCCAGGCCGCTCATCTGGGCCGCGAGCGACCCCAGGCTGCGCGGCCGCGCATCCAGCCGCAGCCCCATGACATGCTCGAACAACCGCTGGGAGACCGCCAGGTCCACCTGCTTCGCCAGGGTGTCCACGATGCGTGCACGGATGTGCTTCAGCATCCAGTCCACCGCCACCACTATGGCCATGCCGACACTGAGCGCCGTCAGGGTCGTATAGGCCATGGTCGGCACCACCCGGTCGTAGACCTGCATGGAAAAAAGAGAGCTGGCAACCGCCAGCAGGTTGACGGCGGCGGTGGCGATCAACACCTCCACCAGCCACCGTTTTTCTTGCAGCACCTCCTGCAACAGCAGCTGTGCCGCACTGCTTTTCAATACCTCCCCCACGGCGGGGTCGGGAGTCTCCACCTGCAGCCACAGGACCGGCGCATCCTCCAGCTCCGCCACCGGCACCGGTCCCGCGCTTCCCTTCTCTCCGGCAAGGGTTACGACGCGCCCGCTGCCATGGGAGGCGATTTGCCACTCCCCTCCATGCCAGACCAGCACCGGCAGATGCCGTCGGTCCAGTCGGCTCCAGCGCAGCTGGACAACCTGCACTCCATTTTTCTGGACAGTCCGGAGGATGCCCATGAGGCGTTCGGCAGGTAGTATATCCGCATCCTCAGGCTGCATGGTGCTGCACGCCTCAGCCAGCGCCCCCTTCGGGACAGGCAGACCATGCATGAGCAGCAGTTTTCCCAGTACCCCCGACGTGATTGCCGTTGCCTGGGGTCCTTTCAATCCATCCGAATTTGCCATGCCAGCATTCTCCATCAAGGGCCGATCACTATCGAATCCAGTTTTCCAATCTGCACCGCCAGGCGCAGGGTATTTTCCTGTAGAGAGCTTCTGGTCTGTTCCAAGGCGAGGCGGGCATCGGACAGCTCCCGTTGGGCGTTCAGCACATCGACCCAGGTCTTTCTCCCCGCGTCATACTGGCGCATGAAGGAAGCCAAGGTTTCCTCCGTTGCCGTCACCAGCAGCTCGTTGCTCTCCATGACGCTCTGCAGCGATGCCGTCACGGCAAGGAGCATTTCGGCGCGACGCCTGGCATCGGTGCGGGCAGTCTCCACATCCTTGCGGGCAGCGTCGATGCGGGCTTCAGCCGACTTGATCCGTTTCCATCCAGCCAGCCCGGCGCCCTCCAGGCTCCCTTCCAGAACCAGGCCTGCCTTGGTCGTCACCGGCAGGTCCCTTTTGCCATCCCTCCCGTAGATATTCTGGTCAAGTCGGGCGTAGAGACTCGGCATCAGGTCGGCCCGGCGCAGCTCGACCTCGGTCCGTACCACCTCCACATCGGCCTGACGCTGGTGGACGGTCGCCGAGGCTTCGACGATGCCTGTCGCAATCCCGGTGAAGTCGGGCAGCGCCAAGAGCCTGTCGGGGATGGGGAGCAGCGGGCCTACCGGCTCCTGGGTCAGGGCCTGAAGATCAGCCAGCGCCCGTTGCAGCTCCCCTTTCGCCTGTTCCCGCTGAGTAATGGCCAGGGTCAGCCGTGCGCGTGCCAGGCGCACATCGGCTTCGGAGGCGATGCTACCCGCCTGGCGGCGCGAGATGAGCCCCAGCAGTTTTTCTTGTTCGGCCACGTTCCTGTCGATGGCGGCCAGACGCCGGCTGAAGCCGATGAGCACCGCGTAGGCCGCCGCTGTCTCCTCCATCAGCTGGCGCTGCAGCGCCAGCAACGAGGCGTGGCCCGAGCGTAGCCGCATGCCGGCCTGCTCGATGGTGCCGTCAATCCGCCCGCCCACCCAGAGGGGTTGCTGGACGCGGGCGAAGACCTGGGACTGTTCGTCGGTCAAGGCCTGTGCCTGGAGGGACAGGGACGGGAGGCGCCGTGCCTTTTCCGACTGCAGTTCCAGGTCCAGGGCATTCAGCTCGTTGAGCCTGCTCTTGATACTGGGATGCAGGGCAACGGCATTGCGGAGCGCCGCGACGATTCCCTCCGTACGTGGCGCATCCTGGGCAGAGAGCGGCAGGGGCAGCAACGGGAGACTGAGCGAACAGACCAGCAGCGCGCGACACCATCCAGCCATCAGGCAGCTCCGCTGGCGAGGTGATCGGAATTGTTTCCTGGGGAGCACGGTCCGGTGTCGGAGCGCCCGGCAATCATCGCCGCCAGCTCTTCGGCCTCTCTCCTGTTTCCCAGCGCCTCTTCCACCGCCAGGAGATTCTCCAGCCATTGGCGGTGTATGGGGAGCAGTTCCACGGAGCGGCGCATGGCTTTTCTCGCCTCGACCGGTTTCTGCTGCTGGAGGAGAGCAGCGCCGAGAAAGTGGTGGGCCGCTGCATGTGCCGGACGGGCCGCTGTCAGCGTCCGGAAGGCGGCTTCCGCGTCCGTGAATCGGCCTGCCTGGAGGTGCGCCATTCCTTCGAGAAAGAGCCCTGCCGGCACGCGGGGAAGGGGAAGGGGGTCGGGCAGGGGGGGGATGTCAGCCAGGGTGCTTTCCAGCGGCTCCAGGTGTTCTGCATACCGCTTCCATTTTGCCTTGGAGGTGGTATACACCGGTTGGCGCACCTGCCAGACGGATGCGGTCTTCACCGGCCGGTCCAGTTGCCGGAACGAGAGGACCTCGTCCTCCCACGGCAGTCCCAGGTAATCGATGATCCGGCGTGCCCATCCCTCCACGTCCTCGACCAGGGCATCATAATCCACCTCCAGGATCTGCCCGGGAAAGACCCGGTGCCAGTGGTCCATCAGACGCTGGTGATCGACCAGCTGTTCACCGATCCAGGCAAGGTCGTAGGCGAAGCCCATGCCGCTGAATTTGCAGGCATAGTCCGTAAAGAAGTTGGAGACGGCCACGTCCCGCGGCTCGCGCTTGAGGTGCAGGATTGCCGCGTCGGGAAACAGCAGCTTGATCAGGCCGATGTGCTCGAAGTTGTGGGGAAGCTTGTCCACGATCCTCTCGGCTGTGGGGGCATAAGCCTGCAGTTGGGCCAGGTGTTTTTCGGCGAAGCGGCGGGATTCCTCTTTCCCCAGGTCATCGATGCATTCGGGATAGGAGCGCCTCGTTCCCAGCTTCATCTCCCAGGCATTGAACGTGCGGATCAGCTCGGGAATCAGCGAGAGCTCGCCGGCGCCGAATACCTTGCTGTGGCTCCCCAGGATCTGCTCCACGAGGGTTGTCCCGGAGCGGGGCATGCCGAGGACAAAGGTCGGAAGCCGGCTCCTTATGCCATAACCGGCGCGGCTCCCCATGAACGCAGCGGAAAACCGGGCCATCTCCCGTTCCACCCGGGCCCGGTGCTGCTCGGGGCGATAGGAGACGTGTTCCTGTGCCGCCCTGTTGGCCTCGGCCGCAAACTGCCAGGCCCTGTCATAGTCCTCTTTCTTTTCCCACGCTGCCGCCAGGGTAAAGAGCAGGTGGGACTGCACCGGCCCTTCCAGGCTTGGCCTGCGGGCCGCCAGGGCCAGCTGCTCCAGTACCGCAGTCTCCTCCGGCACCTCCCGGGCCTGGATCAACTGGCTCCACCCTTGCAGGGGAGCAATTTCCTTCAGCGTCTGGTAGAGGGCCGTTGCTTCCTCGACGCGCCCCCGCTGCATCAGCAGGTTCCCCAGTCCGGTGAGGGCCGGTGCGAAACGGGGCGCCAGGGCCAGCGCTTCCCGGTAGGCCCCTTCGGCCTCAGCACGTTGATCTCCTTCTGCCAACACGTGCGCATGGGCTGCCAAGGCATGGGCTCGGAGGGGACCACCCGTGTCCTCGGTCAGGGCAAGGGCCGTGTCGGCGGCTTCCCTGGCACAATTCACGCCAAGGTGGCGGCTGCTCAGCATGGCCAGGCACGACCAGAGGCGGGCGTTGTCGGGTTCCTTTTCCAGCGCCCGCTTCAGCCAGTGGGCTGCCTCGCCGAACTGTCCCCGCACCTGTGCCAGTTCAGCCGCAAGGCCCATCAGATCCGTTTCGTCAGGCATATCCCCCAGCGCATCCATCAGCAGATGCCATGCCTCCTCGTGCTGCCCGCGGGCGCCCAGCAGATGCACCAGCGCCGCTGTCGCTCCCCGGTCCCCCCGGTCGAAGGCCTGACGCATCATCGATTCGGCCTCTTCTTGCCGGTCAAGGCGAGAGAGGGCATCTACGCGGGACATGCGGTAGAGATGTTCATCCTTGCCAGGGAGGGGTGCCGCCCGATCCAGGGCTTCCAGCGCCTTTTCCGCCTCTCCCACTGCCAGGTATCCCCGCGCCAGGTTCAGCCAGGCTCCGCCCGAACCGGAGAGCAGGTCAACCGCCCGTTCCAGCACCGGCAAGGCTTCCGTCACGTGCCCTGCAGCCAGAAGGCAAGCGCCAAGCCGGGCGGCAACGATCGGATGCCGGTCGTTGCCCTGCCATGCCCGTTGGAGGAAGGGGATGGCCGTCTGTGGGGCTCCCAGTTTGAACCAGGCACTCCCAACAGAGAGCAGCGTCTCCCTGTCGTCTCGATCTCGGGGGGCAGGAAACTCGGCCAGTACAGCCAGTGCGGTTTTACGTTCGTTTTCCATGGCTGCCGTGAGGGCATGGGCGGCTCGGGTTCTCGGCGTCTTTGCCTGACTCGCGGCATTGCCGCACTGCAGACCTGCCGGAATCCGCCGCGAGTAATCTTCGCAGCCTGCGGGCTCAAGGAAAGAAGCATCGGTCATCAGGCGGGTCCCGCTCCGGAATCGACAAACATAACCTGATCGAAGTGATGGGCAAGGGCCCTGGCATCGAGGGCAATGATCCCTTCACGTTCCCCCGCTGCGGTGTACTGCAGGGAAACGGTACCGGTCCCCGGTGTGCCGTGGCCGAATTTGAGGGTGTTTCCCGCCAGGAATACCCCGGTTTTGCCGCCGGCTCCAGCGGTGCCGCCACTGAAACCGTAGCCGTCCGTCCAGGGGCGGCCGGCTGCGGTAAGCTGACTTGCCAGGACCCTTTGATCATTGCCGTGACGAAGGGCATCCATATCGACGACCAGTCGATCGTCGGAACCGAAACCGCTGAAATCCAGGGGGGTCGTCGGGATGCCGTTCACATGGACCGTAACGGGATTGGCTGCCAGATCGCCTTTCAGATCGACGGCGGTCGTCTCCCCCGCATCCCTGCGCCCGTCGCCATTGGCGTCGATCCAGGCGCCGCTGCCGTCAACCATCACGTTTTCCGGCCAGACAAAATCCACCAGCCCCCCATGGGGTGCGTTCGAGTTGAGTGTCTCCAGTACCCCCCCCTCATTGTTGCCCGTGTAACTTGGGAGGATGTGGCGGGCATCGTTGAGGGCATTGCCCGAGTCGCTCCAGTAGGCGAGTGCGCCATTCCCTTTGTTCGCTCCCATGTCGGCAATACCCATTACGGCGTTGGCATTGGCAGGCAGTCCGTTGAAAGGGATCGACAGCGGCGTTTCCCTGACAATAAGTCGTGCCGGGGAAGATCCGGCCGAATTGAAGGTATAACCGACCCTGATGGGGTTAAGGATATTGGTGATGGTGGTGAGGGCCGTGAGGCCGGCCAGGCGGGTGGCCGATCTGAGGACATTGTGCTGCTCCAGCGCCTGGACATCTAACTCGACCTTGTCGTCGGCGCCGAAGCCGGTCAGGTTGAGGGCGTTGAGGGGAACGTCGTTGAAATGTACCGTCACTCCTGCCGTGCCTCCCAGGTCCGCGCTTCCTCCTGCATCGAATACCGCCAGACGGTTTTCGCCGCTATCGCGCACGCCGTCGCCGTCGGTGTCTATGACGGCGCCGTCCCGTTCCACAACCACATGGATGACAGCCGGTTTTTCAGGAAGGTGGACGAAATCGACCACCTGCTGCAGCGGTACGCCGGATGGTAGCCCGGATGCCAGTTGCCCTTCAATGGCGGTGGGGCCGTCATTGCTTTTGAAGTGGAGGTTGCCTGCATCGTGCAGGGTCAGGCTCACCCCTGCGGTCCTCGGCGGGGCAGCCAGGGCTTCATAGGTATTGTGGTTGAAATAGCGGGTCCCGGTGGCCAGGTCCTCCAGGCCATTGTCAGTTTTGCCGCTATGGCTGATGGCAAATTTTGCAAAAGCATCGAGGGTCGTGATATGTGGTCGGGTGAGGATCTGCAGGCCTTCATGGCCGTTATCAATAAATGCCTGGGCATCTATCTCGATCCGGTCATCAGCGCCGAAACCGTTCAGGTCGATTGCCCCGCTGGGGATGTTGTTGTAATGGATGACTCCATGGACGGCCGCAAGGTCCACATTGCCCGTCCCGGGGGTGAAAACGGCCCGGATGCGGTCTTCCCCGTCCCGGATGCCGTTGGCATTCAGATCGAGCCATGTACCCGATGCCTCGACGACAACATGTTCCCTGACATCGGTGACGGAAACCGCCAGATCCTGCACATCCGAGAGCCCCCCCCGGTCGGTGACGGCGACCTGAACGTCATAGATGTTGTTGTGGTCGACATCTGCCGGTTTTTCACGGTCCGGGGCCGCCAGGAAGGTCAATGCTCCCGTTTCAGCATCGATAGCGAACAGTGCCGCATCGGCACCACCGGTGATGCTGAAGGTTCTGCTGTCACCGGCATCCACGTCGGTGGCGGTCACGGTGGTAACGGCGGCCTGGTTTTCGCTGACGCTTATGGCTGCGGTTGCCTCGCCGCCGTTGCTGGTGATGACCGGTGCTTCATTGACATCGGTGACGCTGACGGCTATTTCCTGTTCGGTGGTATGGATGCCGTCGCTGACGGCAACGGTGAAGCTGTAACCCGGCTTGCTCTCGAAATCGGCGAGGCTGCGGAGGGTGACCGCTCCGGTGGCAGAATCCACGTGGAGCAGATCGGCATCTCCTCCCGGCTTGAGGCTGTAAGTGAAGCTGGCATCGCCATCGGCGTCGCTGGCCGCTGCCTGATAGATGACGGTGCTGATGGGAGCGTTTTCGGCAACGCTGCCGCCTGCGCCAGAGGTCAAGATCGGGCTGTTGTCATTGAGGTTGAGAACGCTGACCGTGACCGCCTGCTCGCTGCTGTTGACTCCATCTCCGGCAATGACCGTGAAGGTGTAGGAAGTCTTTGTCTCGAAATCGGCGCTGTTATTGAGGGTGACTGTGCCGCTGCCGGGATCGATGGTGAGCAGGGAGGTGTCTTCTCCTGGCTTGAGGCTGTAGGTGATGGTGGTTTCGGTATCCGCATCCCGGGCTGCCGCTTGGTAGATGACGGTATCCGTTGGGGCATTTTCGGCGACGGTACCGCTGCTGCCGGAAGTGATGACCGGGGCGTTGTCATTGCGGTCGACGAGGTTGATGGTCACCGTGCCCGTATCGCTTAACCTGCCGTCCGATGCCTGGACAGTGAGAGTAAATTCTCGGGTGGCTTCGAAATCGAGCTTTGAGGCGTCGGCAACGGTGATTGCCCCACTGGCGGCATCGATGGCAAAGGCGCCATTGTCGTTTCCGGCGATTATGGTGTAGGTAATCGTATCGCCGTCGGCGTCGGTAGCGGATACCTTTCCTACCGGCGTACCCTTGGCGCTGTTTTCGGCAAGGGTAACGGCGTAGTTGCCCAGGTTCGGCATAAAATTGGCGAGATTGGACCCCGAGTTGGCAGGGCTGGACCCCGGGTTTGCGGGGTTGAACACCTCGGTGTCATTGCTGTGCATGCCCTGGGGCGAGCCATCGCTGTCATCCCCGGAAAAAGCGAGGCCGATCCCCGTGGCTACTGCCGCCAGGCCGGCTCCCCCCAGCAGCCACCAGCCTCCGTTGCCGCTGGACCGGTCTTCATCCTTATCGCCGGTCTTGGCTATGTCGCTGCCGGTAGCAGGCCGTGGTTCTGCAGTCTCTGCCTGTACCGGCATGGCTGCGGTCACGGCACCATCGGCTTCTTTTCCTTCGACAGCCGCAACGATCGTCTTCTTATCATCCTGCGGCTGGTCTTCAGGCTCGACGTTCCCGAAAGCCTTCTTGACCATGGACGGAGAAAATGCCTGCGCCCCTCTGTCGCCCGGCGCGACCGGAATGGCATGACCTCCCTTTTCCCTGACGGCGATCATTCCGGAAGTGAGCTTTGCCTCATCGGTGACAATTTTTTTTGCCATGACCATCCTCCTCAATGCATGGAAGCTCGTAGAAGGCCTACGTAGCGGACAAAAAGCTTTAACCGAGCCGGTCACCCAAAGGAGTGAGCGATAAGGGTGACGATAAAATTAAAATAGTATTAGTTAGAAACAAATAATAAAGTGTTAATACTAAATGTCAAAGGGAAAAATTACAGGAGGCTGCATGGGCAAAGCTGAAGGTGGGAGAGGTGATTGAAACCGCGAGACCGCTTCAGCGCAGGCCACAGCGAGCATCAACCCTGAGCAGTTTCACGCGACAGCGCAACGACGCAACGTTTAATCCGCAAGTGAGGAGAGAGGCTGATGGTTCGATCAGTCTTCCCCTTTTTAATTTTACGTTTTTTCATTGTTTTGCGGGGCAAGCCGAACTATGAGCCCGGATGTGACCAGCGCTACTACGAGCACGGCCGCGGATGCGACGGCACTCGCAAGCAGGTGTGGCTTAATGAGGAGAATGAGCCCGAGAAGGAACATCATCACCCCGGACAAAAGCTTGAGGACCCGCCCGTGCCGTTCGCTCAGCCTGTGGCTGCCAAGGGTGATGGCGAATAGGGCGACGATGCCGGCGAGGGGGATGACATACACCACGTTGTACAGGGCCAGGTAAAGATAATAGACCGGCATCGGCAGGGGCTGCAGGGTGAGTGCACGCGTATAGATCATGGGGAATCCGGCGGTACAGATCAGCTCGTAAAGGTTTGCGGTAAACGCCAGGAAGATTGTGGCGGCAAGCATGGCGGGCACCGACCCGGCGCGCATGATGTTGCGCATCCGCTCGAACAGCCTCGGCTTGGCCTGTTCCGGAATGGTCAGGGAGATGCCGCGCTTGAAGAAAAAGTAATCCTTGATGTTGATGGTAGCGATGACGATGGCGACGGCCCCGGCAACGGCGGCAATATACTTCAGCCGCCCCACCAGCAGAAAGAAATTGAGCCAGGCAGCCATGAAGACGAAGTAGAGGAGACCCGAGAAGAGCACGAAAATGCCGCCGATGATCACCATCCGCTTGCGGGAATGGGCGTGCAAAAGGAGCGAAAGGAGGAAGAAAAGCACGAAGAAGGCACACGGGTTGAAGCTGTCGAGCCCAGCAATGACAAGGGTCAGCACCGGCAACGACAGCCGGGAGGTCTCGACCGTACCGAGGAGCGGCAATGAGACGCTGTCTTCGGAATCGGAAAGGCCGTCCTGGATCGACTGCTCTGGGGCAGCGCCGTAGGCGGTGCCTTTCTCAAGCACCATGCCGGCAGGCGCTGACACGGCAGCAGCCTGACCGAGCATGAAAATGGCCACAGCCAGGATAGCAGCGCGGCAACAGGCAGCCAGGCCCGGTCGCGGCCGCCGATGTATCAGGGATGGACTATGGATCATGGCACTCGTTACTGCTCCGGGTTCTCACAGACCGGACAATGCTCCTCGCCGTTTTCCCTGTCCATGTCCAGCCTTTCCCCGCACACCTCGCAGTTGGCGGAGGGAATCGCTTCCTTTCTCCGCTTCCGGTACCTCTCGCCGAATCTTTTCAAGACTCCCATAATTGGCTCTCCTTTGCTAATCGGGAAGTGATCCTGCTTAGTCAGTACCAAGACGCATACGAAAAGTTTCCCACAGGATTGGGAATGCTCAAGGGGCTTTTTCAATGGCGCGGTGGGGAGGCTTGACGTGTTTACCGGAATTGTAACAGTTTCGGCCAGAGGCACCATGGTATACCTCCGCAACTAGTTCCTTGCTGCCTATCAATCTGCGACATATTGTGGCGCACATCTCTGCTAGGCTATGCCTAAAAAGCTGCGGGGGGACTGCCATGGCAGCAACTATTGATTTGATGGACAAACTGAAGACCCTTGCCGAGGGGGCAAAGTACGATGTTTCCTGCGCTTCCAGCGGCAGTCATCGCCGCAACCGGGACGGCATCGGCAATGCCGCTTCCTGCGGCATCTGCCATTCCTGGACCGCTGACGGCCGCTGTGTCTCTCTATTGAAGATCCTCATGACTAACTGCTGCATCTACGACTGTGCTTACTGCGTCAACAGGCGGAGTAACGATATCCCCCGTACCGGCCTGACACCGGCAGAGGTGGCGGAACTGACCATCGGCTTCTACCGGCGCAACTATATCGAGGGGCTCTTTCTCAGCAGCGGCGTCGTCGGGTCGCCTGACCGGACCATGGAACTGCTCATCGCGGCGGTGCGGACCCTGCGGGAGACGTATCGCTTCAACGGTTACATTCACCTGAAACTGGTCCCCGGCGCCGATCCGCTTCTGGTGCAGCAGGCCGGGCTGGTGGCTGACCGGGTGAGCGTCAACCTTGAGCTGCCGACCCGGGAGAGCTTGGCCCTGCTGGCGCCGGACAAGAGCCGGGAGGCGGTGGTGGAACCCATGCGCCAGGTCAGCAGTCTCATCGTCACCAACCGGGCGGAGCGCAAGGAATCGCGCAAAGTATCACCATTTGCCCCGGCCGGCCAGAGCACCCAGTTGATCGTCGGGGCCAGCGGCGAGAGCGACCGGCAAATCGTCACCCTGTCGGAGCAGCTTTACGGGAAGATGGACCTGAAACGGGTCTACTATTCCGCCTATATCCCGGTGAATGACGACCGGCGGCTCCCCGCCCGCCCCCTGTCGCCGCTGCGACGAGAGCACCGTCTCTATCAGGCCGACTGGCTGCTCCGCTATTACGGCTTCAGCGCCCATGAACTGCTGGATGAGCAGTGTCCCAACCTGGAGAGTGACCTTGACCCCAAAACCTGCTGGGCGCTCCGTCACCGTGAGCTGTTTCCGGTTGAGGTCAATCGGGCGGAGTATGGAGTGCTGCTCCGGGTACCGGGGATCGGGATCCGTTCGGCACAACGGATTGTCGCTGCCCGACGTCAGGGGAGCCTTTGCCTGGACGATCTTCCCCTGCTGGGGGTGGTAATGAAGCGTGCCCGCTATTTCCTCACCGCCCGGGGGCGCTACGCCGGCGACTGTTCCCCGGAGAGCGCCATGCTTCGCAGTCGGCTCATGGCGGCTCCGGCGAAACGGGACCAGGGCCAGCTCTCGCTGGCATTTCCCGAAGCAGCAGAGACGGAAGCCGTGGCCAGCGTCATCCGCGGCGAATTATGATGGGGGGTGACTACTGCTATGATGGCAGCGATGCTGGGCTGCTGACCTTGCTGGCCGACATCGTTCCCCGGGGGATAGAACCCCGAACCATCGGTGTAGAGCCGCCGCAGCAGGAGGATCTTTTTGCCGCACCCGTTTTGGTGGCTACCGATCAGGAGCTGGCGGAGCGGTTCTGGGTTGAACTAACCCGCCGACTGCCGCCGGTCTCCCTGGAACAGCTGCACCGAGCCTGGTACGCCGATCATCCCGGGCGGGAGCTGGTGATCTGCCGTTTCATGCTGCTGGTCTGGCGGGAAGGGGGACGGGCAGGCGCCATGCTGGCCCATCCATATGTGGTGCCTCTCTGGAAGCTGGCGCAGCAGGTGGGACGGGAAGCCCATCGCTACCTGGGCTTCGTCCGCTTCCAGGAAACGACCAGTGGCTACTATTATGCCTCCCTGGAGCCCGACCATCGCGTTCTATCCCTTATCGCCGGCCACTTTGCCGATCGCTTCCGTGACCAGCACTGGGTTATCCACGACGTGCGCCACGGGGAAGGAATCGTCTACGACTGCACGCGGCGGCGCTGGCTGCTGCTTCCTATGATGACCGAAGGTGATCCGGAGCTGACTCCGGCGGAGGAAACGTTCCAGAGGCTTTGGCGCAGCTATTTCGCCGTGCTGGCCATTGGGGAGCGGGAGAATCTCGCGATGCAGCAGGGGAAGGTACCGCTCAAGGTGCGGCCATGGCTGGTGGAGTTTCGGTAAAGCATGGCATTCCCCTGCCGAGGAGCGGTACCAGCGATGTTAATCAGGTGGGTAGGAGGCTCGGGAGTTCTAGACCGAAATCACTCCAGAGACCACGCCACAGACCACGTAGAGAAAGATGCCACAAAAAAAGGGCTTAGCTTTTCGAGCTAAACCCTTGTGTTTTTGGCTCCCCAACCCGGACTCGAACCAGGGACATGGTGGTTAACAGCCACCCGCTCTACCGACTGAGCTATTGGGGAATAAAGGAAGTCGTATTTATATTTGAAACAGCCGCTGCTGTCAAGCTATTTTTATTTGCCCTTTTTCAGGTCCACAAGAATCAGTTTGGCAACTGCTTTGAGAGTTTCAAATACCCCTTCACCGGTAGTAGCGCATGCTTCGAAATCAGGCACGTTGGTAGGATTCAGCTCTTTGCGAAGCTCTTCAATGCTGACAACATTGGGCAGGTCTCGCTTATTGTACTGAACAACGTAGGGAATCTTATCCAGATCATATCCCTGCTCGGTCAGGTTGATGCGCAGGTTTTCCACTGATTCGATATTTGCTTCCATCCTCTCTTCCTGGGAATCGGCGACAAACACAACGCCGTCAACCCCTTTCAGAATGAGCTTTCTGGATGCATCATAAAAAACCTGACCGGGAACCGTGTACAGATGGAAACGTGTCTTGAAACCTCTGATCTCGCCCAGTGCAAGGGGAAGAAAATCGAAAAACAGAGTACGTTCGGTCTCAGTGGCAAGGCTGATCATTTTCCCTTTAGCATCAGCGGCTGTCTTCTGGTAGACGAATTGCAGATTGGTTGTTTTACCGCAGAGCCCTGGTCCGTAATAAACAATCTTACAGTTTATTTCGCGGGATGCATAATTGATGAAGGACATCTGGCGTTACCCCAAGTCTGTTAGCTGAACAGGTTATCTATATCGTCATCGGTAATTTCTGCAAAGGGAAAATCCGTTTCGCCGCTTTTTTCCTTTTCTTCGGCTTTCTGCATCAATCGACCGAAGATGGTTGTCAATTCTTCAGAGGCTTTTTTAACCCGCAGACGGACCAGACCCAGTGATGATCTGTTGTCGAAGAGAACGACAAGAATAACCCTGCCGCCGACGATGGAGATGTGCAGGTTGTCTTTTTCGCCTTCATGGAAAAGAATGGAGAATTCTTTTTCGCCGATCAGCTTGGCAAGTCCACCGGTAGCGGCAATATTGCCGGCTGTAAGCGAGGCCAGTGAAGTGGTGTCGAATCGTTCCGTCTCACCTACACCTGTGATGAGCTGACCGTTTTTATCCACAAGAAAGATAACCTTGCTGTTGGCTTCCTTTAAAAGCTTTTCAATGACAGCATTTATCTGTTTGAATTCCTCATCGTACATAACCATCTGAGGATTCGACATGTAACACCCCTTGTGCTGTAGGAAGATTTTATTACAGCGCATTTTATATAACAGAATTGAAAGATACTTTCAAGCTTTAATGGGTATAAGGCACGGCACAAAAAAAGCTCCGGCTTAAGTGCCGGAGCTTTTTTTTTACAAAAAATGCCTGTTACTTTTTGTCTGCGTCATATGACATTGCAGCCATTTTTTCATAAAGTTCAAAGCGCCTGGATGTCCATTGGGTTGCCTGCTTCATCAAAGCGGCTGCAGCTTCGGGATTACTCTTTTTCAAAACACGATAACGGTTTTCACCATAGGCGTACTGTTCAAAGGAGATGGTGGGTGCCTTACTGTCAAGCTGCAGCGGATTTTTGCCCTCAGCAGCCAGTTCCGGATTGTACCGAATCAGCGGCCAGTGGCCGGATGCAACTGCATTTTTCTGCTCATCCACCGCGGTGGTCATGTCGATGCCGTGGGCAATACAGTGGGCATAGGCGATAATCAAAGAAGGTCCGTCATATGCTTCTGCTTCAATGAATGCCTTAACAACCTGGGCAGGGTTACTGAGTGCCACCTTGGCCACATAGACGTTGCCGTAGGCCATGGCGATCATGGCCAGATCTTTCTTGGGCATTGCCTTGCCGCCGGCGGCAAACTGGGCAACAGCCCCAAGAGGTGTCGATTTGGAGGCCTGCCCGCCGGTATTGGAGTAAACCTCGGTGTCCAGAACCAGCAGGTTTACGTTTTTGCCCGAGGCGATGACGTGGTCAAGGCCGCCGTAACCGATGTCATAGGCCCAACCGTCGCCACCAACGATCCACACCGATTTTTTCACGAGATAGTCCGCCAGCGAAATAAGACGTTTGGCCGCAGGCTCTGTGCAAGTTTCCAACCCTTTCTTCAGGGTTGCAACGCGCTCGCGCTGGGCTTCGATCCCTTCTTGTGTGGACTGATCGGCGTTCCGGATCTCTTTCATTGTGCCAATGAGGGATGCGCATGACTTGCAGCCGCAGTTCATAAGTTCATCGAGCAGCTCGGTAGCTGCTTCAGTGAATTTATCGACGGTGAGCCTCATACCGAAGCCGAATTCGGCGTTATCTTCGAACAGGGAGTTTGACCAGGCCGGGCCACGGCCATCGGCCCGCTTTGCCCATGGGGTCGTGGGCAGGTTCCCACCATAGATGGAGGTACAGCCTGTGGCATTGGCAATCAATGCTCTGTCGCCGAAAAGCTGGGACATTAATTTCAAATAAGGCGTCTCGCCGCAGCCGGCACAGGCCCCGGAGTATTCAAAAAGAGGCCTGATCAACTGGCTTCCTTTCAGGGTTTCACGTTTGACCAGTTTTGCCTCAGTTTCGGGAAGCGAGAGGAAGAAATCGTAATTTTCTGCCTCGGCTTCGCGGAGGGGCGGCTGGAACTGCATATTGATGGCCTTGTGATTCGGCTTTTCCTTGCTCTTTGCCGGGCAGTTGTGAACACAGGCAGCACAGCCGGTACAATCCTCCGGGGCCACCTGAAGAGTGAACTTTTTGCCGGCAAACTCGGCCCCTTTGGCATCAACAGACTTGAAGGTTTTAGGTGCCTTGCCGAGGAGCGAAGGGTCATAGGCCTTCATACGAATAGTGGCATGGGGACAGACGAAGGAGCAGATGCCGCACTGGATGCAGAGAGATTCATCCCACACGGGAATATCGACGGCAATATTGCGCTTTTCGTACTGTGATGTGGCAGTGGGGAAAGTGCCATCCGATGGCATTGCCGATACTGGCAGATCGTCGCCACGACCGGCGATGATCTCGGCTGTTACGTCCTGAACAAATGCAGGGGCGTGGCTGCCGACAACGGGGGGCTTCTTCAATTGGCTGGAGGCGGTCGCCGGGACAGTTACCTGGAAGACGTTTTCCAGGGCAGCGTCGACAGCTTTGTTGTTCATGTCGACGACTTTTTCACCAGCCTTTCCATAGCTCTTCTTGATGGCATCCTTGATGGCGTCAAGGGCAATTTCCAGCGGGATGATCGAGGATATCTTGAAGAAAGCGGTCTGCATGATGACGTTGATGCGCGCACCTAGGCCAAGCTCTTCGCCAAGCTTGATGGCGTTGATAACATAGAACTTAAGCTTCTTGTCTATGATCTGCTGCTGCACCTCGACAGGCATTTTATCCCAGACCTGATCCTTGTCGAAGGGGGAGCAGAGGAGGAATGTGGAGCCTTCCTTGGCCTTGGAGAGCATGTCGTATTTTTCCAGGAAGGTGAAGTTGTGACAGGCGATAAAATCGGCACGATCAATGAGGTACGGCGAGCGAATGATATTCTTGCCGAAGCGGAGATGTGAGGTCGTGACGCTGCCGGCTTTTTTGGAGTCGTAGACAAAATAGGCTTGCACGTTGTTGTCGGTCTTTTCACCGATGATCTTGATGGAGTTCTTGTTGGCGCCGACGGTGCCGTCAGAGCCGAGACCGTAGAACATGGCGGAATAGGTGCCGGCAGCAGCATTGGCGAAGCTGGGGTCGAAGGCAAGGCTGGTATTGCAGACGTCTTCCTTGATGCCGGTGACGAAGTTGCTCTTTGGCTTGTCCTCTTTCAGGTTGTCAAAGACCGACTTCGCCATGGCGGGGGTGAATTCCTTTGAACCCAGACCATAACGGCCGCCAACAATGACCGGATATTGAGTGAAGGAGGTCTTCTTATCTGCCATAGCTTCGCCGATGGCAGTGCGTATGTCCAGATAAAGGGGCTCGCCCAGGGAGCCAGGCTCCTTGGTGCGGTCGAGAACGGCTATCTTTTTCACACTTGCCGGAATGGCAGCGACAAAGGCATCAGTAGGGAAAGGCCTGAAGAGGCGAATCTTGAGGAGGCCTACTTTTTCGCCTTTGGCGACAAGAGTTTCCACTGTTTCGTGGATTGTATCGGCGGCTGAACCCATAACAATGATAACCCGCTCTGCATCAGCAGCGCCCACATACTCAACCAGCTTGTACTGTCTGCCGACCAGCTTGGCGAACTTGTCCATCTCCTCCTGAACGATGCCGATGGTTGGCCCGTAGTATTGATTGACAGATTCACGTCCCTGGAAATAGACGTCCGGGTTCTGTGCAGAACCGCGCATGACCGGATGGTCAGGAGATAAAGCCCGTGCACGGTGGGCCAGCACCAGGTCGTCATTGATCATGGCCCGCATATCGTCAAAGGTAAGCTCTTCCACTTTCTGAACTTCATGGGAAGTCCGGAAACCGTCGAAGAAGTGGACGAAAGGAACTCTGGCGCGCAGGGTTGCAGCCTGGGCGATCAGGGCGAAGTCCATAACCTCCTGGACATTGTTGGAGCAGAGCATTGCCCAGCCGGTTGAGCGGCACGCCATGACGTCCGAATGATCCCCGAAGATCGACAGGGCCTGTGCGGCAATGGCGCGGGCAGAAACATGGAAGACCGTGGAAGTAAGCTCACCGGCGATCTTGAACATATTGGGGATCATTAGCAGAAGGCCTTGGCTGGCCGTGAAGGTGGTGGTGAGAGCACCGGCCTGCAAGGCGCCATGAACCGCACCGGAAGCTCCGCCTTCCGACTGCATCTCGGTGACCAGCGGCACGGTGTCCCAGATATTCTTTTCGCCGTTGGCGCTTTTCTCATCGGAGATTTCACCCATTACCGATGATGGGGTAATGGGGTAAATGGCAATAACCTCGTTAGTGGCATGGGCAACGTGGGCTGCCGCGGTATTGCCGTCGATTGTAACCATTCTGCGACTCATACTGTTCCTCCCGATTTTTTATTGTTACTTATGCTATTCGTGAAGCTGAGTTATTCATAGTTCGGAGCGTCCTTCGACAGCCCGCTGAACGGTAGCTGCATCTATAAATTCAAGGTCGCTGCCCAGCGGTATACCGTGGGCAAGGCGAGTAACCCTTATGGATAAAGGTTTTATAAGTCTGGTAAGATAAAGAGCCGTTGCCTCACCTTCCACGGTGAAGTTGGTGGCAATGAGCACTTCCCGGATCGCGCCGCTTTCCAGACGTTTCATGAGTTCTGCGATCTTCAGGTCGCCGGGAGTGATGCCGTTCAGGGGAGATAGCGCCCCGTGCAAAACGTGATAACGACCCTTGAAAGCACGGGAGCGTTCCATGGCCAGAATGTCCTGCGGCTCTTCAACAACACAGATGGTGGTGCGGTCCCTTTCGGTAGAGCAGAGATGGCAGGGATCATCTTCAGTGATGCCGAAGCACACAGAACAGAATCGAACGCCTGCCTTGACCTCGAGCAGGCTTTCAGCCAGAGCAGTCAAATTGTCCGGTGATTTGAGGAGGTGAAAGGCGAGCCGTAAGGCTGTTTTGTCTCCAACACCCGGTAGTTTTTTCAGTTCCCCAAGTAGCCTCGTTAGCGATCTGGAAAAATGTATCATAGAATTCCCGGAATTAAAACAACTTTTTATTTTAATGTGAATGAAAGAGTTTGACTATGAATAAAAAAGCACTTAACGGGCTGAAATGACAGAGATTATAAAGGTGGGGAGAAGGTCCGTTCCCGATTCCCCACAAGCGGCGGAAAACGGACCTGATTCAACGGAAAACAACAATTAAAAAAGACCGGGTATGTTTATGCCGCCGGTGATTTTGCTCATCTGTTCGGCCATCTCCGATTGAACTTTCGTCAGTGCTTCGTTTACCGCTGCCACGACTAGATCCTGCAGCATTTCAACATCTTCCGGATCAACAGCCTCTTTTTTTATGGTAAGGGCAAGCAGCTGGTTTTTCCCGTTAACAACCGCAGTAACGGCACCGCCACCGGCAGTGGCTTCCACTGTTTTTTGAGAGGCTTCCTCCTGCAGTTTTCCCATTTTCTGCTGCATCATCTGCGCCTGCTTCATGATTGACGCCAAACCTTTTGACATGTTTACCTCCGTTGTTGGTGATGTTTTTTATTAACAATAAACTGGTTTTTGTTCAAACTAAAACGAAGTTATTTATTCAGCTCGGATACCTCGTTGACTTGGCCGCCGAAAACTTCCAGAGCGGCATTTATTGCCGGGTGTGCCAGGGCCTTCTCTTTTAATTGCTGCTTCCGTTTGGTTTCCTCAAGGCTTTTTTTTTCCTGCAGGGATGGTGGGGCACCGACGGTTTCTCCAGAGAGCGATTTAAATCTGATGGTGGGCTGAGAGCCGAAAAATGCATGGGACAGGGTTTTCAGGTCTTCCATGGAATCTGCATCCTGCATTTTGCTCAGCTCGAATGACCCCTCGGCATATCCTACTTCCACAAGCTTTCCGGAAACAGTGATTGGTCGGCCAACTTCAAGAAAAGTGGCAAGAACCGGTTTCTTGCCTTTGACAAAGGTGACAAAACCGGGCCAGGTTGAATCGACGTGTGGTGCTGCGGTTTCGTCAGCCGTTGGTGCAGATTGTGCGGCTGCTTCTAATGGTTCCCGCTTGGGCTGACGCTCTTCAATCTTTTGCGGTGGTGAAGGAGTTCTGGTGGTGGCATTCTGTTGTGCCGCAACTGGTTGGGACTTTTCCCACACCGGAGAGGAAGACGCGACTGATGGCAGTGTGGTGCCGGACTCCAACGCCTTGAGGCGATCAAGGATTTCATTTACCGGAATGACCGGGGCCAGTGCAGCCATTTTCAGCAGGGCCATTTCCAGGACCAATCTGGCAAAGTTGGAGTGGGCCATTTCGTTTTCGGCCTTGAGGAGAATGGTCAGGTGGCGTTGCAGATCGGCTGTGGCTACCGTCGCAGCAAGGTTTTTCAGTTCGCTGCATTCAGTTTCGGAAAGATCCAGAATATCCGATGCATTGTCAATGGCTCGGAGGATGGCCAGGTTTCGGAAGTGGTCGATAAGTTCCTGGCAGAACTGACGCATGCTGTAGCCGAAGGAATCCACCTGTTTGACTATCTCAAGCACTGATTTGTTGTCACGGGAAAACACTGCCTGAGAGGCTTCAAGGAGAAGGCGGCGGTCGACTACGCCAAGTAGGCTCGCCACATCATCGTCGGCGACGTTCTCACCACAGAATGCAAGCACCTGGTCGAGGGTGGAGAGTGAGTCACGCATGCTGCCATCACCCTTGCGAGCAACAATGGCCAGGGCGTCGCTACTTATGGAAACCTTTTCCTGATCGACGATGTACCGCAGGCGGTCAACTATTTTCTGCAGGGGAATCCGTTTGAAATCAAAGCGCTGGCAGCGGGACAGGATAGTGATCGGCAGCTTGTGCGGCTCGGTGGTGGCGAAGATGAATTTCACATGGGCGGGGGGTTCCTCCAGCGTCTTCAATAAGGCGTTGAAGGCGTTGTTGGTGAGCATGTGCACTTCGTCGATGATAAATATCTTGTAGCGGCTTTTCGACGGGAGATACTTGACATTGTCCCGCAACTCGCGGATGTCGTCAACGCCGGTATTGGATGCACCGTCGATTTCAAAAACATCGACTGAGTTGCCGTCGGTGATCTCGGAGCAGGATGGACAGCTGTTGCAGGGTTCAGTGGTCAGGCCATGCTCGCAGTTGAGGGCTTTGGCCAGTATCCGGGCGGAGCTGGTCTTGCCAACACCCCTGGCGCCGGTAAAAAGAAAGGCATGGGCGATCCTGCCGGTGTCGATGGCATTCTGCAGGGTACGGCTGACGTGTTCCTGGCCGATCAGGTCACTGAAAGTCTGGGGTCGCCATTTTCGTGCCAAAACGAGATATGACAAAATGGTTAACCTCTTTGCGCTGGTCACGGTTAGGGTTAATGGTTTGTGGGAGGGGCACAATCGGGGGAATTGCGGACACAACTGATAGCTGGGCGATCCCGCGGCACACGGGTTGAGTTACTGCCGCTGCTTCCTTCCGGACCTGACGGGGTTCATAACCTTCCGTTGCGAGGGGCCCAGCTATCAGTTGTGCCCGCAAAGGGCTAAGCGGGTACGCCAGTTTTCATGTTTTAATCTGGCGGAGAGAGAGGGATTCGAACCCTCGGTACGCTATTAACGTACACACGCTTTCCAGGCGTGCTCCTTCAACCGCTCGGACATCTCTCCACGGAAATCGTGATATTAGTATAGGCTACCATATTTTGTAAAGGTTTTTCTTGCCGCTCCCGGAGTGCCAACGTGGGAACCCATGGCCGGGCGGAAGAAAAACTTGATTTAAGGCGGCAAAAAATTTAGGATTTCGCCAATTAACATGCACGATGGGATATCTATGAATCTGCTCCACAATCTCAATCCACCCCAGAAGGACGCGGTGCTCCATGGCGAAGGGCCGCTCCTGATTCTTGCCGGCGCCGGTTCCGGCAAGACCCGGGTCATTGTCCACCGCATCGCCTATCTTATCACCGAGCGAGGCGTGCCGCCATGGCAGATCCTGGCGGTCACTTTCACCAACAAGGCAGCTGCGGAGATGCGCGGCCGGGTTGAAAAACTGCTCCCTGGCGGCGAAACCCCTCTCATTTCCACCTTTCATTCTGCCTGCGCCCGGATTCTGCGACGGGAGATCCATCATCTTGGATATGACTCCTCTTTTGCCATCTATGATGACAAGGATGGTGAGAAACTGATCAAGGAGATCGTTGCCGAGCTGCATCTGGATGAAAAGCGATTTCCGGCCAAACTGTTCACTGCTGCCATCGATGAGTGCAAGAACGCCGGCCGTACTCCGGACGATCTGCCGATGGGCGATTACATGGCCGACAAGATTGGGCAGGTCTATGCCGCATATCAGAAACGTCTGCAGCAGTGCAATGCCTTGGACTTCGGCGATCTGGTGCTGCTGACGGTCCGGCTCTTCGAGGAGTTTCCGGAGGTTCTGGCCCGCTACCAGGATCGTTATCGCTGGATTCAGGTGGACGAATACCAGGACACCAACCCGATCCAGTACCGGCTGGTGAAGCTCTTGGCCGGCAATCGACAGAACCTTTGCGTGGTGGGAGATGATGACCAGTCCATCTATCGCTGGCGGGGGGCGGATATCCGCAACATCCTCGATTTCGAAGATGACTTTCCCCGTGTCAAGGTGGTGAAGCTGGAGCAGAATTACCGTTCGACCAGCACCATTCTTTCAGCTGCCGGGGCGGTTGTGGCAAAAAACCGGGGCCGCAAGGCGAAGACCCTCTGGACGGAGAATCCACCGGGGGAGCCGGTCGTTTACCGGCGTCTGATGGACGAACGGGAAGAGGCGCGCTTTGTTTGCAGGCAGATCGAGCAGTATGTGCGTAAGGGAGGCGACCTGGCGGGTGTGGCAGTCTTTTATCGCGCCAATGCCCAATCCAGGGTCGTTGAGGATGCCATGGTGGCCGACGGCATCCCCTATCACATGATTGGTGGCATGCGTTTCTATGCCCGCCAGGAGATCAAGGACATCCTTGCCTATCTGCGGGTACTGGTCAATCCGGCCGATGAGGTCTCCCTGAAACGGATCGTCAATACCCCGGCCCGCGGCATCGGCCATGCTACAATGGAAAAAATCACCGAGCTGGCGCGGCGCAAGGGAATACTCCTTTACGAGGCCCTTTCCGAGGCGGCGGAGGGGGGATTGCTGGCGGCCGGTCCACGGGGCAAGATTGCCGGTTTTGTCGAACTTCTGGAGCAGTTCCGGCAGCTCATGGACGCCGTGCCGCTCACCGAACTTACTTCCCGCATCATCCAGGAGACCGGTTACGCCATGAAGCTGAAGGAAGAGCGCACCGATGAGGCCCAGGACCGACTGGCCAACCTTGAGGAACTCCTGTCTGCCCTGGAGGAATTCGAACGGCGCACTGAAGAGCGGACTCTGGCGGCCTTTCTCGAACAGGTGGCACTGATATCTGACCTGGAGCAGGAAGGGAAGGGAAGTGAGTCCGCAACGCTGATGACGCTCCATTCGGCCAAAGGCCTGGAATTTCCCCTGGTCTTCATGATCGGCATGGAAGAAAAGCTTTTCCCCCATTCCCGCTCCCTGGAAGAGCCGGAGCAGATGGAGGAAGAGCGCCGGCTCTGCTATGTGGGCATGACCCGGGCAAGGGAACGGCTGTTTCTGACCAATGCCAGGCGTCGCCGGATCTTCGGCCAAGAGCAATACAATCCTCCGTCACGATTTCTCGCCGACATCCCGAGAGAGTTGCTGGATGTGGAAGACGAAGGCTACCAGCAGCCCACCTTCGGCTTTGGTTCTGGACTGGGGGCAATGCCTCCATGTGAACCTGCTGTCGCAAAGGGACCGGTCCACAATCTGGCCTCGGTTTTCGAGATGGAGCTGGAGCCGGAACTTGCCAATGAGGTGCAAGTGGTTCCAGATGAGACGGTAGACGGAGTCTGGCTGGGAATGAAGGTGCGCCATGGCAAGTTCGGCGTCGGCACCGTCCGCCGCATCGAGGGGAGCGGCAATGAACAAAAGGTGATCGTCTGGTTCAATTCTATCGGACCGAAGAAGCTTTTGGTGAAGTTCGCCGGGCTGGAGCGAGTGTAAGGCAACGTTCGAAGTTCCCGGTTCGATGTTCGGAGTAAAGGAGCGTTCTAAGTTCGAGGTTCTACGTTAGAACCGGAATCCCCTTGGCTTGTCATTTGCCCTTGTTCATGGTACAAAGGCATGTTTTTCCTTAATAACCCCACTGGAGTCACTATATGAAGATCAACAAAGATGAGGTGGAGAAGGTCGCCCTGCTGGCCCGCCTGGAATTGACCGGCGAGGAGGCGGAAATGTTCACCGGACAGATGGATGCCATCCTTGCCTATGTGGATAAACTGAACGAACTGAATACCGACGGCATCGTGCCGACTGCCCATGCCGTGCCCATGGAAAACGCCTTCCGTGCGGATGAGGTCCGTGATTCCATCGGCATCGACAACGCCCTGGCCAACGCACCGAAGCGGGCGGAGAGCTTCTTCCGCGTGCCGAAAGTGATCGAGTGACTTTTGCTGCCGATCTTGGCGGCCCTTGAATGCATTATACACCTGGAGCAGATATGGAACTTTTCGAACTGACCATCCACGAGTTGCACGATAAGCTGAAGAAAAAGGAAGTCTCCTCGGTGGAGGCGACCGAGTCAATGCTGGCAAGGATCGAAGCGGTCGAACCTAAGGTGAATGCCTTTATCACTGTTACCGCCGATCAGGCGCTGAAAGATGCTGCGGAGGCAGACAAGCGTATTGCCGATGGCGACATGGACAAACTCACCGGTATCCCAGTGGCACTCAAGGATATCTTCCTCACCAAGGGAGTCCGTACCACCTGTGCTTCCCGCATTCTTGAGAACTTCATTCCCCCCTATGATGCGACCAGCGTCGCCCGATTGAAAGCCAGGGGAGCCGTGCTGGTCGGCAAGCTGAATCAGGACGAGTTCGCCATGGGTTCTTCCACCGAATCCAGTTATTTCGGCAAGACGAGCAACCCATGGAATCTGGAATGCATCCCGGGAGGATCATCGGGGGGCTCCGCTGCTGCCATTGCTGCACAACAGGCAACTGCTACCCTTGGTACCGATACGGGGGGCTCCATCCGCCAACCAGCCTCCCACTGCGGCTGCGTCGGCCTCAAACCCACCTACGGCAGGGTTTCCCGCTATGGGGTCATCGCCTACGCCTCCTCTCTCGACCAGGTCGGGCCGGTAACCCGTGATGTCACCGACTGTGCCATCATGCTGGAGGCTGTGGCCGGTTATGACGCCAAGGATTCCACCAGCGTCGATCTGCCGGTGCCTGAGTACACAAAAGCGCTGACCGGCCAGGTCAAGGGGCTGAAGATCGGCCTGCCCAGGGAATATTTCATCGAGGGGCTCGATCCCGATGTGCAGAAGGCCATGGATGAGGCTATCGCCACCTACCGGCAAATGGGGGCCGAATTTCAGGAGGTCTCCCTTCCCCATACCGATTATGCCGTAGCCACTTATTATCTTGTTGCCACCGCCGAGGCCAGCTCCAACCTGGCCCGTTACGACGGCGCCCGCTTCGGACACAGAAGCCATGAAGCCCAAAGCCTGCTGGACATGTACCGGAAAAGCCGTGCCGAAGGTTTCGGCGAGGAAGTAAAGAGGCGGATCATGCTCGGCACCTATGCCCTTTCTTCCGGTTATTATGATGCCTATTATCTCAAGGCGCAGAAGGTGCGCACCTTGATCATGCATGATTTCATCAAGGCCTTCGAGCAGGTGGACGTGCTGCTGACGCCGGTGGCCCCGACCCCGGCCTTCAGGATCGGCGAGAAAACCAGCGATCCCTTGCAGATGTATCTCTCCGACATTTTCACCATTCCGGTCAACCTGGCCGGCACCTGCGGCATCTCGGTACCTGCCGGTCTCAGCCGGGCCGGACTGCCAATCGGTCTGCAGCTGATCGGCAAGCCCTTCGGCGAGGAGAACATCCTCCGCGCTGCCCACGCATTCGAGCAGAATACCGATTGGCACAAGCGCAGAGCGGCATTGTAATAAAACAAACCGGAGAATCCCCATGGAATACAGAGCTGTCATCGGACTTGAGGTCCACGTCCAACTGAATACCAACACCAAGATCTTCTGCGGCTGCTCCACCAAATTCGGCGCCGAGCCCAACTCCCAGACCTGCCCGGTCTGTCTGGGTATGCCGGGAGCGTTGCCGGTTCTTAACCGCAAGGTGGTGGAATATGCCATCAAGGCCGGCCTGGCCACCAATTGCGAGATTGCGCCGCGCAGCATTTTTGCCCGGAAAAACTACTTCTATCCCGACCTTCCCAAGGGCTACCAGATCAGCCAGTACGAGCTCCCCATCTGCAGCGCCGGTCATCTGGATATCCAGGTGGAGGGCACGGCGAAAAGGATCGGCATCACCCGCATCCATATGGAGGAGGATGCCGGCAAACTGGTGCACGCTGATGTGCCGGGGGTGGGGGATGATTCCTGCGTCGACCTGAACCGGGCCTGCACTCCGCTCCTGGAGATCGTTTCCGAGCCGGACCTGCGCTCCGCCGACGAGGCGGTGGCGTATCTGAAGAAACTGCACCAGATCGTCGTCTACCTGGGGATCAGTGACGGCAATATGGAGGAGGGGAGTTTCCGCTGTGATGCCAATGTTTCGGTGATGCGGGTGGGAGCCGACAAATTCGGCACCCGTACTGAAACAAAGAACGTAAACTCCTTCAAGTTCGTCAAGCAGGCCATCGAATACGAGATCGAGCGCCAGATCGAGGTGATCGAGGATGGCGGCAAGATCGTCCAGGAGACCCGCCTCTTCGACCCGAACACCGGCGTTACCCGTTCCATGCGCGGCAAGGAAGAGGCACACGACTACCGTTATTTCCCCGACCCGGACCTGGTGCCGTTGGTGATCAGCAACGACTGGGTGGAGGATGTGCGGCTCGGGCTGCCGGAGCTTCCTGAAGCAAAGCGGTTGCGCTACATGGATGAACTGGGTCTGCCGGCCTATGACGCCGAGGTCCTGACCGCCAGCCGGGAGTTGGCCGACTATTTCGAGGCATGCCTTGAGTTCCATTCCCAGCCGAAGCCGGTGGCCAACTGGGTCATGGGGGAAGTGACCCGGGCCCTCAATGAAGAGAACCGATCCATTACCGATGCACCGGTCACCCCCCAGCTCCTTGCCGAGCTTCTGCAGCTGATCGACAAGGGGACCATTTCCGGCAAGATCGCCAAGACCGTTTTCGATGAGATGTGGCGGACCGGCAAGGCACCGGCCAAGGTCGTCGAGGAAAAGGGGCTGGTGCAGGTTTCCGATACGGGAGAAATAGAGAAAATCATCGATGAAGTGCTGGCCAGGGAAGCGGGGCAGGTGGCTGAATACCGTAGCGGCAAGGACAAACTGTTCGGCTTCTTCGTCGGCCAGGTGATGCGGGCTTCCAAGGGCAAGGCCAATCCGGCTGTGGTCAACGAACTGCTGCTGAAGAAGCTCCAGGGATAAACCTTGCCCAGACTAGCGACACGCCTGTCGTGACTTCGTCCGTTCGTTCGGTCGCTGCAGCTGCGGACCTTGCACTGTTCCTTATGTGATTGCCTGAGTATAAGGTGCCGACGAAGGTAATTCTTTCAATTTTCGGCGGGTGTCCGCTCGCCGCTGCAGCTCGGTCACTCACTCCCGAAGCCACGACAGGCTTTCGGCAAATTTCGCATTTAGAGGGAAAAACGGATGTCTTTCAGAACAATCGAATGGCGCGACAACAAGGTGGTGATGATAGACCAGACCCGACTGCCGGGAGAAGAGGTCTATAACGTCTATGAGGATTTCCAGAGTGTCGCCGAGGCAATTCGCGGCATGATCATCCGGGGAGCTCCCGCCATCGGCGTGGCGGCAGCCATGGGAGTGGCCCTGGGCGCACGCGAGATCATTGCCGATACCTATGAATCCTTTTCTCGCCAGCTGACCAACGTCTGTGATGTCCTGGCCCGTACCCGCCCTACCGCAGTCAATCTTTTCTGGGCCATAGAGCGGATGAAACGGGTGGCGGAAAGCAACAAGGACAGGGACCTTCACTTTATCCGCGAAACTCTCAAGGCGGAGGCAATCCGCATTGAAGAGGAAGACCTGGAGATCTGCCGCGCCATCGGCCGTCATGGCGCGCCGCTGATCCGGGAAGGAGCCACCGTTCTCACCCACTGCAATGCCGGCGGGCTGGCTACCGCCGGATACGGTACCGCCCTGGGGGTGATTCGTGCCGCCCATGAGGCGGGGAAGAATATCCAGGTCTTTGCCGACGAGACGCGCCCCTGGCTCCAGGGAGCCCGTCTGACCGCTTGGGAGCTGATGAAGGACGGCATTCCAGTCACCCTCATCGCCGATAACATGGCCGGCTATTTCATGAAGAAGGGGGCCATTACTGCTTGCGTCGTCGGTGCAGACCGCATTGCCGCAAACGGCGACACTGCCAACAAGATCGGTACCTATTCCGTTGCCGTGCTGGCCAAGGAAAACAAGATTCCTTTCTATGTGGCTGCTCCCGTATCGACCCTGGATCTCTCCCTCAAGAGCGGCGACGAGATCCCCATCGAAGAGCGCCATGCCTGCGAAGTGACCCACCTGCAGGGCTTGCCCGTTGCCCCCGAGGGGGTCAAGGTGCGCAATCCGGCTTTTGACGTGACTCCTGCCAAATATATTGCGGGCATCATCACCGAAAAAGGGGTGGTGCGGGGGGATTACGAGAGAGAACTGAAGGCGCTGGTGGGCCAATGATCCGCAATGGCCAGTTTGCGGATGAGCTCCAGGCTGCTCTTGCCTGTGACCCTGAATGCGACGGTGACCGGCTACTCATCGCCTTCCTCGAAAAAAAGGGGTATGCGTACGGACCCCGCTCAGCGACAAATCTCCGTCTTCTCGCCTACATCTTCGATACAGAAATCCTTTCAGCCATCGCCCTGGGTGCACTGGCCACTCCCACACCGGACATGGCCCTCAACAACCTGGAACGGATCAGCTGCATCGTCTCCAAAGATGAGCTGCTGACCATCTGCGGCAAAAAGGTGATGTTGGCACGGCTCCTCACCATTTGCGGCTCCTCTCCGTTTCTCACCAACATCATCTGTCGGGATCAGAGCTATTTTCACGAATTATTCACCTGCAAGGGAATCGACCTTCGCCGGTCCGAGGCGGACATGCTCGCTGCTCTCCGCCGACAGATGGGACCTCATGTAGCCTGGCAGGATATCTTTCCTCTGCTGCGTCGCTTCAAGTTAACCGAGATTCTGCGCATTGCTGCCCGTGATCTCAACGGACTTGCCCCCCTGGAAGAGGTTACCGCCGAGCTTTCTTCTCTGGCTGCTGCTTGCCTGCAGGTGGCCTATGAGGAAGCGCGCCGTCAGCTGGTTGCCGAGCATGGCTTGCCCCTTATGCAGACCCCGGAGGGCGAGGCAGACCTGACCATCATCGGCATGGGCAAATTCGGCGGACGGGAGCTCAATTTCTCCTCGGATATCGACATCATCTTTTTCTATTCCTCCGATCATGGGGAGACCAGTGGCATCGTCGACGGGCAAGGGCAGACCAGGGGGAATATTTCACTGCACGCCTTTTTCGTCAAACTGGCGGAGATGGTCAGCAAAGCGGTCTCCCAGGTCACCGAGGACGGTTTTGTGTTCCGCGTCGACCTGGGACTGCGTCCGGAGGGAAAAAGCGGCGATGTGGCCACCTCAATCAGGTCAGCCGAGATTTATTACGAATCGTGGGGACAGTCGTGGGAGCGGGCAGCCATGCTCAAGGCCAGGCCGGTAGCCGGGTCCCTGGAGCTGGGAGAGAAATTTCTTGCCGCCATCCAGCCCTTTGTCCACCGCAAGTATCTGGATTACAACCTGATCGAAGACATGATGGCCATGAAGAAGAAGATTGATGCTTCCCTGGCCCGTTCCCAGGAAGGTGAATACAACATCAAGCTGGGCCGGGGCGGAATACGGGAGGTCGAGTTTTTTATCCAGGCGCTGCAGCTGGTCTATGCCGGGAAAAATCCAGCCTTGCGGGTGAAGAATTCATTGCAGGCGCTGGAGACTCTGAGGGATGCCCGGATCATCACGGCTGAGGATTGCGCGGATCTGAGTGAGGCCTACCGTTTCCTTCGCTTTGTGGAGCACCGCATCCAGGTGGTCCAGGAGCGGCAGACCCACAGCCTGCCGCGCAAGGAAGATGAAATGCTGGCTCTGGCCAGACGCTGCGGTTACCTTCGTCCCAATGGTCTGGCCAAATTTAGCGAAGTTCTCGAATCCCACCGCCGCCGGGTCTCCGCCATCTATGGGGCACTGTTCCTTTCCCGGGACGAGCGCCTCAAGGAAGAAGTTCAGCCGGAGGTCTATTTCTTCTTTGACCGCAAGGCTGATCCGGACCTGATCAAAGATATGCTGGCAGAGCGCCGTTTCGAGAATGTGGATGCCGCCTACGAAAACCTGCTCATGCTCCGTGACGGTCCCCCCCGTGCCCATCTCACCGAGCGGGGAAGGCGAATGCTGGAGAACATCGCGCCGCTCCTGTTGCAGGAGATTTTCAGCTCACCCGACCCGGACATGGCACTGACCAACCTGGAGCGCTTTCTCTGTGCCGTCGGCTCCAGGTCGACCTTTTTCGCCCTGCTGGCAGAAAACAAGGAAATCCTCAAACTGATGGTTTCCCTCTTTGGCATGTCCGAATTCCTGTCGAAGATCTTCATCAGCCATCCTGAGCTTTTGGACAGCATGGTTTCCCGCAGCTACGCCACCTCCATGAAAAATCTGGCGGTTATGGAAGGGGAGCTTGCCTCGCTCCTGGAGCAGGCGGAGGATTTCGAAGAAAAGCTCGATACGCTGCGCCGTTACCGCCATGAGGAGTTTCTTCGTATCGGCCTCAACGATATCTACGGCAAAATGGGGCAGACGGAGATTGCCGTGCAACTCACCACTCTGGCCGATGTCTGTCTTGCCGCCGCCTGCCGCATGGCTAAGCAGGAGCTGCACCGCTTTGGCCGTCCCACTTATAAGGAACAGGATGATAGCGTGCAGCAGGCCCATTTTGCCGTCCTGGCCATGGGAAAGCTTGGGGGCAATGAACTCAACTACCACTCGGACCTGGATGTGATCTATATCTACGATCATCAGGGTATGACCGACGGCGAAAAACAGATCACCAACCATGAGTATTTCGCCAAGCTGGCCCAGAAGATCATCCTTATCCTCACCACCCAGACCAGGGAGGGGTACGTCTACAAGATCGACACCAGGCTCCGCCCCTCTGGCAATGCGGGGCCGCTGGTAACCTCCCTGGATTCCTTCGTCAACTACCACCGTGAAGATGCCCAGATCTGGGAGCGCCAGGCCCTGACCAGGGCGCGGGTTGCCTTCGGCATCGGATCGCTTAAATCAAAGGTGGAAGAAATCGTCCATCAGGCAGTTTACGGCACCGGTTGCGGGGATGAGGTGCGTAAAGAGATCCATCGCCTGCGCATGCGCATGGAGAACGAACTGGCCAAGGAGTCGGAGGGGAGTTACAACATCAAGACCGGCCGCGGTGGCATCGTCGATATCGAGTTCATAGTCCAGTATCTTCAGCTGAAGCATGGTGTTGCGTGTCCGGAGATCCGCAGCACCAATACCCTGGTGGCCATGAAAGGAATGAAGGCCTGCGGCCTTATCGGGGAAGAGCCGTTTAATGTGCTGCAAAGCGGTTACAAATTCCTCCGCCGCCTGGAAAACCGATTGAGGATCATTCATGATTATTCCATGAATGATCTTGGGGGGCCGGCCAAGTACCTGAACAAGCTTGCCCGCCGTCTGGGGTATGACCCGCAGCTGAAGCACCCCGGAGAAGCGCTGATCCGGGATTACGAACAGATTACCGGTGAAGTGCGCCGGGTCTACGATCACATTTTCGTGGTCGAAGGAGAATAGGGTGGAAATACGGGTCTATTATGAGGACACGGACGTCGGCGGTGTAGTCTATCATGCCAACTATCTCCATTATTTCGAGCGGGCAAGAACCGAATTCTTCCGGCGGAGGGGGTTATCGGTGCGGGAGCTCCATGAACGGGGCTGCATCTTTCCCGTCGTTCGGGCGGAGGTGGATTTCCGCGCTCCCGCCAGGCACGACGACCTGCTCCGAGTGGAGACTGAAGTGCTTGAAGTTGGGAAAAGCTCCTTTGTTCTGGGCCAGCAGGTGATCCGGGCAGTGGACGACATGCTTTTAGTGACAGGCACCATAAAGCTGGTCTGTGTCGGCCCCGGCATGAAGGCGAAACGCCTGCCGGCCGATCTGCTGGAGGCTTTCCGGGGGGAATAGCTGTGCGCCTTGGCAAGACCGAAAAAGGAGGTAATCCATGAAAACAATAATATTGCTGTGCGCCATCACCACCATCCTCGCCGGATGCAGCTCTTCCAGCCAGCCACAAGGCGGGGAAAAATACCAGGGGCGCGAGGAAACCAAGAAGCTGGAAGGTGCATCGGCGGTGGGCTACGACGGCACGGCCATCCGCAAGAATGTGGATAACACCCTCAACAAGAACGATGACCGCAATCAGGACCTGGACGAGGCGATGAAGTCGGCCAGTGATGGGCAGAAACCGTAACTAAGAGTGGTTTGTAACCTACAAGAAGACTGACTTCAGCCAGTAACCATGATGGGAGGCAGTACACAGAAACACCAAGAGGCGGCCTGATTGGCCGCCTCTGCTTTTTGTAGAGGTACTAATTTTAATTTTGAAAAATCCCTTTTATGGGTATATTATTCCCGCATGAAGTGGACCGTTACCTTTACCGGCAAAGCACGGAAGCAGAAGGAAAAACTGCCGCTTAAAATTCGTGAGCTGCTTTTCCAACTTGCAAAAGATATTGAGGCCTCAGGGCCGGTAAGGGGAGACTGGCCCAATTACGGCAAGTTGGTGAACAATCGGCACCACTGTCATCTGAAGAAAGGGCATCCAACGTATGTGGCTGTCTGGACTGAGGACCGTGGGGCCATAACTGTGGAGATCATCTATGCGGGTACACATGAAAAAGCACCCTACTGAAGAAATCGTAACCGTAACTTTGCGTGTTCCTCGAAGCAAGGTGCTTTTGTTGCGGCAGTACGCGGAGTCTATTAAGGCTGGGGATGAGAAAAACTTCTCCATTGCCGAGACATTTCCGGAGTACATGGGTAAGGAGCAGGAGGTGGCGTTACGGGCGTATCGCAACCGCGAAGGCCTGACCCAGAAGAGGCTCGCTGAAATGACCGGGATTCCCCAGCACCATATCAGCGAGATGGAAAACGGCAAACGCAGCATTGGTAAGGAAAGAGCTAAAAGACTTGCCGAAGCGCTGAACTGCGATTATCGCCGGCTGTTGTAGGTCAAGTTTGAAGATCGTGCGGTAACAGCCACCCTGCCTTGGAAATCCATAACAAAAATCTCCTTGCCCCGCGTGGGCAAAAGGTGTATCTCTGCAAGCTTCCAATTTTTTCCGAGGAGGTTATCGATGGGTATTTTGTCCAACACCGTCAGCATTTGTCAATTCCGGGTCGCCGGGGATTTTCCCGCTGGCGACCTTTTTCAATGGGCCTCCCAGCGCCTGGCCGGGAACGGCTTCAAGTCCATAGATCAGGGTACTGCCGAGCTTTCCGTTGGTTGGGTACATCTGGACGATCACCGGCAGAGCGATTTTGCCGCACCCGGCGCCTTCTGGCGCGACCACTACCTGGTCTTCACCCTGCGTCGCGATCAGCGTCGCCTTCCGGCTGCCCTGGTCAAGGCTTACCAGCAGGTAGCCGAGCATGAGTATTTGGCCGAAAATCCGGGACTGTCGCGGGTGCCGAAGCAGAAAAAGGAGGACATGAAGGAAGCGGTTCGAAGCATGCTGCTGGCCAAGACACTGCCGGTTCCTTCAACCTGGGATGCCGTCTGGGATACCAGGACCGGTCTCGTCACCTTTGCGTCCCTGTCACCGGCGATAATCGAGCTCTTCGAGGGGCAGTTCAAGAAGACGTTTGAGGGACTGCGGCTGGTGGCGGTGCATCCCTATGCACGGGCGGAGCAGGTCGTGACGGAGGCGCTCAAGCCGGCGCTTGCGCAGGCAAATCAGGCGGGGAGCGATGCGGCCCTCGATCTCATCAGGAGTAACCAGTGGCTTGGCTGGGATTTTTTTCTATGGGTAATGTTCCGTACCATGCATGACACTTCCGAGTACCGGATCACATGCGGGGGGCATGGGGAAATGAACGAGCCTTTTGCGGCCTATGTCAACGACCGCCTGGTCCTGCTCAGCAGTGGCGAAAACGGGCAGCAGAAGATCACTGTTGCCGGACCGCAGGATCATTTCAGCGAAGTGCGCACTGCTTTGCAGAATGGCAAGCGGATCACCGAAGCGACCCTCTACCTGGAAAAGGAAGAGCACACCTGGCGGGTGACACTGAAGGGGGAGCTGTTCCACTTTGCTTCGCTGAAAGCCCCGGCGGTAAGGCTGGAAAAGGATGACAGCGTTGATGAGCACAGCGAAAAGGAAGCGGTATTTTTCGAGAGGATGTTCGTGCTGGAGCAGGGGTTACAGCTGTTCGACAGCCTCTACTCCATTTTCCTCGAGCTGCGCCTGGGTAGCGGCTGGGAGGAGGAATCCACACGGATCGGCAAGTGGCTTGCCGAATCCGATGCCCTCTGAACCGTCACAGTCTTAACAGATATCAAATTCAGTGGCGGCCATGATGTCTGCCGGTATGTAGATGGTTGCCAAGGTGTCACCATTGACGATCTTGACGATGCTGAAGCATTCTTCGGCATAGTCATGTCTTGAAATTTTGAGCCAGTTTTCTCCATTCAGGCCATATCCGTACTCTCTGAGTTTTCTGATCTGGGTGTTTGGCAAGTGTCTCATCTGATCGCGGTCTCCTGATTGTAGATGGCACAAAGCCGCCGATTTTCCGGCGATTTTGCGGTGTCTAACTATTATCGACCTATGATGCAGATACTTTAATTATTTTTTCGTGTTTAATGGGGGGGCAGGAAAAACAGGCAGAGAAAAAAAGGCGGGGCTGAAAGCGGTATGAATCGCTTACGGCCCCTGTTTTTTTTGTCGTCTTTCTTCCAGGTACATGTCGACTGCCAGAAGAAATACTCCGACGCAGATGGCCGAGTCGGCCACGTTGAAGGCGGGCCAGTGGTGGCGGTACCAGTGGACGTCGAGGAAGTCGATTACCTCTCCCAGCCTGACCCGGTCGATCAGGTTGCCCAGTGCTCCGGCAAAAATCAGTGCCAGCGACACGACAGCGAATTTCTGGTCCTGACGCAGCCGGTAGACGACGCTGAGAATGACCAGAATGGCCACTACCGAGACAAGGATGAAAAAGGGGATGCGGTAGCTGAAGTTTGAGAGAAAGCTGAAGGCAGCTCCTTTGTTGCGCATGTAGGTGATGTTGAAAAAGTTTTCGATAACGGTGATGGAACTGTGAAGGTCCATCACCCTGTCGATATAGAGCTTGGTCAACTGATCGATGATGATCACCAGCACCGCAATGGCTGAGAAAACGATGTACTTGAAGCTCATGGTTACCTGACCTTTTGCTTTTATTTGACTGCTGAGAGGCACTTGGGACAGATGCCCGGGTGCTCGCTGTCCTTCCCGAGTTCTTCGTCGTAACACCAGCAACGCTCGCATTTTTCTCCCGGTGCGGCAGATACCTTGATCTGCAGATCGGCTATCCCCTCGGCAGAATAAAAATCCCCCCCGAGAGTGTCGACCAGTTCCGCCTTGGAAACGATGAAGATACTCTTAAGTTCGGCAGCGTAAGGCTCGATCAATGAGCGAAGCTGGGCCGGGGCACTAAGGGCAATGGCAGCATCCAGTGAATGACCGATTACCTTCTGCACCCGGGCCTGTTCCAGCGCCTTTGAGACCTCGGCCCGCACTTTGATGATGGTCTCCCATCTTTCAACCAAGGCATTATCCCTGTATTCAGGCTTCAGCTGGGGAAACTGGGACAGATGGACGCTCTCTTCGGCAGGGGCGGGCATATAGCGCCATACCTCGTCGGTGGTGAAGGAAAGCACCGGGGCGGTCAGCTTGACCAGGGCATCGAGGATCTGGTACATGGCGGTCTGGGCGCTGCGGCGCTCGACGGAGTCTTTTCTGCTGGTGTAGACGCGGTCCTTGAGGATGTCCAGGTAGAAGGCGCTCATCTCTACTGTGCAGAAGCTGTTCACAGCGTGATAGAGAACGTGAAACTCGCAGTTCTCGTAAGCCTTGAGCACCTTCTCCTTCAGAAGCTCAAGCTGGTGCAATGCCCAGCGATCTATCTCGGGCATGTCGCCGTAGTCCACGCTGTCCCGTTTCGGATCGAAATCGGCAATATTGCCGAGGATGTAGCGGCAGGTGTTGCGGATGCGGCGATAGGCCTCGGAGAGGCGAGTAAGGATCTCCTGGGAGATGCGCAGGTCGTCCCGGTAATCCTGGGCGGCGACCCACAGCCTGAGCACTTCGGCGCCATATTTCTTGATCACGTCTTCGGGCGCGACCACATTGCCTACGGACTTGCTCATCTTGCGGCCGCTGCCGTCGACGACGAAGCCATGGGTGAGAACTGCTTTATAGGGGGCAACGCCGCGGGTGCCGACACTGGCCAGGAGCGAGGAGTGGAACCAGCCGCGATGTTGATCGCTTCCCTCCAGGTACATGTCGGCCGGGGATGACAGATTGTCGCGGTGTTCGAGCACGGCGGCATGGGAGACGCCCGAATCGAACCAGACGTCGAGAATATCCATTTCCTTGTCAAATTCGGTTTTGCCACAGGCGGGGCAGGTGGTGCCGGTGGGGAGCAATTCTTTCGCCTCCCGCTCATACCAGATGTCGGAGCTTTCCTTCTCGAAGAGGTCGGCCACGTGGTGCATGATTTTACCGTCGGCCAGGGCTTCGCCGCAGGCCTTGCAGTAAAAGACGGTGATCGGCACTCCCCAGTTACGCTGGCGGGAGACACACCAGTCGGGGCGGTTTTCGATCATGCCAAAGATCCGTTCCTTGCCCCATTTGGGAATCCAGCTGACGGTGTTGATCTCGGTCAGGGCCTTCCGGCGCAGGTCGTTGCTTTCCATGGAGATGAACCACTGCTCGGTGGCGCGGAAGATGATCGGTTTCTTACAGCGCCAGCAGTGGGGATAGGAGTGGCTGATTTCACCTTTGCCCACCAGCGCCCCCACTTCCTCCAGCTTGGCGATGACGTTGGGGTTGGCATCGAATACATACTGGCCACCGAAAAATGGAATCGTCTCCAGAAAGCGCCCCCGGTTGTCCACCGGGTTGTAGATGTCCAGGCCGAACTTCAGCCCCAGCTCATAGTCCTCCTGGCCGTGGCCGGGAGCGGTGTGGACGCAGCCGGTGCCTGCTTCCAGGGTGACATGGTCGCCAAGAAGAATGATGGAGTCCCGGTCGTAGAAGGGGTGGCGACAGAGTTTCTTTTCCAGAGCCGCGGCTTTGAAGGTGGCGATGACTACGCCGTTGACGCCGGTGGCCTTGAAGAAGGCCTCCTTGAGACCCTCGGCAACGATCAGCACTTCAGCTCCGGTATCCACGGCAACGTAATCGAATTCGGGATGCATGGCGATGGCCAGGTTGGCGGGGATGGTCCAGGGAGTGGTGGTCCAGATAACAGGGGAGACTTTCTTTCCGGAAAGGGCAGGCAGTTCTTTGGAGATATCGTCTTTTAGCTGGAACTTGACGAAGACGGACGGCGATTTATGGTCGGCATATTCAACCTCGGCTTCGGCCAGGGCTGTGCCGCAGGATGAACACCAGTGAACCGGCTTTTTACCCTTGTATAGGCCGCCGTTTTCGGCAAATCTGGCCAGCTCATGGGCGGTGATCCCTTCATAGCTGTAGTTCATGGTCAGGTAAGGATTATCCCACTCACCCAGGACTCCCAGCCGTTCGAATTCCTGCTTCTGGATATCGACGAACTTCTTTGCATATTCCCGGCACTGCTTGCGCATCTCCAGCTTGGTGATCTCATGCTTTTTCGAGCCGAGATTTTTCTCCACCTGCAGTTCGATGGGGAGGCCATGGCAGTCCCAGCCGGGGATGTATGGGGCGTCGAAGCCGCTCATCCGCTTGCTTTTTAGAACAATGTCCTTAAGGATTTTATTTAAAGCATGGCCGATATGGATGTGCCCGTTGGCGTATGGAGGACCGTCGTGGAGGATATATTTGGGTTTGCCCTTGCCTGTATCTTCCATCTTTTTGTAAAGCCGGTTTTTCTCCCATGTTTCGAGCATTTCCGGCTCCCTCTGGGCCAGGTTGGCCTTCATGGGGAAGTCGGTGACGGGCAGATTGAGGGTATCTTTGTAGTCCATTTAAATCTCCTCCGGAATAGATCCGCTGACTCGCGGACAAGCGTCATAAAATACAAGGAACATATTGAAATGTCAAGGGTAAAGGGGGAATTTAGTTGTATTCGACAGGGTGAAGTGGTATAAGTCTGGCAGTTTGCGGAAGGGATATTTTTTAATGAGAGATGATCACAGCGAATCCTTCTGGGGTGGAATAGTCAAAGCCATGGGGCTCGTCTTCGGCGATGTCGGCACCAGCCCCATTTATACCCTGACCGTTGTCTTTGCCTTGACCCCTGCTACCCGCAGCAACGTCTTCGGCATACTTTCACTGGTTTTCTGGACGATGACCATCCTTGTAACCGTTGAATACGCCTGGCTGGCCATGGGACTGGGAAGGAAGGGGCAGGGGGGGGAAATAGTCCTGCGGGAGATCATTCTCAAGCTGGTCAAATCAAGCCGGTTGGTGGCGTTTGCCGGATTCCTCTCTTTTCTTGGTGTTTCCCTGCTTCTGGGTGACGGTGTCATTACCCCGGCCATCAGTATCCTGTCCGCCGTGGAAGGGCTTCTGCTCATCCCATCGTTCAGCGGGCTTTCCCAAAGCATACTTGTCGCCATTGCCGCGGCAATTGCCATCGGTCTGTTCCTGATCCAGCACAAGGGAACAGACAAGGTAGCCGGGGCCTTCGGTCCGATCATGGTCGTCTGGTTCGGCTCCCTTGCTTTGTCCGGACTTATTTCCATCTCGGCAATGCCGGAGATCGTCTCGGCGGTCAGTCCTCACCATGCGTTCCTGTTTTTCCGCGAAAACGGCTTTTCAGGGTTTTTCGTCCTTTCGGAAGTCATCCTCTGCTCCACCGGTGGCGAGGCACTCTATGCCGACATGGGGCATCTTGGGCGCCGGCCCATTGTCCGCGCCTGGTATTTTGTCTTTGTCGCCCTTTTCCTCAACTATCTGGGGCAGGGGGTATTCGCCCTGCACCATCCCGGGGCCAAAAACCTCCTCTTTTCCATGGTACAGGACCAGGCGCCGATACTCTACGTCCCGTTCCTGCTCCTGACGATCATGGCAACCATCATTGCTTCCCAGGCGATTATCAGCGGCGTCTTCTCCATTGTCTACCAGGGGATAACCACGCGTCTCATGCCGCTGATGAAGGTCGATTACACCTCCAGCCATCTTAAATCCCAGATTTATATCGGGGCAGTCAATTGGGGGCTGATGGTGGCCGTCATCATCGTCATGATGGTCTTCAAGGCGTCCAGCAATCTGGCAGCCGCCTATGGCATGGCAGTAACCGGTTCAATGACCATCACCGGCATCATGATGATCATTGTTTTCTCCCATACACTCAAGAAGTGGAAGGTGCCCATTGCCGTTCTGGTGACCCTGCTCGATGTGATCTACCTTAGTTCGACCTTTTCCAAGATTCCACATGGCGCCTACTGGTCGATAATACTGGCCTCTGTTCCGTTCATCACCATCATGATCTGGACCAAGGGGCAGCGGGCGCTGTACCGGGCCTTGAAACCCCTCGATATCGATACCTTTCTCGTCTCATTCGAACAGATCTACGCCAAGGGGAAAAACATTCCCGGTACGGGCCTCTTCTTCACCAAGGACTGGCAGACCATCCCGCCGTATGTGGTGCACTGCATGATCCGCAGCAACATCATCTATGAGCGGAACGTGATGATCTCCATCGTCCGCACCGATGAACCCTTCGGTCTGGCCATCAACCACAAGACCGACATTACTGCAGGGTTTGAGGGATTCGAGGTCGTCCTCGGCTACATGGAGATTATCGATATCGAATCCATTCTCAAGGAGCACGGCATCAGGGAGAAGGTAATTTTCTACGGCATTGAGGACATTGCCACGGCAAACCCGGTGTGGAGACTTTTTGCCCTGCTGAAAAAGCTGACACCCACCTTTGTCCAGTTCAACAAGCTGCCGGCAAGTCGGTTGCAAGGGGTGGTGACGAGAGTGGAGATGTAACCGTTTGCGCTGAAAAATACCCATCTGCGGCGTTGCTCTCGTCCTTCATCGCTCGACGTACTGGTGTACGCCTCCCTCTTCAGTCTTTCGAGCGCCTTGCACCTGGGCATTTTTGAGCGCAAACGTGGTGGATCCGCTGAAAAATACCCATCCTGCGCGGGCAAAGTTTCGGGACTAATCGCTGGTGAGGGTGGTCTCCTTGGCAGGTTCAGGGCTGTTGCGGGAGAACCTTCTTGCCAGGTCGGTGTCGATTACGTAGAGACAAACCTCCCTAGCGCCGTTTTTCGTATAGCGGAACTTGCTGCAGAGATTGTTGATGAGAAAGGTGACGTCGTTGCGGATCTTCTTGTCGTAGGTTTTGAATTCAGGCCGGCCATAATCCTTGATAGCCCGCCGGAAGTTGGCGTTTTCCAGGAAGGGATCCAGTGCCTTCTCCTTCAGGTTGAAAATGTAACGCTCCCGCAGCTCCTGAAAAAGACTGGTCCTGGTTACGTCCTTACCTTCGGCCAATATCTCCTGGGTCAGGGTTCTCGCCGTATATTCTTTCTGGGTTTGGCCGCGGAACGTCAGTCGCGTTTCCCGCTCCACCTTCGGCCCCAAAAGCCGGTTCTCGATCCCTTCAAAGAAACTCTCGCTGATCTCCAGCCTGTCGCCGGTGAAGCGGCAGGTCTCGGTTCTTCCCGGCTCAAAGTTGATGGAAAAGAGGTAATTGCGAATTTCCCGTGAAATCTGCTCCTCGTTGTAGTAGTAGAGGGATTCCTTCACCTCCTGGAGAACGGTATAGGCATAAAGGCGCAGCAGAGAGTCGATGAAGCCCTCGGGCACCAGGTGCCCCAGGTCGGGACGAACCTTGGTGAAATAGTTGCTCAGTACCGACATGTTGATCAGTGCGTCCTTGCGGGCATAGGTGGAATAGAAGTCATTGAAGATATTTATGGCATCCCGGCCTGAAAAGCCACTCTCCCCTTCGATCTCCGACTCGGCGATGATCTTGCGCCGCCGTTTTGCCATCAGCCTTTTCCGGTCTTCTTCATCCAGCCACGGCGGGATGTAGCCTGTATAGATTTCCATCTTCAGCAGTTGCAGGTTCTCATCGCAGAACATGGCATATTTTGCCGGATCGGGGATCCACTCCTGCATTGCATCCGAATGCCGCTGCATGCGGGTGGAGATGATGATCCGGGCAAAGTTGTGCAGGACACGGGGGAGGAAGCTGTCGTCGATCTGCTTGCCGAAGATGTTGCGGTAGATTTCCACCTCCGTGTTCAGATCCAGCACATAGGGTATCTTTATGTACTGGATGCGGTCCGAGAAGGAGGGGAAATTTTCAATGTTCTTCTTGTCCTCCGGATTCATCAGGGCGATGAAGAGGGAGTTGACGTTTTCCTCCAGGTCCTCGACCTTGTGCACCCCCTCACTGATGATGTTGTGCAGTTCAATGAGCCGGTCGGTGTTGTGGGACTTGATGTCCATGAGGGCATAGATGCCATTGTTGGTCTTGGCATATTGGGAGAAGATGTAGTTGACCTGATTGCTGTCGCGCAGCAGGCTGTTGAGGCGATTCTGTAGCATGTCATTGGTGAAGACCATATGTTTCATCGGCTTGTCGCCGGGACTGAAGACGCTGATTCCCTCTCCAAGCCGCCGGTTGAAGCGGTATGGATATGCATAGACCATCTTCAGCACCTCGGCAGGGTCCTTGAGCTTTCTCAGGAGTGCCAGATACAATGAGCTGCAGATGGTGCAGGGCTGGTTTCGAAATACCCATTCATAGGCCTTCTCATCGAGAAGGTGCAGCTTGGACTCGTCATTACCGAACAGGTTCTGGAAAAACTGCCTGCGGAAATCCTTGGGAATCATCAGGATCGGACTGTCGTGGCTGGGGCAGACCACCTCAACAAAGTCATCCCTTTCCTGCATGGAAGACTGGGCTTCGATGATCTGGTTCTGATCGAACTCATACTCGTCGATGAGCTTTGACAGCCTGTCGAGAAAATGCGACGTCTCATGGCGGGGAATGCCGCCGAATTTTTGCCGATCCAGTCGCCACACGGTCTCGAAACGTAGCCCCTCGTCACTATTGGCGTACTCCTCGAACTTTATCAAGAGCCTGTTGAGAAAGGTGCTCTTGCCGCTCCCCGGCGGGCCTTCAAAGATGTAGATCTTGTTCTGCTGGGCGCCGCGTCGCCAGGCCTCCACCAGATTGATCAGCCGATTGGCAAAGAGCCGGTCGGCGAAAAACGGGTGGTCGGCATTTTCCACGAAGAGCTTGGAGCAGTCGTAGGAGACATAGTGGATGGATTCGGGATCTTCAGGATATTCGTCTGCTTTTTCAGTCACCTGGCTGACGACCATGTCGTGAAAGACCTGAAAGACATTGCGCACCAATTGCTCGGGGCGGGCGGCCAGTAGCTGCAGGAATTCCTCGAAGGGCAGCGGTTCCCGCTGCTCCCAACCGCTGACGCTTCCCTTTATATGCTGTAACGCCTGATGTAGGTCAGTCATGGCCGCTTTCCGTACCGATAGTGGTTTTCGTCAGTTTCTTTTTTTCCATCCTATAGAGTACCCGTTGCCAGTTGATCCGGTGAGCTTCCCCGGGGGCGTGTAATTGCCGCTCCATTTCAGGCGGAGAGGGCATTACTTCGCTTGTTTCAAGCTGCACCGGCCCGCCCCACAGGTACTCGATGCCCATCATGGTGTTGCCGATGAATTCCCTGACCAGCGGTTTTTCCTCGAAGCGATGGGTCAGGTACAGACTGCCATCACTTGTATCTTTGCCTATTTCCATGTGTGGCGGATGGTAGAGGGTGTCGAGAATCATCCGGCGGTAGTCCTCAGCTTTTCGACTTTTCACGTAATACTGCCAGACCATCTTCTGGTGGTCGAGCCTTCTGTCCACCACAAACAGCTTATGCCTGTTGAGGAAGTCCTGATCGATAAAGGTGTTGATGAAGGTGAAGTCGCAGAAATCCTCCCGCACCTTGAATATATAGTCCACTCCCTCGCCGGTCCGCTTGTCATATTTTTCCCTGGTGTGGATATCCCGCAGCATCTGAAATTCGAGACTTCTTTTGCCTTTGTCAGCCATTTCGTCGATGGTTGCAAAGACTCGCATGCCCAGGGCATAGGGGTTGAGCCCGACCCTTGGCAGCGAGGTCACCCCGGCGTGGACCCGGGCAAAATCCACCTCATGCTCGCGGATCCGGTCGTCCAGGAGGAAGAGCTTTTCATGCCAGTAGCTGGCCCACCCCTCGTTCATGATCTTGGTGCGGATCTGGGGCTGAAAATAGACTGAGGTATTGCGCACGATCTCAAGCACCGACTTCATCCATTTGTTCTCATCCCGGTTGAGGAATGGCGAGTATTCCATCAGGTGCTGGAGCAGGTCAAGCCGAGGCTTGCCTTTTTCGGGCGCCTGTCTGGAGAACACCGCCTCCAGTTCCGGATGCTTCTTCAGCGTGTCGGCAAAGAAGGTCTTCTCCCCCAGTTCCCCGTATTGGGCCATGGCCTGGTTATAGCGTTCCACTTCTTTAACATATTCCTGGATCCGCACCTTTTTCACCGACTGAAGAAAGGTGTCGAAGTAATAGTCCACGTTGCTGGAAAGGGACGGGACCAGGGCGCGGCTGGCCCGCGACAACTCGTCGAAATATCCTACCAGGTTGTCGACGGCACGACCGAACTCGATGACATAATCCACCCAGCGCCCCTTTTCAGACCGCAGGCGGGCAATCAGCCTCTTGTCTGCCAGCGCCTGGCCGTTCAGGTCGTAATCCCAGGTGAGACGGTAGAAGAGGTTGTTCTGGAAAAAATCGATGTGGGCCAGCACATGGTAGAAGATCATCACATTGAGCCAGTCCGGATTGTTATCGTTATAAAAAGAGATGGGGGGGCGGGTGTTGATCACCGTTTCGTAGGGATTGTAGGGGTAAAGCTCGTATTTCCGCAGCCCTTTCAATACCTCCACGTCATGGACCCAGTAATCATACAGGGTTGGAATCATTGCCTTGGGGGAGAGTTCCAGCATGTCCCGGTTGGTAACGATATACTCCAGGGTTTCGTCCTGAAAGCGCAGGCCGGCATCCTTCGCCCGCTCCTTGCAACCTTCCATGATCTGTTTTGCATGCTGGCTGATCAGTTCCATAGGTTTCCCAGTTTCCGCTTCAGGAGATGAGCTTCTTGATTCCCTCGATGAGACGGGGTTCCTCCGCCTCCTCGTCGAGGACATCCAGGCGCAGCACGTCTGCCCGCTCCTTGAGCAGGCCGGAAGTGGTGAGGTATTGTTCCACCTCTGAATGCCTGCCTGCAGCGTAGGCGTGTTCGGCAATGGTTATGCCCATCCTGTTGGTGTAGGTGAGCATCTGCTTGATTTCCGGGATCGCCTCCACCCCTTCCGTGTCCCAATCGTCGCCGTCGGTGCCATGGAAAATATAAATATTGTAGTCCTTTGCCAGGCTTTCCTTCTCGACGATCTCATTTACCAGTCGATAGGCTGAAGCAACCTTGGTGCCGCCGGCAACCCGGAGGCGATAGTAGCTTTCGAAATCCGGCACTTCTCGCGCTTCGTTGTCGTGGAGTATGAAACGGGACTCCACCTGGCGGGCAAACTGGTAAAGTAACCAGCAGTAGATCATCACGTGCTGGGACACTACCAGCTCCGTTGCTTTACCCTCCATGGAACCGGAATAATCACGGATAAAGAAGACCAGGGCCTGGGATTCGTAGTCGATGTCCCGGGACAGGATGCGATAGATCTTGTCCTTGGGGGAGATGAGAAAACGGGTCGTGTCGATATCGGTGACATTGGGGACATTACCCAGGCTGATATTGGTTTCCAGGATCTTACGCATGGTCGCTTTCTTGTCCAGAAGCTGGCCAAAGCCGCGGTTCCTGTCCGTAAGGTCATAGGTATAGCGGGTGAGGGAGCTTTTTTTCCCTTTTTCTTTCAGATTGGGGAGTTCGAAGGTTTCAGTGAGGATCTTTCCCAGGTCGTAAGCGGTTGATTCCAGTTCGTGGCTCTCTCCCTCCCCCTGGCCCGCTTCCCCTTCTCCCGCTCCTTCTTCGGGACGGACCGGCCGCTCTCCCAGGATGTCTCCTTCCTCTTCCTTGCCGGTGCCGCCGGTTGCATTCTCCTCATCTGTCGGAGACGGAACCCGGTCGTGATAGAATTTTTCTTCGACGGTGGTGGGGATGACGACGAATTTTTCCTTGCCGCCACGCGTGGGCTTGACCAGCTTGCCGATGCGGATTTTGCGCGGAAATCCGTCCTTTTCCCGCATCTTGTCCCTCTCCAGCAATTCATGGATGGAGCGAATCCGCGTCGTGTAGGTCCCTTCCGCCGTTGGCAGCTCCAGGGACGCAAAGGGATTTTTGTCTGGGGCGAAGTCAGGCACTAGATCTCATCCTCTTGGCTGCAGAAGTACTCGATGGTCTTCTGGGCGCAGGTTCTGCAGTAATGGAGCTTGTCCAGCATGGTAGTGATCATCCTGTCATACAGTTTCTGGTTTTCCTCGTTGGTACGATTGGCCAAAGCGCCGATCAGGCTGCCGGCGCCGGCGATATCCGACTTCAGCCGTACATCGGTCACCGCCTTGACCAGCTCCAGGTTGTCCATGAAGTCATAGTTGGGCTCGACGGAGATTTTCTGGCCGTAGATCTTGCGGATGGAGGTGCGGAAAGATTCACGCTGTTCCTCTGTCTTCAGGCCGATGCGCTCCTCGATATTGCGCACGTAGCGTTCGTCGATCCTGACGGCCTTAAGTTGGCCTGTTTGCGGGTCCTTGTATTTCCACATCTTGTCCGGCCCAAGGTTCTCCGCATCGATGCCTATGATCATGTTGACGTAGTTGAGCACGTCCTTGCGGATGGCGAAGGGCTCATCCATGTAGGCATTGAACATCTCGGTCATGATCCGCTCCCGGTAGAGGGACTTGGCGATCTTCAGATCTTCCAGGTATTTGGCCCGGTCGTTGGCATCGGAAACATAGTCCAGCACCACCCTTTCCAGGGTCTTGAAGATATCTACGGCGATCATGCAGCGCCCTTCATTGGTTTCCGAACTTTCCACCATCAGCTGCACCGCCCTTCCCAGGTTCCTCTGACCAAGTCCTTTCTGGCCGAAACGCTTGGTGATATCCGGCTCCTGGCTGAGCATATCGACTACTTCGGCAAGGGTTTTCAGGCTCTTCTCGCCTGCCACTTCGCCGGCCGCAAGTTTCAGGGTTTCAATGGGTGTCAGTTTTTCCGAGCGGGGAAGTCTAGTCATTACCGTGGCCACCGATGCTGAATAATTCAGGTTCGGGTCCTGGTGCAATTCCTCCTTGGTCAGTGTCGTCTTTGTTTCAGTGCCTATGGCATAGGTGGTCAGAGCCTCTTGCATGCGGTAGTTGGTGTTGTGGGAGACATAGCAGACCCGGCAGCGGTCGATGATGGGCGCCTCCTCGCGCTCGGCGAGGAAGTGATTGAACTCGGAGTTGTTGCTGGTGGCAATGATCAGAGTGTCGATGGGCCAGCGATAGCCATCGATCTCAATGAGCCGGTTCTGAATCACCCCCAGGTAGACCTGGACCAGGTCCTTCTTGTTCTTGTAAATTTCGTCGCTGAAATGGATACCGCCGCCGGCAACCCTTGCCAGGGCACCGCGGCGGAGATCAAAGCGGTAAGGATTATTGACGTCGGTGATGTGCAAAAGCCGCTGGATCGACTCGTCACCCAGGAGATCCACCGCCGAAGAGGTGATCTTGTCCTTGGCAGCATATTTGCCGGTAATGGTGCCGAGAGTTTCGGTCAATGGAACCGGCACTACCTCTACAAATTTGAGCATCTCTTCCAAATTGCCACCGGTATATTTGCGCAGGTCGTTCCAGATGTAGCCGCTGTCGGCGCCCAGGGGGCGGTAGTTCTCGAAGAGTTTAGCGATCTCCTTATCACTGAAACCGACTGTCCTGGCGAGAAATTCCCTGCTTTCATCCAGGTTGTCGAAGAGGTTCATGGCCAGGATCATGGGGTCTTCGTAAGTCTGTGATTCGATGGTGGCAATGCGGCCGTAACTGCCCAGCTTGTCCATGTTCACCAATTGAAAGGTGTAGCGGCGGTTTTCCGGGCGGCTGAGAAATTCCCGGTACTTGGCGCAGAGGTATTCGACAAAAAAGGTCTTGCCGTTGCCCGGTTCGCCGACGAGGACGAAGGCCATCTCCTTGGAGGACCCTCCTTCTGCCGCATCCTTGACAAAGGAGACGAAGCTGTTGATCTCATCGTACATTCCCACGGGGTGCTTTTTCCCGGTGCGGAAGATCATGAAGTCATAGGTGGTCTTGCCGTTGACGACGATTTTTTCGATCTTCCCCTCGAGAATCATCCTCGCTACGCCCTGGAAGGCATTTTCAAAGCATCGCTTCCCTTCCTTGACCTCAGTAAGGTGCTGATCGAGAGTGCAGGTATGGCTGCTGTTCATGGGTCCCTCCAGAGCGTGTGTAATATCAACTTGATTATCCCACAGAATTTTCATTCTCCAAGCTCATGAAGGAAATTTTCCCGGCGGAAAGATGCTTTGGAGGGGCTGACGACATGTAAAGGAAAGGAGAAGTGCAGACAAAAAAAGGGAGCGGACCATTGTCCACTCCCTTTTTTCCTTTAGTCGATGAGGATTTTTCGACCTGGCAAGGAAGTCAAGCGATGGGGCGGAGGCGTAGCCCAGCTACGCCGCACAACTCATCGTGATGACTGACACCGCCAGGGCGGAAAAGCATCGTCGATGATTACATCATGCCGCCCATGCCGCCCATGCCGCCCATGCCACCCATTCCGCCAGGCATTGCAGGCATTGCACCTTCTTCCTTGGGTTTGTCGGCAATCATCGCTTCGGTGGTCAGCATCAGACCGGCGATGGAGGATGCGTTCTGCAGTGCGCTACGGGAAACCTTGGTCGGATCGATGATGCCGGCCTGGATCATGTCCACGTACTCGTCATCTGCAGCGTTATAGCCGAATGCATCCTTGCCGTTCTTAACCTTGTCGACAACTATGGAGCCGTCAACACCGGCATTCTGGGCGATCTGACGGATCGGCTCTTCCAGGGCACGTTTGATGACGTTAACGCCGAACTGCTGCTCTGTAGGGAGATTAAGGGCATCCAGGGTAGACATGGCGCGCAGGTAAGCCACGCCGCCTCCGGGGACGATGCCTTCGTCAACTGCAGCGCGGGTTGCGTGCAGTGCATCTTCAACGCGGGCTTTCTTCTCTTTCATCTCAACTTCGGTGGCAGCACCGACCTTGATCACTGCAACGCCGCCAACAAGCTTGGCCAGACGCTCCTGAAGTTTTTCACGGTCGTAATCGCTGCTGGTTTCTTCGATCTGGGCACGGATCATCTTCACCCGTCCGGCAATATCACCTTCTGCACCGGCACCGTCAATGATGGTGGTGTTGTCCTTGTCGATGGTGATCTTTTTTGCCTGACCAAGCATGTCCATGGTGGTGTTTTCCAGCTTGAAGCCGACCTCTTCGGAGATTACCTTGCCACCGGTAAGGACGGCGATATCTTCCAGCATGGCTTTGCGACGGTCACCGAAGCCGGGTGCCTTGACGGCGCAGATGTTGAGCACGCCGCGCAGTTTGTTGACAACGAGAGTGGCGAGAGCTTCGCCTTCGATGTCTTCGGCAATGATAACCAGCGGACGACCGGACTTGGCGGTCTGCTCCAGAACCGGCAGAAGATCTTTCATGTTGGAGATCTTCTTGTCGTGGATAAGAATGTTGGCGTTTTCCAGGTTCGCTTCCATGCGCTCGGGATCGGTGACGAAGTAAGGGGAGAGGTAGCCTCGGTCAAACTGCATCCCTTCCACGGTTTCAAGGGAAGTTTCCATTGCCTTTGCTTCCTCGACGGTGATGACCCCTTCCTTGCCTACTTTTTCCATGGCCTCGGCAATGATGTCACCGATGGTCTTGTCATTGTTGGCGGAAATGGTGCCGACCTGGGCAATTTCCTTGTGGTCCTTGATTGGCTTCGAGATGCTTTTCAGCTCGGCGACCAAGGTCTCGACAGCCTTGTCGATACCGCGCTTGATTTCCATGGGATTGTGGCCTGCGGCAACCAGCTTGGCGCCCTGACGGTAGATCGCCTGGGCAAGCACAGTAGCAGTGGTGGTGCCGTCACCGGCTACGTCGGAGGTCTTGGAGGCAACCTCTTTCACCAATTGTGCTCCCATGTTTTCGAATTTGTCTTCCAGTTCGATCTCTTTTGCTACAGTAACGCCGTCCTTAGTGATGAGAGGAGCGCCGAAAGATTTTTCGATAACTACATTGCGGCCTTTGGGGCCGAGTGTGACCTTAACTGCGTCTGCAAGAGTATTTACACCTTTCAGGAATGCATTTCTGCCTTCCTGGTCAAATTTTATAACTTTTGCCATGTTGAATTATCCTCCTTGGATTAGTCAGTTATTTAAATGTTGTTCTTTATTTCTCGATAACACCCAGAATGTCGTCTTCTCTCATGATCAGGTAATCCTGGCCTTCAACTTTAACTTCGGTACCGGAATATTTGCCAAAGAGTACCTTGTCGCCGACCTTGACATCAAGTGGGAGGATCTTGCCGTCTTCAGTCCTCTTGCCGTTGCCCACTGCCACGACTTCACCTTCCTGCGGCTTTTCCTTGGCCGTCTCGGGGATGTAGATCCCGCCTGCGGTCTTGGTCTCTTCCTCAACCCTTTTCACAATGATACGGTCCTGCATTGGTCTCAGCTTCATGCGTTACTTCTCCTTTCCTTGGGAATAAACAAAAATTTACGATTGGAAAAAATATTAGCACTCCTTGTAGCTGAGTGCTAATCATGGGGTAAATATAAACACGGTATGGGCAAAAATCAAGTCATTAATGGAAAAAAAATTAACGGGCGATAGGGCTGTCGCTGGCGGGGTGGAAAATCAATGGGACTGGTGCGATTTGCGGCGGGCAAAAATATCGGTTATGGCGTCAGCCATCTCGGTGGCCAACCGCTTTGCCATCCGCTGCCGCTCATTGGACAAGGTTGAACGGTCATGCTCAAAGAAGGCTTCCACGGGGAACTGCATTTCCAGTGTTGCATCCCGCTGTTCCATTTCGAAAAGGTTCAGACGGGCTTTTGCTCTGAGTTCGGTGGAGCAGCATCCGGCATTCTCGACATAGCCCCACAACTCACCACTGATGTAGACCTGCCTGGTCAACCACGCCGGATCGATGTCCTTCAGGTCTTCCTTGAGAATATAGTACCACTGCACATCGGTGCGGGAGCGGTTTTTGTTCAGGTTGTCTACGAACTCGTTGAAAACGGTGTCGCTGAAGTCATTCGGGACAAGGCTTTGGCTGAACGGCACCAGGTAGACGATATTGTCTTCCGGGGCCGGGTTGAAGGCTGGAGACATGGTAACCCGAGGCCCCGATGCACAGCCGAAAAGGAGCAGCATGGCAATAAGCAGCAACAGGTACGATGCTTTGACTGTCGCAGAAGTATTGCCCATCACCATTTCCTTTTCGCCAGCTCTTCGGCGTAATGCTTCTGGTAGAGTACTTCCCATTCCCTGCTGCCCGGCACCTTCGCCTGGGAATATGAAGCGAGTTTCTTTCTCACAGCCTGGTCGATGTCTTCTGCAACGGAAAAGAAAGCGGCGATGGAGTCCTTAATGGCGTTCAAGGAACGTGCTTCATCGGGAAAATCGGCCAAGTCGTCCCGCCAGAGTTTGTCGTAAATCTTGTGGGCAATATGTGAAATTCTATCTTCTGAAATCTGCATGGGCACCCCCCAGTGACAAAATGTTTATTGCTGAGACTAAAGAACGATTTTCCGTTCCTTCGCCAGCTTTTCCTTGATCATGCGCAGCATCTTGTGCTGATCGATGCCGGTCGCTCCGCTTCCCATGCCGCGCAGGGTCTGGTCCAGAAGCTGTGCGGCATCCTTTTCCAAAGCTTCTTCTGCCTTGATGTCAGCAGTGATGGCGCTTTTGATGGCATTGAGGGCGGCAACACGATCCTGCTTGAGCTCTATAAGCCCAGCTGCCGAGAGATCGCCAAGTACTTTCTCCGCCATCCTGCCGATCTGGTCTTCCTTGAGTCGCATCAGTACCTCTCTTTTGTTCTTCCTTGTCCACAGTAAGGGCTTATTTTACGATATCCTAATAAAAAAGCAACACATTACATCCGCACAAATCAGGTGCGAGCTTGATTCATCGTTGACCTGGCAGTTGCGGCCTGTTATCTTAGACGGAATTAACGTCATGCGGACAGGAGGAGCCAGGGCCATGCTGATAGTAATGAGTTATACTGCCGGGCAGGCTGAGATCGATGCCGTTGTCAATGCAGTTGAAGGAATGGGATACAAGGCGAGACCGATCCCGGGCAGCGAGAGAACAGCCATCGGCGTTCTCGGTAACACCGGCTATGTGGACGATGTGGTTATTCGCGATCTTCCCGGCGTTCAGGAAGTAATACACGTTTCCAAGCCGTACAAGCTGGTTTCTCGTGCCTTTCACCCCCAGAGCAGCATCATCGAAGTCTGCGGGGTCCGGATAGGTGAGGGCTGTCCTCCGGTAGTCGCCGCCGGCCCGTGTGCTGTAGAAGGGAAAGAGCAGATAATAAAGACGGCTCTGGCGGTCAAGGCTGCAGGCGCAGTAATGCTGCGGGGAGGTGCCTTCAAACCCAGGACCGGCCCCCATACTTTTCAGGGGCTCAGGGAAGAGGGGCTTAAATTGCTTGCGGCTGCCGGAAAAGAAAGTGGATTGCCCATCGTCACCGAGGTGATGAGTCCGGAAAATGTCAGCGTGGTGGCCGAATATGCCGACTTGCTCCAGGTAGGGGCGCGCAATATGCAGAATTTTGATCTGCTGCGGGAATTGGGGCGGATCAGAAAGCCGGTGCTGCTCAAGCGGGGCATGAGTGCCACCATTGAAGAATTCCTTGCCGCGGCAGAATATATCCTGGCGGAAGGAAATCCCAACGTCATCCTCTGCGAGCGGGGCATCCGCACCTTCGAGACCGCCACCCGAAATACCTTGGATCTGTCGGTGGTACCTCTGATCAAGGAGATGTCCCACCTGCCCATAATGGTCGATCCTTCCCATGCCACCGGCAAGCGCACCCTGGTTTCTCCCATGGCAAAGGCTGCACTGGTCGCAGGTGCCCACGGCGTATTGGTGGAGGTACACCCCGAGCCGGAGAAGGCATTATCGGACGGGCCCCAGTCCCTGACCTTTCAGGGCTTCGATAAATTAATGGAAGAGATCGTCAAGCTCAGGCAGTTTCTCGGTTTTGCCGGTTAAAAACACCCTTGATTTATTCCCTGGGGCGGGATAAGATTGCTCAACGATAAAATTTCTCTCTGCCCTGTTCGTGAGGTATTAAAGCCCCTGCGGAATAATCATTGAACGGGCGCCTTTTTAAGCTGTGGTGTGCTGCCCCTTTGCGGGAATTGCCTGAAGCAGCATTAAAGGAGCCCACCTGTTAGGGAACTCGCTGTGAGGCCCCGACCAACGGCATGGTGGAGAGATAGTAAACGGGAAGTTCCGTCAGACGGAGCTTCCCGTTTTTTTGTTCCTTAGGCAGGTCATCGATTGCCGGATGGCTTTTTCATGGTAAACATGATACGTTTCCTTCTCACTCAACTTGAGGCTGGTGCCCATCGTGAACGATCACGCCTTTAACCGCAATTACTCCCGTTACGCCCTCTCGCTTCTGCTGGCGGTCAACCTGCTCAATTACATCGACCGTCAGGTGCTCTATGCCGTCTTCCCCCTGATAAAAGCAGACATGAACCTCTCCGACACGGAGTTGGGTTTCCTCGGCAGTTCCTTCATGATCTGTTACATGATTTCGGCTCCTTTTTTCGGCAGGATCGGCGACCGTGGCAACAGGATCAACCTTGCCTCATTCGGTCTGATTACCTGGAGTCTTGCAACCGGCCTTGCCGGTTTCGCTCCCGGCTATCGCGCGCTCCTTGCGGCCAGGACCGTGGTCGGGGTGGGCGAAGCCAGTTTCGGTACGGTCTCTCCCGGACTTTTGTCGGATTTTTTCCCCAAAGAAAAACGGGGACGGGTGCTTTCCTACTTCTATCTGGCCATTCCGGTTGGCAGCGCCCTGGGTTACCTGCTTGGAGGGGTGATAGGCCAGCGCCTGGGCTGGCACGCGGCCTTTTTGCTTGTCGGTTTGCCGGGGCTGCTCCTTGCTGTGCCGGTCTACTTTCTGCGTGACCCGCGGCGCGAGCATGGCCGAACAGAGGTGGAGACTGGTCGGACAGGAGAGAACGCCTTTGTCGCCCTGCTGCGGAACCGCTCTTTCGTCATTGCCACCATGGCCATGGCAGCCATGACCTTTGCCCTTGGCGGGCTTTCCCAATGGATGCCCTCCTTCTTCAATCGGGTGCACGGTCTGGATGTGGAGCGGGGCAACACCCTGTTCGGCGCCATCACTGTGGTGGCAGGAATAACAGGCACACTGGCCGGGGGCTGGCTGGGGGACCGGTTGCAGCAAAAGAGCAGCAAAGGCTACCTGTTAGTCTCGGGCTGGGGCTTCGTCATCGGCGCACCGGTGGCAGCAGTGGCTATCCTGGCTCCATCCCTCACCACCTCCCTGGCGGCGATTTTTATTGCCGAGTTTTTCCTTTTCTTCAATACCGGTCCGCTCAACACCGTTCTTGTCAATGTGACGGCGCCGTCTCTGCGGGCTACTGCCTTTGCCGTCAATATCTTTTTCATCCACGCCCTGGGAGATGCCTTTTCTCCTACCATTCTCGGTTTCTGTTCCGATCTGTGGGGCATCCGTTCGGCACTGCTCATAGCGCCTACGGCCATTGTCGTTGCAGCCGTTTTCTGCTTTTTCTGCACCCCCTATATCGAAGCCGATATGCAGAAGGCAGGTGACTGAAGTTGGTTTATCGCCTGCTCCGACTGGTATTTTCCCTCTACCTGCGCTCCTTTCACCTGCTACGTATCAAGGGAATGCACCAAATACCGCTTAACGGGCCGCTGATCCTGTGCGCCAACCATAGCAGCTACTTCGATTCCATGCTGCTGGCTCTCTGCACCACCCGTCAAATACATTTCCTGATCTATCGATCTTTTTACCACCATCCTCTGCTGGGCTGGTTTGTCAGGAAATGCGGGGCCATTGCCGTGACCCAGAACGGCAATGACAAGGAAGCCCTGGACAGGTCGCTGGCAATACTCAGGCAGGGGGGTGTAATTGGGGTTTTTCCTGAAGGGAGATTGAGTGTGACCGGCATTCCCGACGAAGCAAAATCAGGTGCTGCACTCCTTGCAGTGGCAAGCGGCGCACCGATCATTCCCGTTACCATTTCGGGTGCCCATGCAGTGTTTGCCAAGGGGCGAAAAAGACCATCTCCGGGAACAATCATTGTAGAGGTCCATGCGCCAGTGCATCCGGACCGGTCGAAAAGAAAAGACAAGGCATATCTGAGAGCCCTTACTGACTGGGTAATGGGCCGGATTGAAAGAAGATTGGCTGCCCATCGGCGTAGAAAGGCCTATTTTGCAAAGAAGAGGCTTAGTGAAAGAAAAGGATAAATCAGTTATGGAAGCTAATCCGCAACAAACCCTGCTCAAGGTCTTTGGTTACAAATCTTTTCGTCAGCCGCAGCAGGAGATAGTAGAGGGACTGATCCGCGGCGAGGATGCCTTTGTCATCATGCCCACCGGCGGCGGCAAGTCGCTCTGCTACCAGATTCCTGCCCTGCACAGGCCGGGTGTGGCGATTGTGGTGTCACCGCTCATTTCCCTGATGAAGGACCAGGTAGATGCCCTGCAGGCCAACGGTGTGAAGGCGGCCTTCTACAACTCTTCCCTGTCCGAGGCTAAGGCCAGGCAGGTGCTGGCGCAGATGCATGATGATGCTCTCGACCTGCTTTACGTGGCACCGGAACGGCTGATGTCCGAGCCGTTTCTGGAGCGGCTTGAGGATGTAAAAGTTGCCCTTTTTGCCATTGATGAAGCCCACTGTGTTTCCCAATGGGGGCATGACTTTCGCCCGGAATATGTGCAGTTGGGGCGATTGCGCCAGCTTTTTCCGCAGGTTCCCCTGATTGCCCTTACTGCAACTGCCGATCCCCAGACGAGAAACGACATCATCGAACGACTCGGCCTGGGGACGGCGGCTTGCTATGTTGCGGGATTCGACAGGCCGAACATCCGCTATCTGGTGACGGAAAAGCACAAACCATTTGATCAGCTGCGCTCGTTCCTCTCCAGCCGCCAACCGGGGGAACCGGGTATCGTCTATGCCCTGAGCAGGAAGCGGGTTGAAGAGGTGGCGGCGCGCCTCGTCCAGTCCGGAGTGGCCGCAGCTCCCTATCATGCCGGGCTTCCCGAACGTGAACGGTCGCGGGTGCAGGAGGCTTTCCAGCGAGACGAACTGCAGGTGGTGGTGGCAACGGTCGCCTTCGGTATGGGAATCGATAAGTCCAATATCCGCTTCGTTGTCCATTACGATTTGCCTAAAAATATCGAAAGTTACTATCAGGAGACTGGCCGCGCCGGGCGTGATGGGCTTCCGGCGGAGGCGCTGCTCCTTTTCGGCTACGGCGACATCGCTGTTGCCCGTGGTCTGATCGAAAATGGCACCAATGCTGAACAGAAAAGAATCGAGCTGCACAAGCTGAATGCCATGGTCGGTTTTGCCGAGGCAGTGACGTGCCGGCGCAGGGTTCTTCTCGGCTATTTCGGGGCGGCATTAAACCACGATTGCGGCAACTGCGATGTCTGCATCGATCCGCCACAGCGCTACGACGCAACGGTGGAGGCGCAAAAGGCGCTCTCTTGCGTTTTTCGCGTTGGGCAGCGTTTCGGCATGGGTCACGTGATAGATGTGTTGCGCGGCGCCGGGAACCAGCGCATCCAGTCACTGGGCCATGACCGGCTGTCGACCTACGGCATCGGCAAGGATATATCTGTGGACATGTGGGGGAGTATTATTCGCCAACTGGTACACCTGGGTTACCTGGAGCAGGATCTGGCTTCCTATTCTGTATTGAAACTGACGCCAGCCGCACGCGTCCTGTTGCGCGGCGAAGAGCGGCTGGTTCTGGCGCGACCGCGCCATAAAACGGCCAGTGCCCAAAAGGCACCGCGCAACAAAGGCGAAGTGCCCTGCGATGATGCTCTCTTTCAGACGTTGCGCGCTTTGCGCAAGCGTTTGGCCGACGAGGCAGGGGTACCCCCATTCGTTGTCTTCAGCGATGCCACCCTCACGGAAATGGCTGCAATGAGACCGGTGGATGCGGAGGGCCTGCTTTCGGTGAGCGGCGTGGGGATACACAAGCTGGGGCGGTACGGAGAGGAATTCCTTACGGTGCTGCGCGAATACACAGCCAACAACGCTCCTGCCTCAACCTAAGGGAGAGGGGCAGGCTGCCGTGACTTCGTCCGTTCGTTCCGTCGCCACATCTGCGGACCATGCACTGTCTCCGTCCTGTCCGGCGGAAGAAACAAAAAGCCCCCTCTCCCTGACGGGAATGGGGGCTTTTTGTTTTCAGTATCAATGACTGATGGCCCGCTAATCGACACGGAAGGCGACAAAGAGGGACATGTCGCCTCTGCGCAGCAGCATGCGCATGACTGTACCCTTCTTGTGCCCGTTAACCGCCTTTTCGTAGTCGCCGACGCTGTTGATCTTGCTGCCGTTTATTTCGCGGATGATGTCACCCTTGGCAATGCCGGTCTGTTCCGCGCTGCTCTCAGGCTTGACGTCTGTTATGACGACTCCCTTTTGTTCCTTGATGCCAAGTTTGGCGGCCAGATCCTTGCTGAGTTCCCTGACAGTTATGCCAAGCTTTTCCTGGCTGACTCCGGCCTGGTCCCCATCTTCTCCGTCTTTCAGCCGCTCCACATTAATCGATAGATCCACAGGCTTGCCTTCCCGCAGTATCTTGACATTGACCTGCTTGTCAACCGGAGTGGCAGCGACCATGCGGGGAAGTTCATTCATCTCGTGAATGGCCCGGCCATTGAATTCCAGGATGATGTCTCCCGACTTCAGGCCCGCTTTTTCAGCTGGGCCGTCCTTTACCACCTCGGCGATAAGGGCTCCCTTCTCTCCCTTCAGTTCGAAAGACTGCGCCAGTTCAGGGGTGATGGGCTGAATGGAGACGCCGATCCAGCCCCGTGTCACTTTTCCCTTTTCCTTGAGCATGGGGATGATGTTCTTGGCCATATTTACCGGGATAGCAAAGCCGATTCCCTGTCCGCCGGCAACAATGGCGGTATTGATGCCGATCACTTCTCCCTGGGCGTTGAACAACGGGCCGCCGGAGTTGCCTGGGTTGATGGAGGCATCGGTCTGAATGAAGTCGTCATAGGGACCGCTGCCGATAACCCTCCCCTGGGCACTGATAATTCCAGCGGTTACAGTTTGTGACAAGCCGAACGGGTTGCCGATGGCCATTACCCATTCGCCGATCTCGATCTTGTCGCTATCACCAAGGGCAGCAACCGGCAGATGGTCCTTGGTAGAAATCTTCAGCAGCGCCAGATCGAGTTTTTCATCTGTCCCCTTGATTTCCCCCTTGAACTCTCGTCCGTCGGAGAGCTTGACCTTGATTTCATCGGCTTCGGCAACCACATGGTTGTTGGTAATGATATAGCCTTCATCGCTGATGATGAAACCTGAACCGAGGCTTTTCTGCTTGTACGGATGCTGCTGCGACTCATCGAAGAAACGGTCGAAGAAATCCTGAAATGGGTCATTGCCGAAAGGGCTGTTGAATGGACGCTGAAAGCGGCGCTGGGGTTTTATTGTTTTGGCGGTACTGATATTGACGACGGTAGGTTTCAGCTTTTTTGCCAGTTCGACAAAATCGGGGAGAACCGGTTTTGCCATGGCCACACCGCAGAGCATGACCGACAAGGCAAGGGAACAGGTGAAAAGTGCGAATAGTCTCGATGGTCGACAGTACATGGATTCCTCCTGAAGAATATTCAAACCCTGCTAAAGATAGTGAGCCCCAAGGCTGTTGTCAACCTCGGGATGTCTTTTTAGGAAGTGGTCAAAGGTTCGTTCAGTGATGGGAGAGGGGAAGGAAGACGGTGAAGGTGCAGCCGCTGCCAGGGAGGGAAAAAATCTCAACTCTGCCGCCATGGGCTTCGCTGAAGGCGCGTACCATGGATAGGCCAAGTCCGCTGCCGCCGTCATTGCGGTTTCTTGCCTTGTCTACGCGGTAGAACTGTTCAAAAATATGGGGAAGATCTGCTTCCGGAATGCCCGGTCCCGTGTCGGTGACTGAGACCTTTGCCCAACCCGGTTCGGAATCGACGGCAAGGGAAACCTTGCCATCGCAGGGGGTGTACTTTATGGCGTTGTCAATGAGGTTGAGAAAGATCTGCTGCAACCGCGCCGGGTCCCCGGCTACATGAAGAGACGCGGCATTGGGCAGGTCAAGGATGATCCGCTTTTCTCTTGCGTCAGGGGCGGCTTTGGTACAGATATCCTGCAGCAGTTCGTGCAGTTCCACCGGTACCGGGTCAAGGACCAGTTTTCCTTCTTCTGCACGGGACAGTTCCAGGAGATCGCCGATGATATCAGACATCCTGTTAATTTCTTCCATGTTGCTTCTGAGAATTTTCTTCAACTCATCCGCATCTCCCCCCCAGCGAAGTCCCACCTCGGTTTCTCCTCGCAGGATGGTCAGCGGGGTGCGTAATTCGTGTGAGACATCCATGGAAAACTGCCTGGTGCGGTTGAAGGCGTTTTCCAGGCGGTCGAGGGTTATATTGAAGGTCTTTGCCAACCGGCCAATCTCGTCACTGGGATTTATAATCTCCAGCCGGTGCCCAAGGTTTTCTGCGCTTATTTTGCGGGCGCTGGTGGTGATAAGCTCTACCGGCTTCAGGGCACGACCGGCCAGAAACCAGCCTGCATACCAGAGCATGATGAGGGCGAGGGGAATGGAAACGGCAAAAATAACAAGCAGCTTTTCCAGAATGTCGCTGGTGTAGTCGAGAAGCATCCCCACCTGGACAACCTGGACCATGCGCCCGTTTTCCATTATCGGCATGGTTATGGAGCGAATCGGGTAGCGCAACGAATTGCTGTGGGTATGGTAAGTGCTGTTGCCTATGCCTGATATAATGAGGGAGGTCTTGTCCAGGGGAAGGGAGATATTCTGTAGATTGGTGGAACTGGAAAAAACCTTTCCGCTAGCGTCGGCGATCTGCACGAATTTGTTGGCAACGCTTGGGCCGATGAAATCTTCCAGAATTTGATCGAGAACCGTCGGTGCGGATCTGCGGAACGGTTCCAGAGTGGGGCTGGCCACTGCTTCCGCAATGGCCAGCAGCTCCCGGTCGACTTCTGCATAGAGCCTTTTACTGATGGTCAGATAAATGAACGTGCTGAACAGGAGGAGGATTAACGCTAATGTTACCAGATACCACAGTGTCAGTCTGAAGCGGATTGATCTGAAAAAAAACAACTGATCAATCCTCCTCTTTAAGGATATATCCGACGCCTCTTACAGTATGAATAAGTTTTTTGTCGGCATCTCTGTCGATCTTTTTGCGCAGGTAGTTGACATAAACATCGATGATGTTGGTAAAGCTGTCGAAGGTGTAATCCCAGACATGCTCGGCAATCATGGTTCGGGTCAGCACTTCGTGGGGGTTGCGCATGAAGTACTCGAGGAGACCATACTCCTTGGCTGTCAGGTCGATCTCCTTGTCCTTGCGCCAGACCTTGTGGGTCACCGGGTCAAGACGCAGGTCGCTGAATCGAATCTCTGCACCACGGTCCTGCTCGCTTCGGCGCAGCAGTGCTCTGACCCTGGCCAGGAGTTCGGCAAAGGCAAAAGGCTTGGTCAGATAATCGTCCGATCCCGAATCGAGGCCGGCAACGATGTCTTCTACCGAGTCTTTGGCGGTAAGCATGAGGACCGGAGTGGTATTTTTCTGGCTCTTCAGCTCCTTGAGTACACTGAGCCCATCCATCTTGGGGAGCATCCAGTCGAGGATTAGCAGGTCGAAGTTCTTTTCCATGGCCATTTTCAGCCCTTCCTCGCCGTCTCCTGCAGTCACAACCTCATACTGCTCCTCTTCCAGCCCCCGCTTAATGAAGCTAAGTACTTTTTTTTCATCTTCCACTACCAGAATTCTCATGATTGCTCCCTCTCTATGATGTTTTTTTTTGCGTTCACTGCAATTCTGCAAAAAAGCCTAGTCTTTGATACCGGTCTCAAACCTTCTCAGGATCTCTGCGGCGGACTCCTCCACCGATTTATTTGTCACGTCGATAACCTGCCACTGGGGATGCTTGCGGTAAATCCTGCGGCAGAAATCCAGTTCTTCTTCAACCCTCTGGTAATCTGCATAGCTGCCGCGTGGATTTTGCCTCATATTGCGCAGCCGGGCGGTGCGTATATCGACAAGCCTTTGTGCATCGATCATCAGCCCGACTACTCGGCTGTTGTCGACCTGATAAAGTTCCGACGGAGGCTCTATTCCCATTACCAGCGGGACATTTGCCACCTTGTAGCCTTTATGGGCAAGGTACATGGAAAGTGGGGTCTTGGATGTCCTTGAAACTCCCACGAGTACAATGTCCGCCTTGTGAAGGTTCCTCGGCTCCTGACCGTCGTCCTGTTTGACGGTAAAATCCACCGCCTCCATCCTCTTGTAATATTCGCTGTTTAGCTGGTAGAGCAGCCCCGGTTCCTTCTGGGGCTGGATGCCCAGCAGGCTTGCCAGTCTATACAAAAGCGGCGTGATCAGGTCGATTGCTTCCAGCTGTCGGAGGTTTGCCTCATTGTAAAGGTATTGTGCAAGTTCGTTATCCACCAGGGTATAGAAGATGACCCCCGGTTGCTTAGCCGCTTCATCAAGAGAGATGCTGATATCTTCACGGGTGCGCAGCCGGCTCATGCGGTGGAGTTTTACGTCCACGTTCCTGAACTGGGTCAGTGCCGCTCTAACGACCCGTTCTACGGTTTCCCCTGTTGCATCGGAAAAGAGATAAATTCTCTGCATGTGATTGTTCCGCCGAGCCTTTTTATTATCTATCGGCACGGTTTTGAAATTCATTAGATATATACCATGATTTTAACGATAATCAAAAAAATAATTAAAGGGACCTAAATTCATTCTTGATTTTTTCTTGTATCTCCGGTGAGAGTGCCAGTTCGGCAGCGGTCATAGCCAGTGTTTTAGCCCCTTCAATAACGGCTTCCTTTCCTTTTTGGGAAACAGTTGCCCTGGCAAACTCATCACTGTGGATATGCAAGCCGTTGCCAATGGGCACGTGAGGATGGATAGTCGGCACCACCTGGGACACATTGCCGATATCAGAGGAGCCCTTGTTCTTGTCTGCAGGAGCGTTGGCTTCCTCAAGGCCCAGGTAGGCCAACTGGGAGGAGTAAAGAGCCGAGAAAGCCCGGTTGATTTTCATTGGTGCCAGGACCCGCTCATCGGCATCGATTTCCAAGCTGCAGCCTGTGGCTTCTGCAGCTCCATGGGCACACCACTTGACTCGCTCCAGACAACGGCTTAATTCTTCGCCATCGTCGGCCCTCACATAAAAATAACAGGCAGCCCTTTCGGGAATTATATTGGGGGCGGTTCCCCCATCGGTGATGATACCGTGAACCCTTACGTCCTGACGCAGTTGCTGGCGCAGTGCATTGATGCCGTTGAAAGTCAGGATTACAGCATCAAGGGCATTTATCCCTTCTTCGGGATAAGCAGCTGCGTGGGCAGAGCGGCCGAAGAAGGTGAAGCGGATTCTGGCGAGGCCCAGAAACATTTTGATCACCTGGCGCCTGGAGGATGGGTGGACCATCATGGCGAAGTCGATGTGGTCGAATGCTCCATGCTTAACCAGTTCAAATTTGCCGATGCCCAGTTCTTCGGCGGGTGTTCCGAGTACAACAATTCGGGCCAATTTCTCCGGCAGGGATTGGCGAAGGGCAAGGGCCGCGCCGATGGCGGCTGCGGCAATTATGTTGTGACCGCAGGCATGCCCCATGGCAGGGAGGGCGTCCATTTCGGCCAGAATAGCAATGGAGGGGCCACTGGTCCCCCAGGTGGCACGGAAGGCTGTTTCCAGACCGGCAATGCCACGCTCGATCTTGAAGCCGTTTTCTGCCAGTTTTTCAATGAGCAGAGCCGAAGTCCTGAATTCCCTGAGGCCGGTTTCCGGATCATGGTAGAGCTGATCGGCGATTGCCGTCAATTCTTGGCGACGGTCATCGACAGCATCAACTATAGATTTTTTGACGGCGGTCATGGAGGAACTCCAAGTTTATTCTAATGAAAGCTACACCTTTGCCTCTTTGTTTGTCAAGGTTTTTATTGCTATTGGTTCTGCTATTCTGCTAGGTTAGCTTTTTTGTTGTAACTGGTTGCGGTATATGGCGCCAGAGTAAAGTTAAAGGGAGTAAAGACAGTGAACATGGTCTGGACAGAAATTTCATGCGAGGTGCCTGCAGCAATGGTCGACCTCCTTGCCGACTTCCTGGTGGAACTTTCCGGGAACGGCGTCAGTATAGAGAATCTCTCACTCGATACGTTTTCCCTGGACACAATCGAAGATTCGCCGTTGAAGACAGTGAAGGCGTACTTTGCTGTCGACAATGCCCTGGAGGCGCACCTGGATGCTGTCGGGGCCTTTTTATCGGCCAATGGTCCCGATTTTGCCGGCTTTGTGTTTAAAAATCCGGCGGTCAACGCAATTGATGCCGAAGATTGGGCAAACAACTGGAAAAAGTATTTCAAGCCGGTGCGGATCGGCTCCCGGCTGGTGATTAAACCTACCTGGGAGGAATATTCCGCAAGCCCAGGCGATCTGATCCTGAAGCTCGATCCTGGTATGGCATTCGGCACCGGCGGTCATCCGACGACAAAGATGTGCCTGGAGGCGCTGGAACATATCTTCCTGGCAGAGGGGGCGTTTAAGGGAGTGGCGCCTGTAGCTCCTGTCACTGTCCTCGATGTGGGTACAGGTTCCGGAGTTTTGAGTATTGGCGCGGCCAAGCTGGGGGCGGAGCGCATAACTGCCATTGATATTGATGCCGATGCGGTCGTCGTCGCCGGGGAAAATGTGGCACTCAATGAGTGTTCCGATGTTGTTGAGTTATCTACTACGCCCCTTCAGGAACTGACCGGTAACTTCGATCTGGTATTGGCCAACATTCTGGCTGAAGAACTGGTGCGCCTTGCTGCGGAACTGGCGGTCAAAGTGGCGCCGGCAGGATTTCTCGTTCTTTCCGGCATTCTCAGCGAAAAGGAAAACTTTGTCCTCGACGGCTTTTCACCCTATGGCCTGAAGTTGATCGAAATCCGTCGTGAAGGGGAATGGAGCTGCATTTCACTTTACCTGGAGCCGCGTTAATGCGCAGGTTCATTGTGGATAAAAGGGATATTGACGACGCTGAAGCCGTCATTACCGGATATCTTTACAGACATATGGCAAAAGTACTGCGTCTGAAGCAAGGGACAGCGGTAATGCTGACCGATGGAGAGGGAGGGGAGTACGAAGGAGTCATTGAATCCATCGATTCAACCAGCCTGCGTGTAAGGGTTGTCAGGCGGGAAACACTGATGGTGGATGATGGCGGGCCTCAAATTACCATTTACCAGGGACTGCCCAAAGGGGACAAACTGGAATATATCCTGCAAAAGTGCACCGAGCTAGGCGCCGCAGGGATAGTCCCCTTTGCCGCAAGCCGTTCCATTGCCAGGATCAGCCCACAACGGAGTGCCGGGCGTGTCGACCGCTGGCAAAAGATAGCTGCCGAGGCAGCCAGGCAGTCCCGGCGGGCGACTGTGCCCCGAGTTTCCTTGGCTGATGATCTTTCGCAGGTATTGCAGCTTGCCCAACATTCTGTTAAGCTGCTGCTCTGGGAGGAAGAGAAGGCAAACCTTCTCAGGGAGACACTGTCGGGACTGTCTGCCCCGAATGATATAGGTGTCCTCATCGGCCCTGAAGGAGGATTTTCCCCTGAGGAAGCTGCAGCAGCATCCTCTGCCGGATTCATTCCCATTTCCATGGGTAGGCGTATCGTCAGAACGGAGACCGCCAGCCTGATAATCCTTTCAATTCTCCAGTACCATTGGGGCGATCTTGGCTGAATGAAGAAGACATGAGATTGAGAATCCACGTCCCTTTCCGGGGCTTATTAGAGGAGTATAAAAGTAATGAAGTGTCCCAAATGCGGCTACAACAGCTTCGAGTTTCTGGATCAGTGCAAAAAGTGCAGTAATGATCTGGTTCTTTTCAAGAAGAGTAATGGCATTCGCTCGGTGCTCATGCCTATCATGGAAAGAGGGGATGGGGTACCTGCAGCAGGGATTGCTTCTTCTGGCTTGCAGCCGGACCAGGCTGTAGGACAGCATGACGATGAGACCTTCAGCTGGGATGAGCCAGTTGCTGAAATTACTCCGGCGCCTGCAGGGGACAAGGCAGGGATGGCAGATTTCCCATTCGGTGAAACTGCCACAGGCAATGAGGCAAGCCTTGATGATCTGCTTGAAACGAGCGCTACACTGGAAAGAGCAACGGTTGCCGATGGGGCTGATAAGAACAAGGCTCCAGCCAATGGCCCAGCCGCCGGATTTGAAACCTCATCCGGTGAATTCGAGATGGCAGACTTCTTCAGCGAGGACAAACAGGAGAAAAAGGCCGAGACCATTCCCCAGCAGGGTAAGCCGGCACAGGACGGGCTGGATGGAGATTTTGATTTTCTTTTCAGCAGTGACGAGAACGAGAAGAAATAGTTAACAGCGCTGCCTCTACTGGATAATATCCAGCAGTTCTGCGGCAAATTCCTTCCTTTGCCAACATTTTATAAATGGTATTTCCGCCAACGCCTCCGGGCTGCTGGGAGCTGTATCAGCGAGAGCTTCCAGCAGGCTGTTGTTGGCGATGATGCCCACACCAAGTCCCAGCTCCACTGCCTTTGCTTCTCGCCACTCCTTCAGCCGTTTCAGGCGCGCTTCCTGGTCGCGATCCCTTATCATGCGCGCTGTTGAAGGGAAATGCGGCAGTCTGGCCACCGGGATTGCCGCTCCCTTTGCCACCACCTTGAGAATTTCCCTTCCGAATGTTTCGATCAGTTTTTGCGTCAGCCCCGGTATGCCATTCAGATCCGCCAGAGTCCGCGGCTGCAGTTCGGCCAGCTCCCGTAATGGCTCGTTGCCGAGGATGCGAAAAGGGGGGACATCCTTTTTTCGTGCCTTTTCGTCCCGCATCCGCAGTAGTTCCTCCAGCACCGCCAAGGCGCGTGGTTTCAGCTTTGCCGCCCCCTTGAAGCGGATAAAGAGCGGCTCATGATCCCTTGAAGCCGCTCTAACGCAGGAAACCAGCTCTGACTCTTCCTCGACCCATTCCAGGCGCCCCTTGGCGCGCAACTCTTCTTCAAGTTGCAGATAAAGCCTGATGAGAAGTGCCGTGTCCATTTTCGCATATTCGATCATTTCCGCGGAAAAGGGGCGTTTGCTCCAATCCGCCTTCTGATACTTCTTGTTCAACTCCACGCCGAATCTCTTCTTCAATGCAGCCGCCAGGCCGACCTCTTTCTCTCCCAGGAACTGGCAGGCGATCATGGTGTCGAACATGTTGCACACTTCCAACCCGAAGTCGCGATAAAGGGAACGCATGTCGTAGTCGGCGCCGTGAAAGACTTTGCGTATGCCACGGTCGGCGAGCACCGGGGCCAGAGGCGAGAGGTCAACCGGGGCTAATGGATCGATGAGAGCAGTCTGTGAAAGGTTTGATACCTGGATCAGGCATACCTTTTCCGTGTAGTGATGGAGCGAATCTGCTTCCAGGTCGAAGGCCAGGATATTTTCCCTGCTAAGTTGTTCCACCAGCAGGTTCAAGTCCTTCTGGGTTTCGATAATGCCTTTTGCAGGAGAATTGGTGCTATCTGATTGCTTTTGCAAGAAAGTCCGCCGTTTCTGCATCTAAAAAATGCTGCTGAGTTTGAAAGTGTTGTTTTATCAGCCGATCTCCACCAGTGCCACAATTGTTTTTTCCATTTCTGCCTGGGTGCCGATGGAAATACGCAGCCCGTGAGCCAGGTTCGGGTCGGAAAAATGTCGCACCAGGATTTTCCTGTCGAAAAGCCCCTGGTAGATCCGTTCGCCGTTCCGGTCAGGTGGAGTGGCAAAAACGTAATTGCCATGGGATGGGATAACGGTGTACCCCAGCTTGCCCAGCTGATCGCAGAACCACTGCCGGGTCTCCTGAATCTTGCCCACCGTTTCGCGGAGATACTCCTGGTCGTGCAAGGCCGCCACCGCCGCAGCCTGGGCGAGCCGGTCAAGGTTGTAGTGATCCCTGATCTTGTCCAGGGCCGAGATTACCTCCGGCCTCGCCACCGCCAGCCCCAGGCGCATGCCGGCCAAGGAGTAGCTCTTGGAAAAGGTGCGCGTTACTACCACATTATCATATTTGCGTACCAGCTCCAGAGAAGTAACTTCGGCAAAATCGGCATAAGTCTCATCGATTACCAGCGTTCCCGAAACACGCCCGGCCAGTTCTTCTATGTAGGTCTGACTGAAGGTGAAGCCTAACGGCGCATTAGGATTGGTAAGAAAAAAGATCCGGCCCTCGTATATCTTGGGGAAATCCTTCAGCTTCCAGTCCTCGGTCAGGCCGAAGGTCTTCACCCGGGCGCCCTGAACCTCTGCCAGTGTTGCGTAGTAGGAATAGGACGGGTAGACAAAGGCGATCTCATCCCCTTCGTCGGCAAAGGCTCGGATCAGGTTGTTGAGCACTTCGTCGGAACCGTTGGCCATGATGACCCATTCGGGTGGGAAGCCGTAAAGTTCCGCCGCCGCTTCACGTGCCGCACGGCTGGCAGCATCGGGGTAGCGCTTTAATCCTTCACCCACCTCGGCAATGATTGCCTCTATCACCTTCGGCGATGGCGGGTAGGAATTTTCGTTGGTATTGAGCTTGATGTAGGCTGCCGGGTCCTCGGGCTGGTAGCCGGGTACATAGCCGGCCATGTTGGCAATATTCTTACGCAGCTTGATCATGTGAACTCCAGTCTTCCTATCGATCAATATTCGTCAAGGATTTCATAAGTGGTGGTGCGCCGGGCCGGGATGAAGCCCGCGCCACGGATGAGGTCGATCATTTCCTCACGGGACATGCGGAAGCTGCAACCGGCTGCAGCAACGACATTCTCTTCCAGCATTGTTCCCCCCAGGTCATTGGCGCCGAAATACAGTGCGATCTGGGCGATTTTTGCCCCTTGGGTGACCCAGCTGCCCTGAATGTTGGCGATGTTGTCGAGGACAATCCGTGACAGGGAAAGAACCTTCAGATACTCCACACCGGTTGCTGTCGTTCCACCCAGTTCCGTGTTTCCCGGCTGGTAGGTCCAGGGAATGAAAGCGGTGAATGTGCCGCCGCTGGCCTGGAGCTCGCGAACCCGGAACAGGTGCTCGACGATATCTTCGGCCTGTTCACAGCTGCCGAACATCATCGTTGCCGTGGTCGGCATTCCGAGCAGGGCCGCTTCCCTCATTACCGCCGCCCATTGCTGCCAGCCGATCTTTTTCGGCGAAATCTGCTGCCGAACACTGTCCACCAGGATCTCGGCTCCTCCTCCGGGGATGGAGTCAAGTCCTGCCCTGTGTAGCCGCTCCAGGGTCTGGCGAATGGTAAGCCCGGACTGGGAGGCGATGTGGGTTACTTCCGCCGGGGACAGGGAATGGTTCTGCACCTGGGGAAAGCGGCTCTTGATGCCGGCAAAGAGCTTTTCGAAAAATTCAATTCCCAGGTCCGGATGGAGCCCGCCCTGCATGAGCAGTTGCGTCCCCCCCTGTTGGACCAGTTCGGCAATCTTGGCAAAGATTGCCTCCTCCTCGAGCATGTAGGCATCGTCGGCGTCTTTAGTCCGGTAAAAGGCGCAGAAGCGGCATTGAGACTCGCAGATGTTGGTGTAATTGACATTCCTGTCAACAACGAAAGTGACGCGGTTGTCGGGATGGAGACGGCGGCGGATATGGTCGGCAAGCCTTCCCAACTCCAGCAGCGTCCCGTCATTCAAGAGCCAGAGGGCTTCCTCTCTGCTGAGCTGCTCGTTTACCTCTATTTTAGTTGCGATCTTTTTCAACATATAACCAGTCCTGACAGCCTATGGCCACTAAGTCTCATTCAATAGGTCCGCAGTTCGTTGTAAAGAGTATCGCGCTCAACCGGCTCACGGCCGGCTTTGCGGATGAGAGCGATGATGCCGTCGCGGCTCATGGCCTGGGGTGATGCAGCTCCGGCGTCATGGCCGATCTTCTCTTCCACCACCGTGCCGTCCAAATCGTTGACGCCGAAGGCGAGGGCTACCTGGGCGACCTTTTCTCCCAGCATTACCCAATAGGCCTTGATATTATCAAAGTTATCCAGGTAGATGCGGGCAATGGCCAAGGTTTTCAGGTCGTCTACCCCTGTTGTTCCGGTTCCCTTGGTGATGGTCAGCGGCGAGTTTTCGGGCTGGAAGGCTAAAGGGATGAATACCTGGAACCCTCCGGTGCGGTCTTGCAGTTCACGCAGCCTCCGCATGTGGTCAACCCGGTCGGCGAAGCTCTCCAGATGTCCATAGAGCATGGTGGCATTGGACTTGAGACCGGCCCGGTGCACCTCCTCCATTATGGCAAGCCACCTTTCGCCCGAAATTTTTTCCGGGCAGAGCTGTTGCCGGATGCCTTCCCTGAATATCTCTGCTCCACCGCCCGGCAACGAGCCCAGTCCGGCCTCCTTGAGCTTGACCAGGGTATCACTGATGGAGCAGTCGCAAAGCTTTGCCAGATAATCGATCTCCACCGCTGTGAATGCCTTGATGTGCAGTGATGGAGAGACCTCCCGGACAGTTCGCAGCATCTCCAGGTAAAAATCGAACGGCAGGTCGGGGTGCAACCCTCCGACGATGTGGATTTCCGTTGCCCCCTGCTGCAGGGCTTCGGTCGCCCGGTTCCTGATTTCATCCAGGTCGTACAGGTATGCCCCCGGTTGATCGGCGGCACGGGCGAATGCGCAGAACTTGCAGCGGTTGACGCAGATGTTGGTGTGGTTGATGTGGCGATTGACATTGAAAAAGACTTTCCGGCCATTCTTGCGTTCATTGGCCATCGCTGCAAGTTCGCCAATGGCCAGCAGATCATGGTGCCGGAAGAGAAAGAGCGCTTCATCTTCGTCAATGCGCCGCTTGTCCCGCACCTTTTCGGCTATGGCAGCCATGGTAATCATCGGTCATCCCTTTCCGGCTGGCCCCATCGGCAAAACAGATCATGTTCCACACCTGCCATGTCCAGGACTCTGCCGACGACAAAATCGACCATGTCATTGATGGACCGGGGGTGGTGGTAGAAGGCGGGCATGGCCGGTATGATGGCAGCGTGCATCCGGGCCAGCTTGAGCATGTTTTTCAGGTGAATCTCGTTGAGCGGCGTTTCGCGGGGTACCAGAATAAGCGGTTTTTTTTCCTTGAGCATGACGTCGGCGCAACGTTCGATCAGATTGCCTGAATTGCCGCCGGCGATGCGGGAAAGGCTTCCCATGCTGCATGGAGCGACGATCATCGCATGTGCGGCTGCAGAGCCGCTGGCGATGGGGGCGTAGAGATCATCTTCTGCGTGATACGCAAGCTTTACCGGATCCACGTTGAAATGACCGCATATCATGTCTCTGATTTGCGCCGGGTTGCCATGCCAATTCAGGGAGCATTCTTCTTTAAGGACTGCAAAACCTGCCCTTGTTACCAGCAGCGTTAAGTGGGCGCCGCTTTTGAGAATCTCCTCTGCGGTTCTCAGGCCGTAAAAGGCACCGGATGCGCCGGTTATGGCCAGGGTAAAGCGGCGGATGCTCATGCCGTTCTCCTCACCAGGATATCGAACAGCGTAAAGAGGAAGATGACGACACTGATGTAGCCGTTCATGTTGAAAAATGCGGCATCCAGTTTGGTCAGATCCCCCTTGCGCAGCAGCCAGTGCTCATAGCCTGCCAGTATTGCTGTTATTATCAGTCCGATAAGGAAGAGGATGCCCAGCTGCATGATTAAATAGATACTGGTCAGGAGGGCGATCATCAGGAGGTGCAGAAGACGGGCCATCCAGAGTGAGCCGTTGACGCCAAGGCTGACCGGGATGGAGTGCAGGCCGCTTGTGCGGTCGAATTCCAGGTCCTGCAGTGCATATAGGATGTCAAATCCCGCCACCCAGACCAGCACCGCCAGAGCCAGCAGTACTGCCGGAAGGCTGAAGTTGCCGGTGATGGCGATCCATGCACCAAGGGGGGCGGCGGCAAGACAGAGTCCAAGGACCACATGGGCCAGGGCCGTAAAACGCTTGCAATAGGAATAGAGCACAAGAAAGAAAAGGGCAATTGGGGACAGGTAGAAGCACAAAGGATTGAGCATCCGGGCAGCCCAGAGCATGAGCGCCACCGAAAGGCAGATGAAGAGAGCAACCATCCCCTTGCTGAGGAGCCCTGCCGGAATAGCACGCCCCTTGGTGCGGGGGTTTCTGCCGTCGATATCGGCATCGATAAGCCGGTTCAGGCTCATGGCGGCAGTGCGGGCGCCAACCATAGCCATGAGAATCCAGAAGGTCTGGTAGATGGAGGGAAGTCCTCCCGCAGCCAGCACCGCCCCGGTGAAAGCAAAGGGGAGGGCAAAGATGGTGTGGGAGAATTTTATCATCTCCAGAAAGATGGTGACTCTCCTCCAGATGCTACCCTGCTGCAGTTTTATCTCCATTGATTCATTCCCAGCCATAGTGCCGCCATTTTTTCAACGAGTCTTGACAACGGTCGGTTATCTCCGCGATCTCCAGCATGGGGGTCGTTTCCACCGCTATCCGGTGCAGTTCGCCAGTTTCTTCCAGTTTGTCAGGAAGTGCTGCAGACAGCGGGAGGCCATGGGCATTTCAAAAGTGGAGATTGAAGGACAAGTGGTAATTTTTAGCACTTCACCATGAATATGACAATGTTTTTCTTGGTTTTTGCGGCAGAAACAGCTGATCCCTCGAATGAAATATTCAACGTCTAATGTGGGCAGGGGAGGTCTTTAGCAGAGGAGCATGTGTAGAAATGAAAAAAGGACGTTACATGGCCAGTCCAGCCACGTCGATTGCGTCGGTAGTGATGGCAAGACCTGCCACGGGCGGTCCAAGGGAGAGCGCCGCTGTCATGACCACCCCCGCTGCGGAAATCCCTGTGAGAGAGAGGTTGGTGGCGGCGCCATCGTAGTAATTTGAATTGGGGGTGCTCGTCGGGGTCCAGGAAGCATTGTTGGTGGAATAAAAAAGGGTTTTTGCGTTACCGCGACAGGTTGAACCCACAGGGTCTCTGCTTGGCCGGGTGGACAATGGCTTACCGAACAGAGCAAGATCTGTACCGCACATATTGAAGGTCTTGCAGCAAATTGTGTTGCAGAAGCCATGGGGAGAGAGGTGCAAGGGTTGATACGGGGGGCGCCGCCGGCTGTTTTTCAGTTGACAAACCGCTTCTAACACGATAAAAAGACAGACTTGTCGGGATGTAGCGCAGCCTGGTAGCGCACCTGCTTCGGGAGCAGGGGGCCGCTGGTTCGAATCCAGTCATCCCGACCATCTCTTTACTCAATCCGCTGAAGTCAGCAGAGTTAAACCTCCTTTTGATGCCTAGAGCCCAGGCACATTCAGGAGGTTTTTCGTTATCAGGGCACTTTTAATTCAGTTCCGATGGGTTAGAACCAAACAGCCTGGCAGGGTCGCATCATTTCCTCTGCAAGGCGATGCACTCTGTTATACTGGTTAAAAGCAAATGAGTTTCCATCCGGAAAGGGTTCTTTTCTGCCCTGGCGGCGTCAATCTGCGGGCTTACTTGTGCGACGTACCGATGTACGTCTCCGCGCAAGCCCTTGATTTCCTTGCTAAAACAAAAAATCCCCTCTTTCCGAATCGGAAACCACTAGTTTCTCATCCGGAGTTTCCGGATGGAAACTAAAGAGCCTGAGGTATAAATGAAGCTGCTGAAGACTTACGGTTTCTCCCTGCTTCTGATCCTGTCAATCAGCGCCGGGCTTTTGCTCGGCTCCTTCCATCCCGGCGCAGCCCGTGCCATCCGCCCTTTGGGAGACTTGTTCCTCAATCTGCTCTTCATGATCATCGTGCCGCTGGTATTCTTTACCGTTTCCTCCAGCATTGCCGTTAGTGCCGACAGTAGAAGGCTAACCAGAACTTCATCGGCCATGGTCATAGTCTTTCTGGCGACAAGTCTTGTTGCAGCCGTCGGTGCGCTGCTGTTCATGCTCATTGTCCAGCCTTCGCCTGGTGCCGGCGTGGTCCTCAAGGGACAGCCGGTGCAGGAGGTCCCTTCCCTGCTGGCCCAGCTGGTCAAGGCCTTTACCGCCAGCGATTTTCCCGAGTTGATCTCACGCAGGTCAATGCTGCCGTTGATTGTCTTTTCAATCGGCGTGGGATTGGCGACACGCTCCAGTAAAGAGGCAGGTGCTTCATTTGGCCGCTTCCTGGCCGGCGGTGCACAGGTCTTCATCCGTATGGTGGATTACGTCATGTATGCGGCACCCATAGGACTACTGGCCTGGTTTGCCGCCACCGTAGTCGATACCGGCGAGGCCCTTGCCGCGGCATATTTCAACGTCTTCATCGTCTACTATACCTTCTCTGCCTTTTATTTTGTGGCTGGCTTTTCACTCTACGCCTTCCTGGCCGGAGGCGTTGTTGCCGTACGCCGCTTCTGGGCCCACATGCTCGAGCCTTCCCTTACCGCGCTCGGCACCTGTTCCAGCATGGCCACCATGCCGGTGAATCTGGAGGCGGCGCCGAAAATGGGGGTGCCACAAGGCATCAGTGACGTGGTGATCCCGGTGGGGGCTGCCCTGCACAAGGATGGATCGGTGATCGGCGGCGTGCTCAAGATACTTTTTGCCATGAGTCTCTTCCACCAGGAACTTACCTTCAGCCGTCTGATTGTGGTGGTGGGTGTCGCCATTCTTGTCGGGGTGGTGATGGGTGCCATTCCCAGCGGCGGCATGATCGGTGAAATGCTGATACTGTCGGTGTTCGGTTTTCCACCGGAAACCCTGCCGCTTCTTGCTGCCATCAGTGTCATTATCGATCCCCTTGCCACGCTCCTCAATGCCACCGGTGACAACGTGGCTGCCATGCTGGTGACGCGGTTGACTGACGGAGTCGCCTGGGAAGAAAAAGAGGGGGGGCAGCCATGGGCAAGAAAAGCTTAGCTCTTTTTCTCCTTTTTAGCCTGTTCATGTTGACCGGCTGCCGGCATCAGCGGCCATGGCAGTCTTCTCAAGACTGTCTGCTCAGGCTCCCCATGGAGAGCCGGCAGGCAGTAGTGGTGACAACTGATGGGCTATCGTCTTCCGGGGCGGCAATTCATCTCTTTGAACGGGAGAATGGCACTTGGCGGCCCGTTGATGGGCCGATTGCGGCAGTGGTCGGAAGAAACGGGCTGGCTCAACCGGGTGAGAAGCGGGAAGGGGATGGCAGAACGCCAATGGGCACATTTCTTCTGGAGAGAGGTTTCGGCTACGAGCCTCTGCAGACGAAAATACCTTATATCGTCCTCACACCGGATATGATCTGGATTGATGATCCCAGCTCTCCGCTCTATAACACTCTGACCATGAAAGGAGAGGGGCTGGGGTTATCTCACGAGATCATGAGACGGACCGATGACCTCTACAAGTACGGCATTGTCATCGAATACAACACCAAGGAGACATTGCCGGGCGCCGGAAGTGCCATCTTTTTCCACATCTGGCGCAATGATGAGGCCCCCACCTCGGGATGTGTGGCGGCTGCGGAGACCGATATCCTCCGCATACTGCACTGGCTTGACCCAAGGCAGCATCCGATGGCAGTTATCGGCGATGCCTGTCCCTAGTGCGTTTGCGGCTCCTCGGCTTAAGCCCAGCCAGACCTGCATCGCCGCCCCTTGCCAGAACCAAAATCCCTCAGAATTCTTGCGATGAACTAACCGCACGGGACACTATCCTCCAACCATAGTCTTCATTGGCCACAGTACTTTCCATCCGATTCACCAGCGACCGATCAAGCTGTTATACTTAACGTGTTACCTCGATAACTCTATGTGGAGGTCCATATGAAGATAGGTATCGTCGGATGCGGTTTTGTCGGAGCTACGGCAGCCTATGCCATGGTCATGCGCGGGGTCGGTCGGAAACTGGTCATGGTGGATGTGAACCGCGCCCGTGCAAGAGCCGAGGCAGCGGACATTTCCCATGCCGTTCCCTTTGCCCACGCACTGGAGGTGATTGCCGGGGAATATGAGGAACTGGAAGGGGCTTCAGTGGTGCTGGTTGCCGCCGGGGTGGGGCAAAAGCCCGGGGAAACACGGTTGCAGCTCCTGGAACGGAATGCGGCTATTTTCAAGGAGGTCATTCCCCAAGTGCTGCGCCATGCTGGCGACGCCGTGCTGCTGGTGGCGTCCAATCCGGTGGATGTGTTGACCCATCTTGCTGCCTCCATAGCCGGAGAGTTGGGAATACCCTCCTCCCGTGTAGTCGGTTCGGGCACCACCCTTGATACGGCCCGTTTCCGTAGTCTGCTCAGCTCATCCCTCGGTATCGATCCACGGCATGTGCATGCTTATGTCCTTGGCGAGCACGGGGATTCGGAGGTTCTGGGCTGGTCGACGGTGACGGTCGGTGGCATGCCACTCGATGCCTTTGCCCATCGCAAGGGGGCTTCCTTCCCGCCGGGGCTGATTGCGTCAATAGATCACCAGGTAAGGCATGCCGCCTACGAGATCATCAGCGGCAAGCAGGCCACTTACTACGGCATAGGCAGTGCCCTGGCCAACATCGTCGAGGTCATGGTCTATGATCGCCGTTCGATCCTCACCGTCTGCACACCTTTGCCGGAGGTGGAGGGTGTAGAGAATGTCACCATTGCCCTGCCGCATCTGGTGGGAGGGCGGGGGGTGCTGGAGACCTTTCCTCCGGCACTGGATCACATGGAGCGGGAGGCATTGCGCAACAGTGCGCGAATCGTGCGCAATGCCATCGAGAGTATTAATGTGTGACATGTGGAGTAGAATCTCCAGATCCACGAAAAAAGCCCCATGCATCCCATGGGGCTTTTTTCGTGCTTTTAACAGTCCGTCATAATGTCATGCACGCCCCAGCGGTTCTTCGCCGGTTTCCATGGTCGCTGACATCTGCTCCTTTTTTTCCCGGAACATATCCCTGCCGGTGTTATAAAAGCTCTTCATTTTTTCCTGTGCCTGGCTGCCATATCCTTTCATTTTGCTTACGGTGTCGTTACTGAGATCGGTGATCCGGCCCCGCACTTCTTTGCCGGTTTTTGGGGCGTAAAGTAGCGCCAGCCCTGTGCCTACCGCTGCCCCGGCCAAAAAAGACAACATTGCACCTGTGCCTGAACACTTTTCTGCCATGAGTTACCCCCTTTCTCATTATTTGCACGTTTTCATCTTTGTTCAATTATAGCATGCGGTTGTTCCATGTGAATGGAGAGTGGCAAAATACGTGGCATAAGCCCTGTCAAACCGGGTACATGCATCAGGAGTAAAAGGCCTTGCCTAATTTCTTAAATTCTTGTATTTATTTATTATTTGAGAAAATTAAAGATGCCTCTGATTTTTTTTGGGGTTCTCTAACCGGCGGGCAGAAAAAGTACAGGTGTTTTTTGTATAACAGCTTCCTGACAAAATCATTAACCTTGTCTTTGGTAATGGTAATAACCTTCGGATTGGCCGCACGGGGCATAAATCTGCCGATCATGCCCGGCCTTTCCGCTTCAACCGAGCGAGTAAAGCCACGCCCGCGGGCCATCATCAAAAGTCCGAGCAAAACCTGCCAGGGTACCCTTAAAAAAAGCGGCATTCCTTCCCTGTTAGCTTTCAGTAAGCCGAACCAGCTGCACCTTGCTGTAATCCGCCCCGTCTTTCTGGAGCATGCGGTTCACCGCCTCTGCTGCAGCTTCCCCAACCGTACAGACCGCGCTCCCCCCACATTGACCTGAATAGCTACAGCTTGCCGTCGTTGTTTGCCGGATTTGGTTACCTTTTACCACAACAGAGCGAGGTGCTTCCCTTGCCCTGCGTGAACCAGTCTAGGAGCTGTCATGACCAGACTCTCTGTCGTCATTCCTGTATATAATGCTGAAAAGACTATTGAATCCCTCTGTAATACCCTCTTTGATTTGTACCGCAACAGCTTCGAACTTGAAGTGGTCCTTGTCAACGACAACAGCCGGGACAGCACCCATATCATCTGTCAGCGCCTCCACGAGGCAAATCCGGAGACTGTAACATATATCAGACTGGCACGGAATTTCGGCGAGCACAGTGCCGTTATGGCCGGTCTCAACAATGCTACCGGCGATTATGCCGTCATCATGGATGATGATTTTCAGAATCCCCCGGAGGAAATCAGCCGCATGGTGGCTGAGATTGAAAAAGGATACGATGTCGTCTATACCCATTATCCAGTGAAGAGGGACAGCATTTTCCGCAACCTGGGCAGTGCCTTCAATGACAAGATGGCTAACGTCATCCTGCAGAAGCCTGCCGATCTCTACCTGTCCAGCTTCAAGATCATGAACCGTTTCTTGATCAATGAAGTGATAATATATACGGGCCCCGACCCGTACATCGATGCCATCATATTCCGTTCGACCTCCAATATAGGCAGGGTGGAGGTGCGCCATGACAAAAGAAGGCATGGCCGGTCCAATTATACCATCGGCAAGCTGATTTCGCTCTGGGGCAACATGGTGGTCAGCTACTCGCTTATCCCCCTCCGGATACTGGGTCTGGCGGGCTTTATCATGACCCTCATAGGGGTATACGTGGGAGGGACCTCCCTGCTTGATGCCATTCTTCCCTATCGTCAGGATCCGACCGAATATGAGACTCTTATTGCCCTTACTACTTTTTTCCGAGGCTTTCAGCTGTTGGCCGTAAGTGTCGTCGGTGAATACGTGGGCCGTATTTACCTTGCCCTCAACTGCGATCCGCAATTCGTTATCCGCGAGAAATTTTCCGCCCAGAAAAAACTGCAGTTTGCTGCTGTACATACGGGATTAAATCATGGCTACAATAAGAAAACAGGCAATTAGGGTAGACCAGGGTTCAGAGATGGCCGCTGTAAGGTCCCATGTCTTGGGCTTTGGCGGGGATGTCGCTGCAGAAATCCATTATTCGCGGACTACCAGCAAATCTATCCATTCCGACGATTATATTGAGGCCTGGATAGCCCGGCGACTGGCTTCTCCTCGACTGCAGGTAAAACCGATTCCTTTGGCGGCGATGGGTCACTGGCTCATCGAATCGGGTACAGGCAATATAATTCATGACTCCGGCATGTTTTTCACCATTACCGGGGTCAAGGCCAGACATCGAAGTCTTGGCGGCGATATGGAATGGGACCAGCCGATAATAGACCAGCCGGAAATCGGCATCCTCGGCATCCTCGTCAAGAGCATCAACGGAGTTTTGCATTTCTGCCTTCAGGCAAAGGAGGAACCGGGCAACATCAATTCGGTTCAATTGTCACCAACGGTTCAGGCAACCTACAGCAATTATACTAAAGCTCACGGCGGGGCAGTTCCGCCGCTGGTCGGTTACTTCCTGAATCCGCAACGGCAACGGGTGCTTTTTGCCAAACTGCAGACAGAAGATGGGGGCCGCTTTCTCTTTAAATCCAACCGAAACATGATTGTTCGGGTAGGGGAAGGTGAATTGGAGGAACTGCCCGATCCCTTTATCTGGCTCACACTTCGCCAGATAGCATTGCTGCTCAGGCGCGACAATCTGGTCCACGCCTGCACCCGCAGCATTATTTCCTCGCTGGTGCTCTCAAGAGCCAGCCAGACCTCTTGTGCAGAAGGAGTAATGTCGCTTGCCGAGGCAATCCAGTGGCTGGACGATGAAAAGGCGGCAAATCATATTACGGTGAAGCGCCAAGGGCTGAAGACGCTTAAGGAATGGTCACTGGACGAGGATTGCTGCTTTTCACACCGGGAGAAACGCTTCTTCAGGGTTATAGGCATTGATGTTAAATCGGTTGGCCGGGAAGTTTCGGCCTGGAGTCAGCCCATCCTCGACAATCCTGAAATGGGCATAATCGGCCTTCTTACCCAAGTACGCCAGGGGGAGCGGCATTTCCTCATGCAGGCCAAGGCTGAAGTGGGCAACAGAAGCATGGTCCAGCTAGGACCGACTGTGCAGTTCACCCCCAGCAACTATGCCGGCAATGAAAAGCTACCGAAACCATTCCTCTTCGACGATTTTTCCGCCGGCAGTCTCTTTCCGTTTTCATGGCAAAACTATCAGGCCGAGGAGGGCGCCCGTTTTTACCGTGAGGCGCATCTGCACCGTATTGCGGAGCTCCCGGAGGGGGACGAACTGCCACTCCCGCAAGGCTTTTGCTGGATGTCTGAGACCCAACTCCGTTTTTTCCTCCATTTGGGAGAAACTGTCAATTCGTGTGCGCGCAGCATCATTTCGTGCCTCCTTTAAGAAAAAGAGATGAAGAAGGGAACCTGTTTCCATTTCAAAAAGGAGTTCGGGTTGATCTTTCCCAGGGAAAAGGTGGTCACATGACCGGCTGCAGCGAAAAATTGCCCATCGGCATCCTTGGCTGTTCGGATATAGCCCGGCGCAAGTTCATTCCCGCCCTGGGAAAGACGAAGTCGGCCGTTCTGCAGGCCATTGCCAGCAGCCACCCGGTAAAGGCGGCGATAGCTCACCCTGACCTGCCGGTTGAACCGGTCAGTTACGAAGCGCTACTGGCTGATCCAGGGATACGGCTTTTGTATATTTCGCTGCCCAATCACCTTCACGAGGAGTTTGCCCTCCGCGCCCTGCAGGGGGGGAAACATGTCATCTGTGAAAAACCCCTCGGCCTTTCGACAGCTTCAGTCAAGCGAATGCTTGCCTGCGCCGAGGAGAAAGGGCTTCTGCTCTTCGAAAATCTCATGTACCTCCATCATCCCCAGCATGCTGCAGTGAAGAAGGTAATAGAAAGGGGAGAAATCGGCCGCATCAGGACCCTGCGCAGCGTCTTCTGTTTTCCCTGTCCCGGCGATGGTAATTTCAGGCTCGATCCGGCCCGGGGGGGAGGAGCATTTAACGACCTGGCACGTTATGCGGTCAGCACAGCCCGGCATTTTCTCCGGGGCCGGTGTCACTCTTTCAGAGGCTATGCTCTGGACCGCAACGGCCTCAATGTGGCCATTCATGGCACCGCCCTGACCACGGCCCAGGAAGTTTTTACATACTCCCTGGCCTTCGGCCAGTCATACGAAAGCAGCTATGAGATTGTCGGTGAGCAGGGGAAGATCAGGGTGGATCGTGCCTATACGACGCCTTCCGAAATGGCAAACCACATCCAGGTCACCAGCGGTGGCAAGGATGCTTCATTCACCATACCACCCGCCGATCACTTCCAGCTCATGATCCAGGATGCCTGCAGCATGGTCCTCAGTGGTAGGGGCTTTAAAGAGATGCACACACGGAATCTGCAACTGGCGGACATGGCAGAGCAGATGGAAAAAGGATGTCACCATGAAGAACTCCGATACTGATGTTATTCAGGTTCGCTATTGGGACTACAGGGATAATTATCAGCAGCATCGTGAAAAGATACTGGACGTGGTAGACAAGGTTTTTTCCTCGGGGCGCCTCATCCTGGGGAGCATGGTGTCCGAATTTGAGGAGGAATTCTCCGCCTTCTGCGGCGCTCAATTCGGCATTGGTGTCAATTCAGGGACCGATGCGCTGTTCCTTGCGCTGAAAGCCTTGAATATAGGGGCAGGGGCAGAGGTGATAACCGTTTCCAACACCGCAGTGCCGACTGTAGCCGCCATCAGGTCAGCCGGCGCCACCCCTGTTTTTGTCGATGTTGAAGATGATACCTTTCTCATGGATGTGACACGGCTGGAGCAGGCTGTAACCTCTGCCACCCGATGCATACTTCCTGTCCATCTCTACGGTCAGGCGGTGGATATGGCGCCGCTTCTGCAACTGGCAGCTAACAGGAATATTCATGTGGTTGAAGACTGTGCCCAGGCAGCTGGTGCCTTGTACCAGGGGAAACGGGTCGGAAGCTTCGGGGACATTGGTACCTTTTCCTTCTATCCGACCAAGATCCTTGGGGCTTACGGCGATGCCGGGATGACTGTCACCAACAGGCCGGAGCTGAAAGAACGCCTGAAAAGACTACGTTTTTACGGCATGGAAGGTGGATATTACTCCGAAGAAGAGGGTTACAACTCAAGACTGGATGAGGTTCAGGCTGCCATCCTCAAGCTGCAACTGCCAGAGCTGAATGAAGAAGTCATGGGCCGGGCAAAGCTGGCCGCAATATACAATGAAGGGCTGCGCGGTTTGGGGGACGTGACTCTGCCGGTTGTCCGCGACGGCAGAACGCACCAGTGGTATCTGTACACCATCAGGACCGGCCGACGCGATGCCCTCATGCAGCATCTGACAGCAGCGGGGATTGAAACCCGCATCAACTATCCCACACCCATTCATCTCATGCGCGGCTACCGGTTTCTCGGTTACGGGGAAGGGAGCCTTCCGGTAACGGAAAGGCTGGCAGGAGAAATCCTGTCGCTGCCCATGTACCCTCAGCTGCCCGAGAGTCATGCGGAGCGGGTAATCGAGGCTATCCGTGAATTTTTCCAGGGGCATTAGCATTATTCGATACGCGGTTCAACTGCCAGAGGCCGTGGGAAATATATGAACGAGCGGGAATATGAGCGGATGTTCAGGGTGGAAGACAGTCACTGGTGGTATGCCGGGCTGCATGAGCTGATCCTGGAAACGGTGGCAGGTGAAAAGCATGAAGAGCCCCTTGCCATTCTCGACGCCGGCTGCGGTACGGGACGTCTTTGCCAGCTTCTGCAGTCGTTCGGGACTGTGGCAGGCTGCGATGCGTCGCCGCAAGCTTTGGCTTTCAGCCGTTCCCGTGGAGTGAGCGGCCTGTTTCATGCCGACCTTAACAATGTTGATCTGGGTGAAAAACGGTACGATGTAATTACCTCCATCGATGTCCTCTACCACCAAGCGGTTACTGACGAAGAAAATATCATTTCCCGGTTTTACCGGGCACTGAAACCGGGAGGCCTTCTCGTCCTCAACCTGGTTGCCTTCGAGTTCCTCCGCAGCACCCATGATATCGCCGTTCACACCCGCAAGCGATATACTCTCGGTGGACTGTTACCATCCCTCAAGGGACAGGGATACAGCATCGAAAAAGCCACCTATCGTCTCGGGCTCCTCTTTTTCCCCATCGCTTTCTACAGATTGGCAAAGAAATTACTTCCCCGTTCGTCGCAACGTGAGCAGGTTGATTCTGATGTTTACCTGCCGCCATCGGTGATCAATTCCTTGCTTCTGCAGCTTGTTCGTGCAGAAAATAGTTTTCTGCACCATTGCAGTCTCCCCTTTGGCACTTCAGTATATATAGCGGCACGCCGACCGTTAATATGAAGCTGACAGCTACCGATGCTCCTTCGGCAGAATACATGTTTTAGGTTATACTTTATCCATAGGGCATCAATAACGCAGTATGACCTCGGCTTGAAAGCAGCAAAAGGCCGAAAGGAGGACCGTATGCTATGGACAATCGTAGTGGTCCTGCTGATTCTATGGTTGCTGGGACTCGTTACCAGCTATACTCTGGGAGGGTTGGTCCATCTTCTGCTGATCATAGCCATCATCATGGTCATTGTTAATCTTATCTCAGGGCGGCGGCCATTGTAGGGGCAGTAGCCGCTCACGGAGAGTCGTCAGGGCCCGGCATCAAGCCAGGCCCTTTTTTATCCTGCCAAGTCGTGCCACCTTCCCGATCCTGCACCTCTCACTGAAAAGTATCCCCGGTGTATTTACCATCACATGCAACTATTTCCGATTATATTAACCTGTGGGCATATTGCCCTTCCATGGAAGGAATAAAAGCGTCTTGTGAGGTAATGATGAGTTCAAAGCAGATTCGTCTGATAAAAATATTAGTGCTGTTACTGATCTTCACCGCCGTTGCCTTTGGGGCGTCGACCTGGAAGGAGCGGCGCGACGAGGAAAAAAACCGCATCAGCTACACAGCCTTTGTCGACAAGGTAAATGCCGGTGAAATTTCGAAGGTGAGGAGCGAAGGGGACGCAATTACCGCCCATGGCCAGTCTGGGGCCAGGTTCATCCTCCATAGACCCATGGATGCCGAGCTGTCGAAGCTGCTTTTGGCCCGGCACATCGATTTTGCCGCAACACCCCCGGCAGCGCCTTCCCATTGGGTGGAGCTGTGCCTGCTTCTGGTGGTGCTGGTGCCGATATTCCTGATCATGAAGAAGCTGGCTCTTTTCGGGAGGAGCAAGGCGAAGCTTTCCGATCGATCCAGCACCGATACCTGTTTTACAGACGTGGCCGGAGCCGATGAGGCGAAAAGCGACCTGCTGGAGACGGTGGAATTCCTGCGGGATCCGGGAAAATTCTCCCGGCTGGGTGGTAAAATGCTGACCGGCATTCTGCTTGTCGGTCCCCCGGGGACAGGGAAAACCCTTCTTGCACGTGCTGTTGCCGGAGAAGCAGGAGTACCCTTTTTTTCCATGTCAGGATCGGAGTTTGTCGAGATGTACGTGGGAGTGGGGTCGTCCAGGGTCCGGGACCTGTTTGCCCAGGGGCATAAAGCGGCGCCCTGCATAATTTTCATTGACGAACTTGACGCCGTCGGCCGCAAGCGTGACGCCGGCGGCAACGGGGCCAATGATGAGCGGGATCAAACACTCAACCAGCTGTTGGTGGAGATGGATGGCTTCTGTGTCAACAAGGGTGTTGTCGTCATAGCTGCCACCAACCGGCCGGAGGTGCTGGATCCGGCACTGTTGAGACCGGGACGCTTCGACCGGCAGGTGACCGTTGGGACTCCCGATATCAAGGGCCGCGAAGACATACTCAAGGTGCATACCAGAGATGTGCCTCTGGATGAGGGTGTGGATCTGCGTCTTGTTGCTCGGGGTACGCCCGGCTTCTCCGGTGCCGATTTGGCCAATCTGATCAATGAAGCTGCGATAATTGCCGCAAAGGGAGGCAAGCCGACCGTGGAGATGGCCGACCTGGACATGGCGCGGGACAAGGTGCTGATGGGAGCAGAGAGGAAATCAATGGTCCTTTCAGACCAGGTGAAGCTGAGCACTGCCTGGCATGAGGCGGGCCATGTCATGGTGGCCAAGCTGGTGCCTGGCTGCGACCCGGTGCACAAGGTATCGATCATTCCTCGTGGGCGAGCCCTGGGTGTAACGGTGCAGATCCCTGAAGAAGACATTTACAGCTATACGAAGGAGATGCTGCTGGCACACATCAAGGTGCTGATGGGGGGGAGGGCTGCCGAGGATCTTGTCTTCAATACCACTACCACCGGTGCCGGCAATGACCTGGCCCGGGCAACGGATGTGGCACGGAAGATGGTCTGCGAATGGGGTATGTCAGAAGCGTTCGGTCCTGTGGCCTTTGGTAGTCATGAAAGCACAAAGACCGGAGATGGTGCTGCAGTCAAGGGTTTCAGCGATGCCACGGCAGTGGAGATCGATACCGAGATCCGGTCCATAGTAACCACGTCCTACGATCAGGTGCGTCGGCTGCTTCAGGCCAATATGGAGACGATGGAGGCTCTGACCCGCGAGCTTGTTGCCAGGGAGACCCTGGGAAGCGCCGACATAGACACCATATTCAGCCGGCAATGACATTCCTCCAATAGGTTTGGAATTAGCCTGAAAACGCGCCCATCAATTCATCGAAATCACTGCAGATTTCCAACACCTTTGCAATATTTTTTGTTGAAATTGCCGGTCTGGTGATGTACAAAGATCAGGTTCTCATTAGAAAATAGGTCGCTACCTTTGTCCTTTTTGCTCTTCCTCCTCGGGCAGGAACACGACTTGAAGGAAGTCCTGCAGTATGAATAGAGCCTTGTTCAAGGCAACCAACCATGATCTGGAGCGGTTGTCGGCTGAGGAACTCCGGATTTATCTGGAGATAGTGGATTTGATGGTTGCTGACGGCATGACGCAAGTGGAAGCGGAAGATCAGGCGTATCTTAGCTTCTTCACCAAATAAAACTGACGGAGAATTACTGCCGCATGCGAAAAATACTTCTCGTCAGCGATTCACCCAGCTTCCGGGAAAGGAACAAGTCTCTGCTGGAGAAAGCACGTTTCCGGCTCTTTACGGCGGCTTCTGCCTTGGAAGCACTTCAGCTGCAGCGGGAAATCGGCGCTGATCTGATCATTGCCATGCTGGACCTGCCGGACATGGGGGGAGACATGCTCTGTTCAATGATCCGCCAGGGCAAAGATACCTGCCTGGTTCCAATAATGCTGGTCTGCTACCATTCTCCCGAGGCAATGGCCCGCGCAGAACGATGCGGAGCCAATGCATGGATCATCAAACCGGTACACCCTCATCTGCTCCTCAGGGAAGTGTGCAATCTTTTGACTACCCAGAAACCCCGTGAGCATCGGGTAAAGCTGAAAACCCACGTCAACGGCATTTATGAGAGCATGAAGTTTTCCGGTATCTCGCACAATATCAGTGTTTCGGGGGTCCTCTGTGAGACGGCCCTGGAACTTGCCCCCGATGATCTGATAAAAAACATGTCCATCAAGGTCAATGCCGGTGAAGTAATGACAGATGGCAAGGTGGTGAGAAAGGTGGCGTTGTCCGACGGCAGGTTCAATTATGGTGTCCAGTTTTTGAATCCTTCCAATGCCTGTCGCCAGCAGATCGGAAAATTCGTTGCAGCCAGCCTTGTAGCGCATGCTCCATTGTCTAAAGGACGTGGTTGACAAGATTATCTCCTGCCCGAAATTTCCGCCGCACCAAAAGTGCCCTGCCGTTCCTCTGAGTACCCCCGCTTCCTTCTGAATGCCCCTAAAAAGAATCTGCCCAACTATGCAGCCTCACCTGTCTTAACTTTCCGGTATCTGAAAAATGCCTTCCTTTTCGTGCTGGAAAATTCTGTCCGGCAGGGCTTTATCCCTTGAATTTGTTTCGCGTCAGGTATAGAAAAAAGAGAACTATATCTGGAAATGAGCTGTTTTCCGACTTGCGGCCTAAACGCAATGGAGCAGGAAATTCCTTCTGGCAATGGAGTACCAAATGAGAAAAGCTTCCCAGCTCTCCGGAAAAAAGCCGGAATCGGCCAATAAAGGTATTTCTTCGTCAAGTGCCGACCTGGACCAGATCAACCTTTGGCATGAGCCGTTCGTTCATGTCATGCTCATTGTTGTCGCCGGCTTCGTTGTCTATTTCAACACCATCACCACCCCCTTCCTGTTTGACGACATAACCTACCTCGTCACGAACCCGGCGATTAGGGAATTCAGCTTTTTCACCGACAGTGATCGGTTGTTCAGTCTGGGCATTCTTCCCGATGTTAAAAACAATTTTCTCCTGAGGCCGGTTTCCTATTTTACCTACGCCTTGAACTACGCAGTCCATGGCCTCGATGTAAGGGGCTACCATCTCACCAATCTGATCATTCACATTGGCAACGGGCTACTGGTCTATCTGATGGTTTCATTAGCCTTACACACCCCGGCAATGCTGACAGATGACGAGAAGGAAAATTCTGCACAAGCCGTGTCTCATACGTGGTTTCCACTTTTCAGCGCCTTGTTCTTTGTCTGCCATCCCCTGCAAACTCAGGCTGTAACCTATATCATTCAAAGATTTACGTCACTTGTAGTCCTTTTTTATCTGGGATCTCTGGTGCTGTATGCGAAAAGCAGGTTAGCCAAGACCGCGACATCTCAAAGGGTGTGGTATGTTCTTGCACTTTTCTCCGCGGTCATTGCAATGAATACCAAGGAAAATGCCTTCACCCTCCCCTTGGCGATCATTCTCTTCGAACTGATGTTTTTCTCGGGCCACATGGGCAGGAGGCTTGTCCGCTTGATTCCTTTCCTGCTGACAATGTTGATTATACCTATCCGTCTCGCCCAACTGTCTTCCATGGCAAAACCTGTGGAGGCAGATGTCCTTGTCGACTCCATAAACCTGGTCAACTTCAGCGGGGTTTCTTCATGGCATTATCTGATAACCCAGTTCGGTGTCATCGCCACTTACCTGCGGCTGCTTGTTCTGCCCATCGGCCAGAATTTCGATTACGACTACCATCTGCAGACACAATTCTTCAGCCTAGGGGTGATGCTTCCTCTCTTCCTGCTTCTTCTCATCATGGGCACAGGCGTCTATCTTTACTGTCGGTCATGGGGTCCCGATCGTCCGCAAGCTCCTTTGTACAAGCTGGCTGCCTTCGGTATCTTCTGGTTTTTTCTTACCCTGTCAGTGGAATCAAGTATCGTTCCCATAGATGACCTGATCTTCGAGCACCGGGTATACCTCCCCTCAATAGGGTTTTTCCTCTCTGCATTGGCACTGGCAGCCATTATCTACCGCCGCCTGGCCAACCGATTCATCTTTACAAGCACGATGGCGAATGGCTTACTTGCTGTCATCCTGATAAGTTTGTCAATCGCAGGTGTTGTCAGAAATTCGGTCTGGCAGGATGAGGTGAGCTTTTGGCGGGATATCACCGACAAGAGCCCCAACAAGGCCAGGGCTCACTATGGATTAGGAGCCGCCCTGGTGCAGCAGGCAGCCCTTGAGAACAAGATCGATTCCGGCACGTCCAAAAACGGCGGCCGGGAAAAAATGGAAGCAGGGCTCAAAGAGTTACGCACGGCGATAAAGCTCCGGCCCGATTATCTGCTGGCCCATGTCTGCCTTGGGAAAACCCTCTCCGATCTAAAGCAGTTCGATGAGGCAACCACCGAGCTGTTGACAGCAGCGCGATTGAATCCGAACAGCCCCCTGCCACATATCTTTCTCGGGGAATCATATGAAAACAGGGGAGAGTTTACTAATGCCAGAAATGAGTATACCACTGCTATAGCGGCTGATCCGACCCATCCCGAGGCTCACTTGCGCCTGGGAAAGCTTCATGCCAAGGAAGGAAACCTGCCAGATGCCATTGCTGAACTGGAAAAATCATATCTTGTGTACCCGAACGAGACGACGCAAAAGCAGATTGATGACCTGAAAGCAAAACTGACGCTGGCTGGAAAGTAAAATCCCTCCCTCGTTCTTCGCTTGTTCACAGTTGCCTTATGGAAAGCTGCCTTTTTCGCCCGAGTCTTCATTTAACCATTGCCGACGGCAGGACAAGATGTTATTTTGAAACAGTTTCTGCACCACAGGGACCCCCTGTGGTTTTTTTTTTGCCGCCGCATCAAGGCGGTCAGTTCATGAATAAAAAGGGAGTTTTGTAACAGATGATAACGGCGACAAATATCACACTGGGTTACGGCAAACGCATCCTCTTCAAGGATGTGAACATCAAGTTTACCCCCGGTAATTGCTATGGACTGATCGGCGCAAACGGTGCCGGCAAATCCACCTTTCTCAAGATACTTTCCGGTGAGATCTCCCCGGATAAGGGCGAGGTCAGCATCGGCCCCCGCGAGCGGATGGCAGTGCTGCGTCAGGACCAGTTCGCCTTCGATGAGGAAACGGTGTTCAACACGGTCATCATGGGGCATGGGCAGCTTTACAAGGTAATGGCCGAGCGGGAGGCTATCTATGCCAAACCTGATTTCAGTGAGGCTGACGGGGTTCGTTCGGCTGAACTGGAGGCGGAATTTGCCGAGATGAATGGCTATGAGGCCGAATCAGAAGCGGCGGTGCTGCTCAATGGTCTTGGCATACCGGAAGAACTGCGACAGAAACGGATGAAGGAGCTGGAGGGTGGTGACAAGGTGCGGGTGCTGCTGGCCCAGGCCCTGTTCGGCAACCCGGATGTGCTGTTGCTGGACGAACCGACCAACAACCTGGATCTCAAGTCCATCACCTGGCTGGAGGACTTCCTTTCCCGCTTTGCCAACACGGTGATCGTCGTTTCTCACGACCGCCACTTCCTGAATCAAGTCTGTACCCACACTGCCGATATCGACTTCAGCCGCATCCAGGTATATGTGGGCAATTACGATTTCTGGTACCATGCCAGCCAGCTCAATCTGAAGCAGAAGCAGAACGAGAACCGCAAGGTCTCGGAGAAGGCCGAAGAATTGAAGGCATTCATCCAGCGCTTTTCTTCCAATGCCTCTAAGGCAAAGCAGGCCACCTCCAGAAAGAAACTCCTGGACAAGCTGACCCTGGAGGATATGCCGGTATCGAGCCGAAAGTATCCGCACATCATGTTCAAGCCCGAGCGCCCGTGCGGTGACATCATTCTCGAGGTCAAGGGGCTGACCAAGGTGGTGGACGGGGTGAAGGTGCTGGACAACTTTGACCTGATTGTGCGCAAAGGGGACAAGATTGCCTTTGTCGGCGGCAATGGCCTGGCTCGCACCACGCTGTTCCAGATCCTGGCCGGTGAAATGGAACCTGACAGCGGCTCTTTCCGCTGGGGGGTGACGATCAATCATGCCTATTTCCCCAAGGAGCACAGCGCCTATTTCGACAACGACCTCACCCTCATCCAATGGCTCGGTCAGTATTCACCCCCTACCGAGGGAGAGACCTTTGCCAGGGGCTTTTTGGGCAGGATGCTCTTCTCCGGTGATGAAGCGACCAAAAAGACCAGTGTCCTTTCCGGAGGCGAAAAGGTCCGCTGCATGCTGGCCCGCATGATGCTGACCGGGGCCAACGTCCTGATCCTGGATGAACCGACCAACCACCTGGACCTGGAATCGATTACCGCCCTCAACGATGGTCTCATTGCCTATGGCGACGTCATACTTTTTGCCTCCCACGACCATGAGTTCGTCTCTACCGTGGCTAACCGCATTATAGAGCTCACTCCCTGCGGTGTCATCGATCGTGTCATGGGCTTTGACGACTATCTTGAGAGCGCAGAGGTGGCGGCGGAGCGGGACAGGCTTTATCACGGCCATGCGGACCTTACCCTGTGAGCAATGAAGAACGAAAGGAAAGAACAATGAATGAGCTGGATCAGGCGCTGGAAGCATTGCGCCAGAACATGGATGACCCCAAAAGCCAATCGAAATTTTATGATCTCTTCCTCAACGCCAGCTTTCATGTGCCGACGTTGAAGGAGGAGATTAAAGGTGCCGATGAGGGGGGTGCCGAAGGGCAAGCACTGCCGCTGGTGATGGAGTCTGAGGGTAATGACTATCTCATGCTCTTCGATAGCAAAGAGAGGCTACTTGCCTGGACCGGGGAGGACGTGGCCAGCGTCCAGGTGCCGGGGCATGTGCTGGCAGCCACTTCCCAGCCACCCCTGCACTGGGCACTGAACGTAGGCACCGAGTTCTCCAAGCAATTTCTACCCGATGAAATCGCCTGGCTGCGGGAGGTGGTGGAGCGATGCAATGCCGCAGCTGCCGAGGAAGCAGAAGGTCAGGGGACTGAAAATCCTGACACTTGATCTCCGGCTGTTTCCCTTTATTAAATGTTAAAAAGCCCCGGCTACAAGCCGAGGCTTTTTTTTGCCATTTTGGGTCCAGCCAAACAACTACTGCTGGGGGCGTTCGGGCAGGTACTGTTCGAATTGTTTCTTATCGGCGGAGCATCGATAGGCCTCTTCGGGGGAGACCTTCTTCGTCTTCAACAGGTCGAGGATGTGCTGGTCCATGAGCTGCATGCCGTCTTTCTTTGCCGTTTGCATGATGGAAGGTATCTGGAAGGTCTTTCCTTCGCGGATCAAGTTGCCGATGGCTGGCGTTCCCATCATGATTTCCAGGGCCGCCGATCTACCCTTGCCGTCGGCATTGCGCAGGAGCTGCTGGCTGATGACCCCCTTGAGCGACTCTGACAGCATGGCCCGTACCTGCTCCTGGGCGTCCTTGGGGAAGACGTCGATGATCCGGTCAACAGTCTTGGCCGCGGAACTGGTGTGGAGGGTGCCGAAGACCAGGTGACCGGTCTCGGCGGCGCTCATGGCCAGGCTGATGGTTTCAAGGTCGCGCATCTCGCCCACCAGGATCACATCCGGGTCTTCGCGCAGGGCGGCGCGCAGGGCGGCGGCAAAACTTTCCGAATGTTCACCGATCTGCCGCTGGTTGAACAGGGACATTTTGTTCTCGTGAATGAATTCCAGCGGGTCTTCCAGGGTAAGGATATGCTCGCGCCGGGTGGAGTTTATCAGATCGATCATGGCTGCCAGGGTGGTGGATTTCCCGGAGCCGGTGGGGCCGGTGACGAGGACAAGCCCCTTTTTCAAAGCGGTCAGCTTCCGTACCCCTTCGGGAAGATTCAACTGGTCTGCCGTCAGAATCTTGCTGGGGATGATGCGGAAGACGGCGGCTATGCCCCGATGCTGCATGAGCATGTTGCCGCGGAAGCGGGCTATGCCGGGTACCGAATAGGCGAAGTCCAGATCCTTGCGCTTTTCGAAGTCGGCAATCTGGGTCTCGGAGAGGATCTCATAGAGGATGGACCTAAGATCTTCGTGCCCGAGGCTTTTGAAGTTGAGACGCTCCATTTCGCCATTGAGGCGGAAAATTGGAGGGGAGCCGGTGGACAAATGAAGGTCCGATGCCCCCTGCTCGTTCATCATCTTGAAAAGTGCGTCAATACGTGCCATAGGTCATGCTCCATCCATCTTAATATATTATCGAGACCGCATATTCCTCAGGGGAAATCTCGCCGGCAACCAACAATTCAAGAGCTTCTTCACCGATGCCACGATAGCCCCTGCCGCTCAGGTGCTTGACAATCTCAGTACTGTCCCTGGCGTTTTCAAAAGCTTCGAGCATCGAACTGTCAAAGGCAATCAGCCCCATCAGATATTTTCGTCCGGCGTAGCCGGTATGTTCGCAGGCCGGGCAACCTTTGGCTCTATAGCAGTCGGCAATGGGGACTTCGATGCGCAATGCGGCAGTTTCCTCACGTGAGGGAGCGTAACTTTCCTTGCAGTGAGGACAAAGTGTGATGAGTCCTTTGAGGGATACGACACCTTTGAGAAAGGTGGGAATAAAGTAATTCTTCTGCCAGTAGTGGATGAGGTTTTTGAAGGTGACCGGGACATCGCCGAAGGAAACACCGGCCATGACCAGTTTGCCGTGCATGGCTGCCTTGCCGGCGGCAATGAAAGCATAGGCGTCGGTGGCATCTTCGATGACGATGATATCGGGGTCATGGTCGAAGGTGGCCATGATTACGGCGCTGAGCTCGGTAATGTTCCTCGATACAGGAATGCGGGGAAACTTTTTCTTTCCCCTGCCCACGTTGTTGCCGAGGATAAGTACTGTTTGCCCTTGGGTATTCCTTTCATCAAGGTAAAGGTCCATCAGGCGGCACCTTTCATCTGCATCCCGCATGGAGAAAAGAAGCAGGCCCTTGTCAATGGCGGCGAGATTGCGGTACTCGGCTTCCTTTTCACTACTGAGACCAATTTCGGATAGGGTGCTGGGGAAGGTGGATGAGAGATGCAGCTTGATGGTTACATAATCTCCTCCCTCGCCCCTGAGCATGCACACTTGGTAGTGGAGGGTCCTTCCCTTGAGACGGAAGGCGAGCACCCCTCTGGCGGAGGTTTCGTGAAGACCGTTCATCTTTGCCATCCGACGTATATGAAGAATCAGTTCAGGGTAGTAACCAGGCTCGAATGCTCCTAGTTCCTTGGTCACGCCTGTCGCCCGCCCGGTGACGAGGACGGAATCTCCTACCGGCTGCAGCGAAACTGACGATAGTCTGTTCTTGACTATGGACAGCAGCAGGTAGTCGAGCAGCTTTGCCCCACTTAGATCAGCATTGATATTGTCGATGATTTTGGGGGGGAAAAGACTGGAAGAAAACCCAAATGAGGCCGGGACGATTTCAGCGCCATAAAACAGCTCCTGCATTTCCCTGATTTCCCTGATCAGGCCAACGGAGACAGTGACCAGGCAACCGGTTGTGCTCTCCACGGCCCTAATGGCGTCCTTGTTTAAAGGATCGGCAATGGCAATGCTCAGATCGTCGCCACTCAGGAAGAGCGGCATCAGGTTGTAGCGGCGGGCAAGTTCGGCCGGTACGCACTCAACCGCTTCCCGCCCAATGTTTTCCTTCTTCAGTCGCACGTAAGGGATGTTCAACTGATTGGACAATGCCCAGTCTATGTCTTCCTGAGTGACGATGCCGAGCTTTATCAGCGCCTCGCCGATGCGGATGCCGGAGGTTTGCTGTTCTTCAAGCGCCGCCTGCAACTCCTGTTCGGTGATGATCTGGGAGTGAAGCAGGATTGATCCCAGCGAACCCTCTTTGACAAGTTTATCCATACACTACCTCCCTGGTCACAATGCTTATCGACATTGGCAGCAGATTTATTAGGAATGAAATGCAGACCCTTTACTTTCTTCCTTCGCCTGTGTTAGCCTTTCCGGTCTGCAGGAAGAAAGCTTCTTGCCAAAAATCAGGCTCCGTGGCACGCGAGGCTGTTGCGACCATGGGACCACAGGAGATAGCATGCAAAAAAAAGCACTAGCCCTTCTTTCCGGCGGCCTTGATTCCACACTGGCCGTCAAGGTCATGCTCGATCAGGGCATAGCCGTGGAAGCCCTCAATTTCACCTCCCCTTTCTGCACCTGTACCAGTAAGAATGCCGGTTGCAAATCAGAGGCCGTTCGGGTTGCCGAGGAGTTCGGCATTCCCATCAAGGTAATGCACAAGGGGCTCGATTACCTGGAGATCGTCGGCAACCCCCGGCACGGCTACGGTAAGGGGATGAATCCCTGCATCGATTGTCGCATTTTCCTTCTCACCAAGGCCAGGGAATATATGCAGGCAAGCGGAGCCCATTTCGTCATCACCGGTGAGGTGCTGGGCCAGCGTCCCATGAGTCAGCGCCGCGACACTCTCCGTGTGATAGAAAGGGAGAGCGGTCTCGAAGGACTTCTGCTTCGCCCCCTGTCAGCAAAACACTTTGCTCCGACCATTCCGGAACAGGAAGGCTGGGTGGACAGGGACCGGCTTCTGGCGATCCAGGGCCGTTCGCGAAAGGAGCAGATGCAGCTGGCTGAGGATCTGGATGTGAAAAACTATCCCTGCCCGGCCGGTGGCTGTCTGCTCACGGAAGTTTCCTTTGTTCCCAAGGTTAAGGATGTCTTTGATCATTCCGATTCCCTCAACCTGAGAGATTTTCGATTGATCAAACTGGGGCGGCATTTCCGCATTGGCGACAGGACCAAAGTGATTGTCGGTCGTGACGAGGCGGAAAACAATCTGCTCGAATCGGCCGTGCAGGCGGGGGAAGCAACACTGCGTTGGGAAGAAGGGAGCAGCCCGTTAACCGTGGTCACGGGCAAGCAGGATGAAGCGCTGCTTGAAAAAGCGGCCAAGATCCTTCTGCGTTACACCAAGGCGGAACCGGACACGGAATGTATCATAAAAGCGATCGTTGACGGAAGTGAAAAGCAGCTGAAGGTAAAGAAGGACTACTCCGAAGCGATTGTCGAAGGGTTAAGGATCGGCTAGTTCTGTCCTCTTGCGCTTTTGTTCGAACATCATTTCTGTTCTGCCTGGGTGTCTGCTTCAGGCTGAGCTTGTTCTTCTGTAGCCGGCGGAACATTCTGCCGGCTATCTTCTTCCATGTCCGGCTGAGCTCCGTTGACGGCACCCTCCCCGTCAGTCGTGGGTTCGGCCTTACTCTCCTCTTCATTTTTAGCGCTGCTGATGTTGGGCAGCAGCACCTCTTCCTTCTTTATACTCTCATCGACCTTTTTCTGCAGTCGGCCGATATTGGGCGATTCTGCCAGAGCCTGCCGGTATTCAGCTTGTGATAGTACTCCTTTGTTCAGCAACAGACGCAGGATCATGTTGGAACGTTTCAGCACCTTACCCATGTTCCGGTAAGGGTTGTAAGCCACCCGTGGTCCCGGCAGCATTGCCGCGAATATGGCACATTCACGTGGTGTCAAGGCTGACGCGGGCTTGCCGAAGTAATAGTGTGCCCCATGACCAATGCCATAGACCATCGGTCCAAGTTCGACCAGGTTCAGATAAAGCTCAATGATTCTCCCCTTGGTCAACTCCTGCTCCATGCGCCTGGCGAGCACCACTTCCTTGACTTTTCTGGAAATGGTTTTCTCCCGGGAGAGGAACAGATTTTTAGCCACTTGCTGGGTTATGGTGGAGGCACCCCTGGCGAAAGTCTTTTTCTCCAGGTCATATTTGATGGCATTCTTGATTGCCTTGACGTCGATACCTTCATGCTTGTAAAAATTGGCATCTTCAGCCAAAATCACCGCCCACTTCATTTCCGGCGGGATGCTGGCACCGGAGGTCCAGTACCTGTTCTTCGGGCCCACGACAAAAGGATGATACTTGCCGTGCCAGTCTCTGACCTGGATGGTCATGCTCGCCCTGCGCTTCTGCAGATCGGAAACGGAAGGCAGAAGCATCAGGGATACGCCGATATAGGCGGCGTAAAGAATGGCCAGTCCTGCCAGGATCACAAATATTTTTTTCATGCTTTTCTCGTCTGCCTGACAACTGCCATTTCTGCAGCCATTTTTATTGCGGCAACCATACTCTCTTCCGAGGCAATCCCTTTACCGGCGAGGTTGTAGGCCGTGCCGTGATCGACCGAGGTCCGGATGATGGGGAGCCCAAGGGTCACATTGACACCGTCATCGAAGTGGAGCAGCTTCAGCGGAATCAGCCCCTGGTCGTGATACATGCAGATGACGGCGTCATAATCGCCTTTCACGGCCAGATGGAAGAGGGTATCTGCCGACAGGGGGCCTGTTGCGTCGATGCCTTCTGACCTGGCTGCCTCCACTGCAGGTCGTATGATGTCTTGGTCTTCATTGCCGAACATGCCACCTTCACCGCAATGGGGGTTGAGGGCCAGCACGGCCAGACGGGGCCGCGGGGTAAAGTAGCGTGCCAGGTCCCCATTTGTGGTGCGGATGGTGGCGAGGACCTTGTCGAAAGTTACCAAGCGCGGCACATCAGCCAAGGCTTCATGTATAGTCACCAAAGTTACCCTCAATCGGCTGCCTGCCAGCATCATGACGAAATTGTCGGTTCCGGTCAATTCCGCCAGCAGTTCCGTGTGGCCGGGGTAATGATGACCGGCGGCGTTCATGGCTTCTTTGTTGATGGGAGCGGTTGCCATGGCGTCCACCTCACCCTTGAGACAGAGCCTGGCGGCTTCGGTGATATAACGGAAAACAGCATCGCCACCGGCTGCTGTTGGCTTGCCGTACTCCATATCTTGTGGGGCAAGATCCGATAGTGGCTTCAGGTATAGCTCGCCCGATGCCGGATCGCGATCCGGCATCTCTTCGACGGTTGTAATTCTAAGATCCGCTGCCAGTAGATCAATGGCTCGTTGAAGCACAGACCGGTCGCCAATGATCACCGGCCTGCAGCTGGCGAGTATCTCCCGTCTGGCCATGGACTTGACGATGATCTCCGGTCCAATGCCGGCCGGATCTCCCATGGTAACGGCTATAGCAGGTCTGATATCAAACCCCATCATTATCTCCTGTTAAAGGTATTTTCTTGTACCAAGGAAAACATTCAGCTTTTAACTTCTGGTCGCATTGAGAAGCTGATAGCCAGCAGATGAGGTGAGGAGGCATGATGGGCTTAAACCATCGCAGGACAGGCCAGTATTAGCAAAAGTTGGCCAAAATCACTCCACTGCCTGTAAACCTGTCTCTCATATTGACATCAGGCCCAATTGTCAATGGGTTATTTTGGACCTATCGGAACCTGGAGGTGAATTGAGCGCTGTCTTGGCATTTTCTATAGCTTCCATTTCCTTGAGCTTCTCTCCCAGCCAGAAATGAATTTCTTTCGCTGTCTGATGGCTGAGCACCACCCCCGAAGAAATGAACCTGACGAAACTGCGCTGCAGATCAGCGGGTTCAACTGCCGATTCCCGGCCAATGCTGCCGTTGGCTGCGAGCTCATGGCTGATGGAGTTTGGCAGCGGCTGCCGCTCAAGATAGAAATTGACGACCAGTTCTCCTCTGGGGGTGACTCCGCCATGGGCCCCATTCACATATACTGGGTTGTAGGAGTCATCGAAGATATATTTGAATTTCAGTTCATTCTTCTTGTCGGACATCTGCGTATTCTCCTTGGGAAATATGATTATGCTCAGGTTTTAGCAGAATATGCCTGATTTTGAAAACAAAAACAGTGCCTGCATGTCCCGCTTGACCATGATTGGCCGGTGAGGTTATTATTTATGCCGGGAGAGGAGCGATAATGAAAAGTTTAGGCAACTACCGTGCCCTGCTGGCCAAAGTCGACGAAATGACCGCAGGCATAAGCACTGCACATGCTGCGCATATCACTTGTCACAGGGGGTGCGACAGCTGTTGTCGTCATCTGTCCCTTTCCTTGGTGGAGGGGGTAGCCTTGGCTGAAGCCCTGAGTTCACTGCCGGAGGATAAGGCATGCTTTCTGCGGGAAAAGGCAAAAGCCGCAACAGCAGATGGACCTTGCCCGCTTCTTGATAATGGTGAATGTGCACTCTACGTCCATCGTCCCATTATCTGCCGGACCCACGGGCTGCCGATCCTGGTGTCCGAGGGTGATGGGCAACGCATTGATTTTTGTCCCCTGAATTTCAGGAATGTGCAGACACTTCCCGGCGATGCGGTCGTTGCTCTCGAACGGCTCAATACCATTCTTGCTGCGGTCAACAAGTTCTTTGTCACCGAGTATCATGCTGCCGGTACTTCCGGCAAGGACCGCCTCTCCATTGCCGAGGCATTGCTACTGGAAGTTTGAAGGGATGGTGGCTTTGAATAACAGAAAAGGCATGTGAAGCACATGCCTTTTTGTCATCATGATGAAAAAGAGCGGCAAAGCCGCTCTTTTTGTGTATCTACCGTCTGCCGCTTTTGCCGGCAACCTGAACCCTGATCAGGGCACGTTCAAGGGCTGCCTCATAAACCCTGAAGCTTTTGTCTTCAGGATTGAGCTTTTTCAAGGCTTCTTCAGCGCGGCCCAGTGCTGATTTCGCCCGCTCCAGGTCAATTTCATCGGCCTTTTCGGCGGTTTCCACAAGCACGGTCACCTTGTCGTTTTCAACTTCAAAGTAGCCCCAGTTAAGGGCCAGATGAGAAATGACGCCGTCCTTTTTGTAGGAGAGCTCGCCGATCTTGAGGGAGGTGAGGAAAGGAGCGTGACCGGGCAGTACGCCAAATTCGCCAAGCGCGCCGGTGGCCGTAATTTCGTCTACCTCTTCGGTGAGTACCTTTTTGTAAGGTGTTACCAGTTCTACTTTCAATTTTTCAGCCATCTATCGTTATCCTTTTTTCAGGAGTCGTTACGGCAAAACAATTAAACTGCCAGCTTCTTTGCCTTCTCAATTGCTTCTTCAATAGTGCCGACCATATAGAAAGCTTGTTCGGGGATATCGTCGTGTTTGCCGTCTACGATCTCCTTGAAGCCTTTGATGGTATCTTTCAATTCGACATATTTGCCGGGGGAGCCGGTAAAGGCTTCTGCTACGTGGAACGGCTGGGAGAGAAAACGCTGGATCTTCCTGGCACGTGCAACGACCAGCTTGTCTTCTTCGGAAAGTTCATCCATACCGAGAATGGCGATAATATCCTGGAGATCCTTATATTTCTGCAGTACGTACTGGACCTGACGAGCAATGGCGTAATGCTCCTCGCCAATGACCTGCGGATCAAGAATCCTGGAGGTGGAGTCGAGGGGGTCAACAGCGGGGTAGATGCCAAGCTCTGCGATCTGGCGGGACAAGACGGTCGTAGCATCCAAGTGTGCAAAGGCAGTGGCCGGAGCAGGGTCGGTCAAGTCATCGGCAGGAACGTAGATAGCCTGAACGGAAGTGATGGATCCTTTGTTGGTTGAGGTAATGCGCTCCTGCAGCTCACCCATCTCGGTGGCCAAGGTCGGCTGGTAACCAACGGCTGAAGGAATACGGCCGAGAAGAGCGGAAACTTCGGAGCCTGCCTGGGTGAAACGGAAGATGTTGTCAATGAAGAGGAGCACGTTCTGACCTTCTTCGTCACGGAAGTACTCTGCGATGGAAAGGGCGGAGAGAGCAACACGGGCACGGGCTCCCGGCGGTTCGTTCATCTGGCCGTAAACCAGGGCCGCTTTGTCAAGAACGCCTGATTCCTTCATTTCCATCCACAGGTCATTTCCTTCACGGGTACGCTCGCCGACGCCGGCGAAGACCGAGAAGCCGCCGTGCTGCTTGGCGATGTTGTTGATGAGCTCCATGATGAGAACGGTCTTGCCGACCCCTGCGCCACCGAACAGACCAATCTTACCACCTCTTGCATATGGAGCGAGAAGGTCAACAACCTTGATGCCTGTGGTGAAGGCTTCTACCTTTGTTGACTGATCAACGAATTCAGGGGCCTCACGATGGATACCGTACTCCTTGTCGGCATTTACCGGACCCATTTCGTCAACAGGCTCACCGATAACATTGAGAATGCGACCGAGGGTCTTGCGACCAACAGGCACTGATATCTGCTTTCCTGTATCCAGAACAGCCTGACCGCGAACCAGACCATCGGTCGAGTCCATGGCGATGGTTCTGACCGAGTTCTCGCCCAGATGCTGGGCAACTTCCAGCACCAGATTGTTCTCATTGTCGTCGATCGCCGGATTGGTTACCCGGAGAGCATTGTAGATAGGAGGCAATTTGCCCGGCTCGAACTCAACGTCGATAACCGCGCCGATGACCTGCGATATTTTTCCGATGTTCTGACTCATGTAACCTCTTCCTCCTGCGGCCTGTGCAGGCCTCTATTTTGTATGCGTTAAGCTTTATCCTTTTATTGATTCAGCGCCGGAAATGATCTCCATCAGTTCGGTAGTAATAGCGGCCTGACGGGCACGGTTATACTGGAGTGTCAGTTTCCCGATCATTTCGTTGGCGTTTTTCGATGCACTGTCCATGGCTGTCATTCTGGCCCCATGCTCGGAGGCCACTGACTCAAGGAGAGACTTGAATATCTGGACTTCAATGTGTTTCGGCAGCAACTCACCGAGGAGTTCGGACTTGGAGGGCTCGTAAATATATTCGGGTGCGTACTCTTCGTCTGCTGCTTCAGGGGGTGTAACAGGCAGTAGCTGTTCCAGGGTTATATCCTGGGACATGACGCTACGGAAGGCATTATAAATGATAAAGACTTCGTCGAATTCCTCGTCCAGATAACCCTGGATTACTTCCTGGGCCAGCAGGGCAGCTGTCTGATAGTTGAGGTTGGAGAAAACTGTGCCGAAATTCTTACGAATCTTCTGCCGGTTTTTCAGGAATTCATAACCCTTGCGACCGATGGTCATGATGGAGAGATCGGTGAATTCAGCACCCCGTTCCTTGACGAAACGCTCTGCAGCTTTGCAGAGGTTTGCATTGAAGCCGCCGCACAGCCCACGATCGGATGTGACGACGATCAGCAATGCTTTTCCGGTGGTACGTTTAATCATCAGCGGACTGGAGTCCGCGTCCTGATTCCTGGACAGCCTGCCCAGCACTTCGCCAAGCTTCGCCGCGTAGGGACGGGCAGCTACGACATTTTCCTGGGCGCGGCGCAGCTTTGCAGCGGAGACCATTTTCATGGCCTTTGTTATTTGCCCCGTATTTTTGACCGAGACAATGCGCTTTTTTATACTTTTAAGACTCGCCATGCGAAGATACCGTCCTTATTACGCAGTAAATTCCTTCTTGAATTCTTCCAGTGCAGACACGATTTTAGCCTTGATATCATCGTCAATGGCTTTTTTGTCGCGCAGTTCAGCCAGGAGGTCGCTCTTTCTGGCATCGAAGAAGCTGTAGAGTTCGGATTCATAACGGCCTAGTGAGGCAACTGGATACTCGTCAATATAACCGTTGTTAGCAGCAAAGATGATCAGAACCTGCTTCTCATTCGGGATAGGACGGTATTGTGGCTGCTTGAGTACTTCAACGAGGCGCTCACCACGGGCCAGCTGCATCTGGGTCGCCTTGTCAAGGTCGGAACCGAATTGGGCAAAGGCTGCCATCTCACGATACTGGGCCAGGCTGAGACGGAGGGTACCGGCAACCTGTTTCATTGCTTTGACCTGGGCAGAACCACCGACTCGGGAAACGGAAAGACCGACGTTGATGGCGGGGCGAACGCCCGAGTAGAAGAGGTCGGATTCAAGGTAGATCTGACCATCGGTGATTGAGATAACGTTGGTCGGGATGTAAGCGGAAACGTCACCGGCCTGGGTTTCGATGATCGGCAGTGCAGTAAGCGAGCCGGCGCCGCATGCATCGGAAACCTTGCAGGCACGCTCCAGCAGACGGCTGTGGAGGTAAAATACGTCACCGGGATATGCTTCACGTCCGGGAGGACGACGAAGGAGCAAGGAAAGCTGTCGATATGCAACGGCCTGCTTGGAAAGGTCATCGTAGATGATCAGGGCATGTTTGCCATTGTCGCGGAAGTACTCACCCATGGTCACACCAGTGTATGGGGAGATGAACTGAAGCGGGGCGGGTTCGGAAGCGGTAGCTGCCACGATGATGGTATAATCCATGGCGCCGTGCTCCTGTAGCTTGCTTACAACCTGAGCAACCGTGGAGCGCTTCTGGCCGATAGCGACATAAATACAGACAACGTCGCCACCCTTCTGGTTAATGATGGTGTCTATGGCTACCGCGGTTTTGCCGGTCTGACGGTCGCCGATGATCAGCTCACGCTGACCGCGTCCGATGGGAACCATTGCGTCGATAGCTTTGAGACCGGTCTGCATTGGCTGATGAACCGATTTACGTTTAACAATACCGGGGGCCTTGACTTCAACCTTACCGAATTTATCGGTATTGATCGGGCCTTTACCGTCGATGGGCTGGCCGATAGCGTTGACGACGCGACCGATGAGGGCTTCACCGACCGGAACCTCCACGATGCGGTTGGTTCTCTTTACGGTGTCCCCTTCTTTAATCTCGCTGAATTCACCAAGAATGGCGGCGCCGACGTTGTCTTCCTCAAGGTTGAGGGCCATGCCTGAAATACCGCCTGGGAATTCGAGAAGCTCGCCTGCCATGGCCTTATCAAGACCATGGATACGCGCAATACCGTCACCGATGGAGATGATGGTACCGGTTTCTGCGACCTCAACTTCGGAACCGTATTCCTTGATCTGCTTTCTGATAATCTCGCTGATTTCTTCCGCTCTGATTTCCATAGAAACGTCTCACCCCTTCTGTAATATATCCTGAATTTTCGCTAACTGCGTTTTTATGCTTCCGTCAAATACCTTGTCACCGATCTTTGTCACAACTCCGCCAATCAAAGAAGGATCGACCTCTACTTTGAGCACAACCTTTTTCCCCGTGGCCTTGGTCAGGGAGTTCTTGATTTCGTCGATCTGGCTCTGCTCGAGCGGCAAGCCCGAAGTCAACGTGGGCCGGATAACGCCGGAAAGGTCATCGGCAAAGCTGTTGAAGCTCTCAACAATCTGCGGCAGGAAAGGAAGTCTGTTCCTGTCAAGCAGTAGTTGGAGAAAATTGGCGACATTATTGGAAAGCCCGAGCTTGGTCATGATCTCTTTGAGGATTTCCTTTTTTGCTTCGATGCCGTAAGCAGGGTTACTGAAAACAGCAGTCAGGCTTGTGCTCCCGGCCAACACTCCGGTGAACTGGCTCAACTCGCCACTGAACTTATCGACATTGCCTTCTTCGGCGCCAATTTGAACCAGTGCCTTGGCATAACGTTTTGCAATCGCATTAGTACTCAATGTAGCGTCACCACCTTGGAGATATAGTTACCAACCAGCTTGTCCTGGTCACCTTTGTTGATATTTTCCTTGAGTTTCTTCTCGGCAATCTCAACAGCCAGACGTGCAGCTTCTTCCCTGAGCTCGGCCTTGGCCTTCAGGACTTCCTGCTGTGCCGTCTGCTCGGCCTGCTCCTTGATCTTCTGGGCAGCGGCCTTGGCTTCGGCAATAATGCGTGCCTTTTCCAGCTCCCCCTCCTGCTTCATTGCTGCGGAAATATCTTCAATTTCCCTGTTAGCCTTTTCCAGTTTCTCACTGTACTCGGCAAACTTTTTTTCGGCCTGTTCTTTCGCCTCGACTGCCTCCTTCAGCATCTTTTCAATGCCGGTACGGCGGTCTGCCAGGGCTCCTTTTACGTTCGCCTTCTTCAGTGCCCAGGCCAACAGTGCAAAGAGGGCGGCAAAGTCGAGGCAGCGCCAGGCGAAGTCTTTCATCTGTTTGCCGGTGTCCACTTGGTGTGCACCTTCGCCTCCTTCCGAGGCGAAGCCTAAGGCAGCAAGGGCGACCAACAAGACACAAATCGCCAGGGTAACTTTTGCAGGTGTAGGTGTTATGTATTTGCGCATGCTTCTCATCTAAATACTCCTTCCAAGAACTTTTTCGCAGATTTCAGAAGAAAGGGACAGCGCTTGCTCTTTAAGGAGTTGTCTGGCATCGGCTGATTCTTTTGCTACCTTGCTTTTGATTGCGGAAAGGGTGTCGGCCGCATCCTTTCTTGCTTTATCGATAATAGCAGCCTCTTCAACCTGAGCTTCCTTGCGCAGGCCGGACCGCTCGTCCGTGGCGCGGGCCTTGATCTCACGCATGCGGTTCTCATAGAGGGCGTGTTTTTCCTGGACTTCTTTGTCAACGGACGCTGACTTCTCTTTTGCGCCGCTGATTTCGGCATTTCTTTGGGCAAGCACCTTCCTGATCGGCTTGAAGAGGAAGATGTTGAGAACAAGCATCAGGAGCAGAAAATTGACAAGCTGGAAAACGAAGGAAAAGTCTAGATTAATCACCCAACCACCTCTTGCTATGTTGTGAATTTAAGTTAAGTTATTTTTATTTACGATATGTTGGAGTACTCAGGAGGTAAAGCACGTGATAGCTATCATACCACCTGCGAGAAGTCAAGTTATTTGTCTGAAAAAACCTTGTAGTTTTTCTGAATCAGGATGGTACTAGAGGTTAAGCAGTTCGATGAGGCGGATCAGCTCCTTCTGGTCATGGTAACTGATCTCGATTTTCCCCCCCTTGCCGCTTGGACGGAGGTTGATTTTGGTTTTGAAGTGGCGCTGCATCCGCTCGGTGAGATCAACCAGGTGTGGATCTGCTTGCTTTTTAGGTTTGGCCTGCTTGTTGGCCTTCATATCCTTGACCAACGATTCGGTGGCTCGCACAGTTAATTTTTTTCTTACTACCGTCTCGCGAGCTTCTTTCATCTGTTCTGCAGTATCGAGTGTCAGCAGCGCCCGGGCATGGCCCATGGAAAGTCGATCTTCAATGACATCGAGCTTTATTTCGGCGGGTAATTTCAGAAGCCTGATTGCATTAGCTACGGTGGAGCGGTCTTTTCCAACCCTTTTCGCGAGTTCCTCCTGGGAAAGATTGAATCGTTCCAGCAGAGAGTGGTATGCCTCAGCTTCTTCGACGGCATTGAGGTCTTCACGCTGGATATTTTCTATCAGAGCCATTTCAAGGGCAGTATCCTCGGAGACATCCTGAATGACCACCGGAACCTCGTGAAGTCCGGCTTTCTGCGCGGCGCGCCAACGTCTTTCACCAGCAATCAGCTCGTAATGACTTCCTTTGGCTACAACGACCAGCGGCTGAATAATTCCCTTTTCGCGGATGGATGCAGCCAATTCCTCAAGCTTGTCATGGGCGAAAGATTTGCGAGGCTGGTCTTTGTTGGGGCGGATTTCTTCTATGGGGCAGCTGAAAAAGCGCCGTCCCTCTTCCTCGACTACGGGAAGAAGTGCGGCCATTCCTTTGCCCAGGCCGGTTTTTTTAACCATGCTGTACCTCCCGGCTGATTATTTCCTTGGCAAGATCCATATAGCTGGTTGCTCCACGGGATGTTATATCGTAAAGAATGATCGGCTTGCCATGGCTGGGAGCTTCGGAAAGCCTGACGTTGCGTGGGACAACGGTTGTGAATGTTTCTTTCTTGAAGTGATTCCTTATTTCCTCGCTTACCTGGTGAGAAAGATTGTTTCTGGCATCAAACATGGTAAGTAGAATTCCTTCAATTCTGAGAGAAGGGTTTAGCCCCTTCTGAACCAGGGTTATGGTTTTCAGTATGTGAGATAGCCCTTCCATAGCGTAAAACTCACACTGCAGAGGTATCAGCACCGATTCGGCCGCGGTCATCGAGTTGACGGTCAGTAATCCCAGCGAAGGGGGGCAGTCGATAAGTATGTAGTCATAGGCTTGGACAAGGGGGGCAAGGGCGTGTTTCAGCTTCAATTCCCTGCCAATGATAGAGACAAGTTCCAGTTCGGCTCCGGCAAGCTCGCCGTTTGCCGGGAGTATGTCCAGGAATGGGAAACTGGTTTTGAGGATGGCTTTGTCCGGCTCCACATCATCAATAAGCACATCGTAAACTGTTGCTTCCAGATTGCTTTTGTCGATGCCTACACCACTTCCGGCGTTTCCCTGGGGGTCCATGTCTACGAGCAGAGTCCGTTTTTCAGCCACCGCCAGTGAAGCGGCGAGATTGACAGACGTTGTCGTTTTGCCCACGCCACCTTTTTGATTGGCTATGCAGATTATCTTTCCCATATGGTATTGTTCCAATAATTGTTAGGTAGACTGGTCGACTCATTCAAGGAGGAGGATTCCGCTCGGAGCGGAAGAAAACTAACACATCAGCGCCTATATGGAAAGTTTTTTTTAAAGATCGGCGGGTTGCCTACCCCATAGCCGTGTTGCTTCCCTTAATGTGCACGGTATACTTGCTGGAAATATTGCGCGGGGGGACACCATGTCTCGCTTTGGTTCTCTGAGTATCAATACGAAATTCAATCTGATCATGTCCTGCCTGCTGATCGTGTTGTTCCTGTCAGCGTCCCTCCTCATCTATCAGCGGCAACGGTCACTGATTCTGAAAGTGGCCGTTGACAATGCACGCAGCATCGCCAAGCAGATCATCGAGACAAGGGATTACATCTCGTCCGTGGAGCATGGTGAACCTGAGCAAAATTATGCCTTGGTGCCCCAGGTAGTCGCTACGCAGATCGCCGCAAGGATGACCAGGGACACCAAGTTCTATGTCCGCCAGGTGTCATTGCGTTACCGCAACCCTGGAAATCGGCCGGATGACTATGAGACCGAACAGCTGCAGAAATTCTCAGGCAAGGTCGTCAGGGAGAATTATCGGGTTGTCAGGGCTGGCGGGGAGGAGTCGTTTCGCTACATGCAATCAATGATCGCCGAGAAATCCTGCCTGACCTGTCACGGTAGTTATGAAACCGCCCCTCAATTTATCCGGGAACGTTTTCCTCGCGGTCATTATTCGTACAACTATAAACTGGGGGAGGTTATAGGCGCAGTTTCAGTAACCATTCCCATGTCCGAACTTTACCGCGATATCGGCACCAACCTTAAGTTGGACCTCATATACCGGGCGATCGTTTTCTTTATCATCATTGTGATTATGGCTGCCCTGCTCAAACGCATCATCATTCGTCCCATCAGAATGCTCTCTGAAAGCATAACTACTGTTACCAGAACCGATACGTTTACGCCGCTGCCAAAGACCTCAAATGATGAAATCGGTGATTTGATTGGGGCCTTTAATGACATGATGGATGAATTGGGCCGTAAAACTGCCCAGAGCCGTGAGTCTGAACAGCGGTACAGAGAATTTATCGAAGTAGCCAGGTCTGCCGTCATAACATTCATGACCGATGGCAAGATTATAATTACCAATCAGAAGGCCGAGGAACTATTGGGTTCAAGCAGGTTGGAACTCCTCGGAGAGAACTTATTCAACTTCTTCCTGGAAGGTGAGCGGCTGAAACAGGAGGTTAATCTTTATCTGGAGGAGATCAGGAAAGGCAAGCGATCGGCCGCTACAATTTTTCATGTGGTGCGCAGTGTTGCAGGAGGCGAGCACAGGGTGGAGGTGGCTCTCTCTGCAACTCAGACGGATTCACAACCTATGATCACTGCAATTCTGCGGGATGGGGAGGGGCGGTAAGGGGTGTCGCAGGGCTCAAAGCAGATGAAGAAAACTGAGAAGTCTGGCCATTGATGAGTTTACTACCTGCGTCTCGGTAATGCCTGCTTTGGCCAATAGGAGGAGGGCATCATCGAAAATACCTACTCCCTGGGCGATATGGGCATCGCTACCGACGACGAGGGATGCACCATAGCGGGCGATAAGTTCCACAAGTCTTTCGCAGTTGGGCCGGCTTCCTTCACGGCTGATTCCCAGGGAGGCGTTGTTGATTTCCAGAGCTGTCCCCGTATCCAAGGCTGCCTTTACAATTTTTTCGTAATCGAGTGGAAACAACGGGTTTCCCGGATGGGAAATGGCATGTATCCGCGGGTTGGCCATGGCATTTATGACAGCCTCGGTATTGTGCTCGATCCCTTGGCCATCGAATCCGCAGCCTTCGTGCAGCCCCGCCATCACAAAATCAAGGCGCTCCTGGTAACGGTCAGGCAGGTCGATATCTCCGTGTTCATTGAGGATGTTGGCTTCAGTGCCGCAGAGAATGCGAACTCCTGCTATTTCCCGGGGAATGAAACGTATGGCGCCGAAATGGTAAAGATGGGGGCCACCGGGCATTGCCGGGCCGTGATCAGTCAGGGCGATAGCCTTCAAACCTTTGCGTGCTGCAGCCTCTGCCAGCTCGTTCACTGTAGAATATGCGTGACCTGAAGCTATGGTATGGGTATGCATGTCGGCTATCAGTTCCATGGTTGAGACTATTTCATACTCCCCTGGGAAAGTCAAGTAAGACTAATAATTTTGAGCTGTTACAGAATCCTTGAGCCCTAAGCTGAGAGCATAATGAATACATAAAAAAAGGGCGCACCTGTTGGTGCACCCTTTTTTTAATTCTGCTGAAACGAAATTATTTCGCGACAGTTTTTGCCAGTTCGAGAGCGATATCCTTGTAGGGGTTGGCGAAGAGGATGATCAGACAGACAACAAGGGCGTAGATGGCAAGAGATTCGATCATGGCCAGACCGATCATCATGGTGGTGAGGATCTTACCGGAAGCGCCGGGGTTTCTGGAAACGCCCTCAACAGCACTCTTGACTGCCAGACCCTGACCGATACCGGTTCCGAGGGTTCCAAGTGCCATACCGATACCTGCTGCGAGAACACACATTGTAAAAAAACTCATTTTTCCTTCTCCTTTGTTTTGAATATTTCCTAAATAGTATAGGAAAAAGCTTGATGGTTGGTAACAAGTATAATTAATGACCTTCTTCGAGGGATCCCTGGATATAGATCATTGCCAGCAGCATGAAGACGAAAGCCTGGATGAAAGACACCAGCACGCCCATCAGCATCATCGGCAAGGGGACCAGAAATGGAGCGAGGCCGAAGAAGATCATCAGTACGAGCTCGTGGCCATTCATATTGCCAAACAGACGAAGGGTGAGCGAGATTACTCGGCTGAAGTGTCCGATGACCTCGATGAAAAACATCATTGGCGCCAGCCAGAGAATCGGTCCGAGGAAGTGTTTGATGTACTTCACACCATGTTCCTTGATACCAACGATGTGTGTGGTGACGAAGACAATAACGGCGCATGCCGCAGTGGTGTTGATGTTTGCTGTCGGCGGAAAGAATCCCGGGATGAGGCCGATGAGGTTGGACACCAGAATAAACAGGGCGAGTGTTGCAATCAACGGGAAGAAGGGTTTACCATGCTCTCCCATTGTCTCAACAACCATGTTTTCGATTCCACCGATGATTACTTCCATGAAATTCTGCATCTTGCCAGGTACAGATTTCAGGCCTTTTGTCGCCAGTATGGAAACGATCAGCAGAAGGGCTATGATCAGCCAGGTGTAGGCAATAGCATCGGCGCCCCCTTCGGATATGCCCAGAGGAGTCAGAAGATGTCTGAAAAACTGCAAAAAAAGAAACGGATGAACCATTGATGCTAGCCTCCTTTGAGGGACAGATATATGGATAATGCAATTATATTGACGACAAGTACCGACAGGCCTATCAGAAGGCCGAAGATATCGACTTTTGCATATATAACCAGAAGCAATAATGCGACCGCCAGAAGAGCCAGTCTCACAACATAGCGCAATATGGCAAAACGGGGCGCATCCTCAACCTGCAGCAGCAGAGCCCTCTGCAGAATGTTGCGCAACCAGTAAAAATTGGCGACTGCCAGCAGGCCGCCTGCCAAGATGCCTGCGGAAAAACGTGGTGAGGTAAATGAAGATGCGATCAGCGCCAGCAGGATGGTCAAGGCGATGCTGGCGCGGGAAAGAAGGGTAAAGAAATTATTTTCGCTTATCTTCACCCTCGTCATCTTTTTTTATTTCTCTTCCGGCTATTATAAATATATTACGGAACCCTGCGACAATGCCGAAAAACAGAAAAATGAAGAAGAACCAGGGCCTCGTTTCAAGCCATTTGTCAAGTGTCCAGCCTATGTAGACGCCAAGAGCGATTGCAACCGCCATGGAAATTCCCATGGTGGATATCATTCCTAGGGTCTTGATCAGCCTTTTTTTTTCCTCATCCATATATGCAGACGCCATTTTTCAGGGCTACTTCAAAACAAGGCTTGATAGCACATTAAAGACGAGCTTGTCAACCATATTGCAACATGTTGTCATCAGTGGACGTGTTTTATTAGATTCTACAATGCCCTGAATGATTTTTCAGCGGCCGCAATGGTTCGATCCAGGTCTTCGGTGGCATGGGCTATGGAGACGAAGGCAGTTTCATACTGTGACGGAGCCAGGTATATACCCTCCCCAAGCATGAGACGGAAATATTTGGCAAAAGCTTCGGTGTCGCATTTGGCTGCAGTTGTCCAGTCATAGACAGGGTCTTTGGAGAAAAAAGCGCAGAACATGCTGCCTACTCTGGCTGAATAAATGGGAAAGCCGGCTTTCTCAGCTGCTCTGGCAATACCCGCGGCAACGTAGGAACTTTTTTCTTCAAGATTTCGGTAAAAGCCTTCTGCCTGCAGAAGCTTTAGCGTTTCAATTCCTGCTGTCATTGCCAAAGGATTTCCCGAGAGTGTTCCCGCTTGATAGACCCCTCCTGAGGGGGAAAGCAGTGTCATGATTTCCTTCTTGCCTCCGAAAGCGCCGACCGGCAACCCGCCACCAATGATTTTGCCCAGTGTCGTCATGTCCGGCGTAACACCGTAGACTTCTTGCGCTCCACCGTAAGCAACCCTGAACCCGGACATTACTTCATCAAAGATGAGGACGATTCCTTCCTGGGTACACAGGGTGCGCAGACCTTCAAGGAAACCTTCCCGGGGGGGTACTGTACCCATATTGCCTGCAACAGGCTCGACGATGATACATGCGACTTGGCCTTTGTTCTCTGCAATAAGAGTCCTCACCGATTCCAGGCTGTTATAGTCAGCGGTGAGGGTGTGCCGAGCAAAGTCCTGTGGAACGCCAGGAGAATCAGGCACCCCGAAAGTTGCGGCGCCGGAGCCTGCCTTGACCAGGAGTGAGTCGGAATGGCCATGGTAACATCCTGAGAATTTGAGGATCTTGTCCCGACCGGTGTATCCTCGGGCCAGTCGTATTGCGCTCATAGTGGCTTCGGTGCCGGAACTGACCATCCTCACCATTTCAATTGAAGGAACAGCATTAATCACCATTTCTGCGAGAGTGATCTCAAGTTCGGTAGGGGCGCCAAAGCTGCAGCCGCTATCTACTGCTGCTTTGACAGCGGAGGCTACTTGAGGATGACAGTGTCCGAGAATCATTGGCCCCCAGGAGCCTACAAAGTCGATGAACTGGTTGCCATCCACATCTTCTATTTTGCAGCCGGAAGCCTTTTTAATGAACAAGGGATCTCTGCCAACAGACTTGAAAGCTCGAACAGGGCTGTTTACCCCGCCGGGAATGGAGTTCTGCGCTTGTTTAAAAAGGTCGGCCGATCGGCTGAAATTCATGAATTGATCCCCTAACATATTAATTTTAATGCCTTATCGCTGTGGTTCGTATCATGAAAAACTGCGTGATGTCAAGGGAATTAATCATCTGTTTCAGCGGCCTTGTGGAGCAAAAAAGGATGTTTACAGTCCCATTTTTTTCCTTGACAAAGAATGTTAAATGACTTAAATTCCGCGTGCTGTATACAGTATACTATTTAAAGCCGTGTACAGCTAAGCATGAAGCCAGTCCGCAGTATATATGGCGCTGATAGGCTAATGAAAAAAACATCAGTTCAGGAGGATGAATAAAAATGCTTGGTGCCTATCTACCGATTATTCTATTGGTCGCTGTTGCAGTGGCTTTTGGTCTGGGTTCAATCATCTTTTCATCGCTTATCGGACCCAAAAAGCCATCTGAAGTCAAGTTGTCACCGTATGAATGTGGTGTGGAGCCGGTCGGCAGTGCCAGGGAGCGGTTCTCCATCAAATTCTACATTATTGCGATGCTGTTTATCCTTTTCGATATAGAGGCTGTTTTCCTTTATCCATGGGCAGTTCTCTTTAAAAGACTCGGAATGTTCGGCCTTATGGAAATGGGCGTATTCATAGTCATTCTTTTTGTCGGTTATATTTATGTCTGGAAAAAAGGAGCCTTGGAATGGGAGTAGAACAACCATTGGGAGATAATATTGTAACAGCTTCCTTGGACGGACTTGTCAACTGGGCAAGAAAAACCTCCATTTGGCCGATGACCTTTGGTCTTGCTTGTTGTGCAATCGAAATGATGGCTACAGGTGCGGCAAAGCATGACCTTGACCGCTTTGGTATTATATTTCGCGCATCACCGAGGCAGGCCGACTGCATTATTATAGCGGGTACGGTGACCAAGAAGATGTTGCCTGTCATCAAAACTGTATATGAGCAGATGCCCGAGCCGAAATGGGTCATTGCTATGGGTGCCTGCGCCTGTTCCGGTGGGGTATTCGATACATATAGCGTCGTGCAAGGTATTGATGAGGCTTTGCCGGTAGATGTCTATGTTCCTGGCTGTCCTCCACGCCCTGAAGCACTCCTTTACGGTATTATGAAGCTTCAGGACAAGATCGGCAAAGAGCGGAATTCTTTTGGCTCTGCGATCGGGCTTGGTGACAGGCTAGAGCCGGCCGCTTAGTGTAATTATCATAATACCAAAGGAAAAGGTATGGCTGATATGGCAGAAAATAATCGTGCAGTAATCAAGCTAAAAGAAAAATTTGCTTCCTCAATAATCGACATCAAGGAATTCAGGGGTGAAGTGACAGTCACGGTAAAGAAAGAAGATATCGTGTCCATCTGTTCTTTTCTTAAAGAGCAGCAGCGTTACAACCTGCTCACTGACATCACTGCAGTTGATTATCTTGGTAGTGATCCAAGGTTCATGGTTGTTTACAATCTTTATTCTATTCCCAATAAGGATAGAATCCGCATCAAGGCTCCCGTCTCCGATAGTGACTGTACAATAGACACCGTGTATGGCGTCTGGAAAACAGCTAATTGGCTTGAGAGGGAGGTATACGACCTGATGGGTATCCTCTTTAATAATCATCCTGATCTTCGCCGAATTCTGATGACTGACGACTGGGTCGGACATCCGCTACGCAAGGACTACCCTCTGCAGGGACCTGACCGGGAACCCTATAAAGGTCGGTTGTCCTAATTGGAATAAAATCAGTATCTATCTCAAAATAGAGGCGAACAATGGCTAGTAAAGAGATAATGACGGTAAATATGGGTCCGCAGCATCCAAGTACGCACGGGGTGTTGCAGCTGGTTATCGAGCTGGACGGGGAAATCGTAGAAAAGGTCACCCCTCATATAGGCTATCTCCATCGCGGTGTTGAAAAACTCTCTGAGCACCGCACATATCACCAGACGATTCCTCTAACTGACAGGCTGGATTATCTGGCACCGTTGAGCAATAACCTCGGCTATGTCCTTGCCGTTGAGAAATTGCTCGGCATAGAAGTTCCGGAGAGAGCGCAAACCATCAGGGTTATTCTGGCCGAACTGACCAGGCTCAAGTCTCACCTGGTCTGGATTGCAACACATGCTTTGGATATAGGCGCCATGACTGTGTTTATCTATGCCTTCCGCGAACGTGAAAAGGTCATGGATCTTTATGAGAAAATATCCGGTGCCCGGATGACAGCCAGCTACTTCCGCGTTGGTGGCCTGTCCAGAGAAGTATATGAAGGCTTCGAAAAAGACGTCCAGGAAATCGTTGATACCTTTCCCGGGCATTTCGACACCTATGAGGGGCTGCTTACAAAGAACACCATCTGGTTGCAGAGAACTGTGGGTAACGGAGTCATTTCGGCCGAAGATGCAATTGATTATGGAATCACTGGGCCTGCTTTAAGGGGTTCGGGTGTTGATTGGGATCTGCGTAGGGATAATCCGTACAGCGGCTATGAAAAATACAAGTTTGAGGTGCCTGTCGGTCAAAACTGTGACACCTTTGACCGGTACAAAGTTCGCCTGGTGGAAATGAGAGAGGCGGTTAAGATAGTCAAGCAGGCTCTGGACTCCCTTAAGCCCGGCCCTATCCTGGCTGACGCACCTCAGGTCTGCTACCCCCCCAAGGAAGACGTTTATAACACCATTGAGGGCCTCATTCATCACTTCAAAATCGCCAGCGAGGGGTTTCCGGTTCCTGAAGGTGAGGTATATCAATCGGTTGAAGCGCCAAAAGGTGAGCTTGGATACTACATTGTCAGTGACGGTGGGACAAAACCTTACCGAATGAGGATTCGTCCGCCTTCATTCGTCAACCTGCAGGCTATCGAGAAAATGGCAAAGGGCGCAATGATTGCTGACCTTGTCGCAGTCATCGGAACCCTTGATATAGTCCTTGGTGAAATTGACAGGTAACTCCAACTAATAAAGGAGATGGAGTACATGAGTAACGCTCCAGCCGAAGAACTACAAGCAGAAGAAATAGACCTGAGTGCAGCAAACCAGGTGATCGATAAATTCCTGACCCTGCCGGGCAATCTGATGCCGGTTTTGCAAGGCATTCAGGAAGAATATGGATATGTGCCGAAGCCGACTATAGATCTTGTGGCTGAAAGGCTGAATGTCTATCCGAGTCAGATCTATGGCGTTCTCACCTTCTACGCGCAGTTTCATCTGAAGCCGCGCGGCAAATTCATCATCAGGGTCTGTGTGGGAACTGCCTGCCATGTCCAGGGTGCTGAGCGAATAGTCGATACCTTCTTCGATAAACTCCATATCGGTCATGCAGAGACGACCCCTGATCTTCGCTTCACTTTTGAGAAGGTCGCCTGCTTGGGTGCATGCGGCATGGCGCCTTTGGCAATGGTCAATGACGATACTTTTGGCAAGATGACTGTTCAAAAAGTCGAAGAGATCATCGCGGACTACAGCCAGAGGCCGATGAAATAGTAGCTCTATAATTTCCAGTAGGGGATCATTTTTTATGAGCGAAAATGAAGCAATAAAGATTCTGATCTGTCAAGGTACTGGTGGTATTTCAGCCGGCGCAAAAAAGGTAGAGCAGGAATTTACAAAGCTGATAGAGGAAAAGGGGATCAATGCCGTCATTGGCAAGCGTTGCGATGTCATCAAGACAGGATGTCGTGGCCTCTGCGCCAATGATGTTCTCGTTGACATCATAACCCCCGAGCTGGGCCGGGTTACATATGACTTCGTCGTTCCCGAGGATGTCGCAGCCATTCTTGATGAGCATATTGTCAAGAGTACCCCGATCGAAAAGAAGAAAGCGAAGCCATATTACAATACATTCGTCGATCAGCAGATGCGAGTCGTCATGTCCGGGTGCGGCCAGATCGACCCAGACAGCCTGCAGGCGTATCTTGAAGAAGATGGTTTTAAAGCCATCGAGAAGTGCATCAAGACCATGAAGCCAGCTGAGGTGATTGACGAGGTAAAAAAATCCGGTCTCCGTGGCCGTGGGGGTGGTGGTTTTCCTACTGGCATGAAATGGTCTTTCTGCGCAGCGTCCCCAGGCGACAAGAAATATCTCATCTGCAACGCTGACGAAGGTGACCCAGGTGCCTTCATGGACCGCTCCGTGCTGGAAGGTGATCCATTCTGTATCATCGAAGGCATGATGGTTGCCGCCTATGCCATTGGCTGCTACTACGGCTATGTTTATGTTCGAGCAGAATATCCACTGGCTATACAGCGCCTTCAGCATGCCATCGATATTTGCTATGAGAAGGGCTGGCTCGGCAAGAACATTCAAGGTTGGGGCTTCGACTTCGACATGCGCATCAAAATGGGAGCAGGTGCTTTTGTTTGTGGTGAAGAAACTGCCCTGATGGCCTCCATTGAAGGCGAGCGCGGCATGCCCCGGCCACGTCCACCGTTCCCAGCCGTTAAAGGCCTCTGGGGCAAGCCGACCAACATCAACAACGTCGAGACGTTTGCCAACGTCCGTCATATCATCAATAAAGGCGCCGATTGGTATGCCTCCTTGGGCACCGATACCACTAAAGGCACCAAGATCTTTGCCGTAACCGGCAAAGTGAAACATACCGGCCTCGTGGAAGTTCCTGCAGGCATGTCGGTGCGCCAGGTTATTTATGACGTCTGCGGCGGCATAGCCAACAACAGGAAATTCAAAGCCGTCCAGGCCGGTGGTCCTTCCGGTGGCTGTATTCCTGCTGAAGTACTGGATACACCCGTCGACTACGATTCGCTTATCAAGGCAGGCGCCATGATGGGGTCCGGTGGTCTGGTCGTCATGGACGAAACCACCTGCATGGTGGACGTGGCCCGCTTCTTCCTCAGCTTCACCAGGATGGAGTCATGCGGTAAATGCGTTCCCTGCCGAATCGGTCTGAAGGCCATGCTTGACGTCCTGGAGCGTATCACTGAGGGTCGTGGCCAGGCGTCAGATATCGACACGCTTTTGGAGATGGGAGCCACCATCAAGAAGGCCTCGCTGTGTGGCCTGGGGCAGACTGCACCCAATCCGATTCTGTCCACGATCAAGTATTTCCGCCATGAGTACGAGGCCCATATCAATGACAAGCGGTGCCCCTCCAACTGCTGCAAGGAATTGCTCCTTTGGCAGGTTGTCGAGGAAAAATGCGTCAAGTGTGGTGCTTGTCTCAAAGCCTGTCCTTCCAATGCAATCATCTGGGAGAAAGGTCAAATTGCCTACCTGGATAAGGAAAAGTGCACCAAATGCAAGTCCTGCTATGACGCATGCCGTTTCATGGCCATTGAGTAGCTGATCATCAAGTATACATCCGAGGGAGAACAGAGGGTCGAGATGGTTAATCTTACAATCGATGATAAAAAGGTAACTGTACCTAAAGACGCTACCATTTATGATGCGGCCAAGGCAGCCGGTATAAGAATTCCCATTCTTTGTCACGATAAGAAACTGCATCCGTTTGGCGGCTGTCGGATGTGTCTTGTCGAAGTAGAGCAGATGAAAGGTCGTCTCATACCTGCTTGTACCACACCGGTTACCGAAGGTATGACTGTCAGGACGACGAATCCTGAGATCGTCAACGCCAGAAAACTTGTATTGGAGCTCCTCCTCCTCAAACATCCTGTTGACTGCCCGGTTTGCGATGCAGCCGGTGATTGCGATCTGCAGAACCTGACCTATGAATACCAAGTAAATACCAATCAATTCACTGACGAAAAATTCAATCACAAGATAGACTACGAGAATCCGCTCATCGAGCGGGATATGAACCGTTGCATACATTGCGGTAAATGTGCACGTATCTGTGACGAAATAGTTTCTTTCGGTGCCTATACATTTATAAACCGCGGAATAGAGGCCAAAATGGGCACCGAATTCGACGGCCCTCTTAACTGCGAGTTTTGCGGATCATGCGTGTCCGTTTGTCCGGTAGGGGCTCTCGTCTCTCGTCCCTTCAAATTCAAGGCTCGCTGGTGGTCCTTGAACAAGGTCAAATCTGTCTGCTCATACTGCGGCACCGGCTGTCAGCTCACATTGGGAGTGAAGGATGATAAGGTCCTAACAACTGTCTATGATGAAAACCAGGGGTTCCATAACGGCCAGCTCTGTACCAGAGGGCGCTTCGGTTATCAGTTTGTCAACAGTGAGAAGCGTCTTGCTACTCCGCTGATCAGAAGAAACGGCAAACTTGAGCCGGCAAGTTGGGGCGAGGCATTGACTGCCGTTGCCGAGGGGCTGAAATCAGCAGAGGCTTCAGGAAGCGATGCTGTGGCAGGTTTGATCACGCCGCGCCTTACCAACGAGGAACTTTATCTGGTAAGGAAGCTCTATAAAGATGTTCTTGGTTCAGATAATCTCGACCATTCTGCAGGCTATGCCCATAGCGCCCTGAGTGCCGGAGCATTCGAAAGTCTCGGCTTTGCTGCTTCTCCTTCAACGGTTACCGATATCCAGAAGAGCGACCTTATTCTGGTCGTCAAGACCGATGCTTATGAAACCCATCCTGTGCTCGGTTTTGAGATCAATCTCGGCGTCAAGCGGAACGGCGTTGATCTGCGCATCATCTCGGACAAGAAGGGTAAACTTTCCAGGCTCCCCAAGGCAAAGACCTATGTGTACAAGCCTGGCAACGAGGTATTTCTTGTAAACGCACTGGCTAAGGCGATAGTCGATAATAATCTGATTGACGCCGCAGCATCAGGCATTGCTGGTCTTGAAGATTTCAAAAAGTCATTGGAATCCTATACCCCCCTTCAGGCTGCCGAAGTGTGCGGCATACCCGCCGAGGAAATTGTCGCCCTTGCCACAGATTATGCCAAGGCTGACAAGGCGCTGATTATTCTTCCTCTTGGCCTTGGCTATCCGGGACATGACAAGACACTTGCACAGGCACTCATAAATCTCGCACTCGTTGCTGGAAAGATTGGCAAGGAAGGTTCGGGCGTCCTGATAATGGGTGAGAAAAACAACAGCCAGGGTGCTGTTGACATGGGTATCTATCCCGCAGGCAAGGGAAAAGGTGCATCCGCCATCATCGATGCCTGCTCTGCTGGTACTATCAAGGCACTTTATGTAATAGGTGAAAACCCTGTCGTCTCTTATCCGAACCGGAAGAAAATAACCGATGCACTCGACAAAGTCGGATTTCTCGTGGTGCAGGACCTTTTTCTAACTGAAACCGCCGAGAAAGCCAATGTTGTTCTGCCCGCCTGTTCCTTTGCCGAAAAGCAGGGAACCTTCACCAGCGTCGGCAGAATTGTTCAGCATGTTCAAAAAGCCATCAAGCCGGTAGGCCAGAGCCGCAGCGACTTTGATATCCTGAATGGCTTGAGCGGCCTGTTGGGAGGCGCTACTTTCAGTGACCCCGGGAAGGTCTTTGCTGAAATCGCCAGGGAAGTTAACGGCTACGCCGGTCTGTCATACGAAAAGCTTGGCCAGGAGGGTGCACTTATTCCTGTTACCACCAGGCCCAAATTTGTGCCGGCTCCAGCACGGCAGAGCATAGCGGAGGCTGGCAAGTATGCGCTGGTTACAGGAAGCGCTCTTTACCATTGCGGTACGATGTCCCGTTTTGGCGAGGGCCCAATGCATGTCTGCCCCGAGGGTTACGCAGAACTCAGTAGAGAGGACGCTGCTGCACTGAAAATTGAAGAGAACGACCTGGTAAAGGTCGCCTCTGCAGGGGCTGAAATCCAGCTGAAGGCAAAGATCAGCATGCGGATGCCGAAAGGGGTGGTCTTTGCTCCCTACCACTTCAATGAACAGTCCATCAATACCATAACCGATGGCAATCCAGTTACCTGGGTAGCTATCCGCAAATAATTCTGTAACTTAAAAAGCTAATTTTACTAAAGAGGGGAAGACAATCAGATGGATACGCTAATCTTAGGACTGCCAGTTGCGTACTACATAGCAATGATTGCCAAAGTGCTCGTAGCCTTTGTCTTTGTGTTATTGACGGTTGCATATGCCACTTACGCGGAAAGAAAAATCATCGGCCATATGCAGGTGCGTCTCGGTCCCATGAGGACAGGCTGGCACGGATTGCTCCAGCCTATTGCCGATGGGTTGAAGCTTTTCTTCAAGGAAGAGGTCATTCCGGCGCAATCGAGCAAGTTTGCCTTCCTTTTGGCTCCTCTTGTAGCTCTTATCCCGGCATTTATCGCATTTGCAGTTATTCCTTTCGGGGAGACGATCGAGGTTGCCGGTTATAAAGTTCCCCTGCAGATTGCTGCCGTCTATGACCCTGCTGGTGACAGGATTCTCGATGTCAATGTGGGTGTGCTCTATATCCTTGGTATGGCTTCCCTGGGTGTTTACGGGGTCGTTCTGGCAGGATGGTCGTCAAACAGCAAATACTCTCTGCTGGGAGGACTCAGGGCTTCAGCGCAAATGGTGTCTTATGAACTGGCTGCAGGACTGGCAATCGTTGCCGTCTTCATGCTCTCCGAGTCACTTTCTCTGCAGAAGATAGTTGCAGATCAAGCAGGTTTTGCCTGGTATGCTTTCAAGCAACCGCTTGCCTTCGTCATCTTTTTTATCTGCTCTCTTGCTGAAATCAACCGTACCCCATTCGACCTCCCCGAGGCTGAAACAGAGCTTGTCTCCGGATTTATCACCGAATATTCAAGCATGAAATACGCGATGTTCTTTATGGCTGAATATGCAAACATGGTAACTGTCTGTGCCGTTACGACCACCCTGTTTTTGGGCGGCTGGCACGGTCCTGCATTCCTTCCGGGCTGGGTCTGGTTCATTGCCAAGGTTTATTTCCTGATTTTCGTCTGCATGTGGATCAGGGCAACCTACCCCAGATATCGTTATGACCAGCTTATGAGACTCGGCTGGAAGGTGTTCCTGCCCTTGACTCTGCTCAATGTAGTGGTTACAGGAATTGTCGTTACGCTTTTAAAATAGAATCAAATTTACAGGCGAGGTATCACCCATGATAATGCCGTTGCTTAAAGGTTTAGGGATCACACTAAGTCATCTTTTCAAGAAGCCGGTTACTCTTCAATATCCGGACGAGAGGCCGGAGGTAGCTCCTACATTCAGAGGCCTTCATGCCCTTAATATTTCTCATGACAAGGCGAAATGTGTTGCCTGCTACCTTTGTCCCACTGTCTGCCCGGCTAAGTGCATCAAAGTCGAAGCGGGTGAAGATGAAAATCACAACAAGTACGCTGCTGAGTATGAGATTGACATGCTGCGTTGCATATTCTGTGGCTTCTGTGTTGAGGCATGTCCTGTGGATGCAGTGCGCATGACAGAGGCTTTTGAACTTGCCAACTATACACGGGCTGATTTTGTTTTTTCAAAAGAAAGACTTTTAGAAAAGAAATAAAGGAGCAGTCAATGCTAGAGTCGTTATTCTTCCTCATAGTGGCAGCGGTGGCTGTCATATCCAGCATTCTGGTGATTACCTGCAGAAACCCGATAAACAGTGCTCTATCACTGGTAATGACTTTTTTCTGTCTTGCCACCTTCTATGTGATGCTTGATGCTCCCTTTATGGCGGCCATACAGGTTATTGTCTACGCCGGTGCCATCATGGTTCTGATTGTCTTTGTCATAATGCTTCTCAATATCAGAACTGAAACTGGCAGGAAAACCACTCATGCAGTCTTGGCTGGCAGTATAGTAGGCCTGCTTATTCTGTTCCAGACCTGCTACTTCCTCACGAAAGGTTCCATGACCGGCTTAACAGGTGCGATGGATACAGCACTGATCGAGAAAGTAGGACATGTTGAATTAATCGGCAAGGCACTTTACACGGACTTCCTGCTGCCTTTTGAGATAACTTCTCTGCTTCTGCTTGTTGCTATTATCGGGGCAGTCATCCTATCTAAAAGAAAAATCTAAAATTATCGGGGTGAAGACAATGCTGGCCTTAAACAACTATCTCATCATAAGCGCAATTCTGTTCTCAATAGGCACCATAGGGGTACTTGTCAGGAGAAACGCCATCGTTATTTTCATGTGCGTGGAGATGATGCTGAATGCAGTGAATCTTACCTTTATTGCCTTCTCCAAATACCTTGGCAACATTGACGGCCAGATTTTCGTCTTTTTCGTCATGACTGTTGCCGCTGCCGAGGCGGCAGTCGGTCTTGCTCTGATGATAGCCTTCTTTAAAAACAGGGAATCCATCGACGTTGAAGATGTCAACATCATGAAATGGTAATAACTTCGACAAATTTCAGGAATTTATCAGATAAAGGAGTCAGGAATGTTTGAATACGTATGGTTGATCCCACTGTTCCCACTCATCGGGGTGGTAATCAACGGCCTATTCGGCAAATCAATAAAGAATGAGAAGATTATAGGCGGGATCGGATCGGCAATGGTCTTTGGTTCTTTCCTGGTTTCCTGCAGCATACTGTTCAAACTGCTGTCTCTACCCAGTGAAGAGCGCCTTTATGAGCTAAACGTCTTTACCTGGATGCAATCGGGTAATTTCAAAGCAGATATCGGCTTCCTGATCGACCCCCTGTCAGCTCTGATGATCATGGTCGTCACCGGCGTCGGCTTTCTCATCCATTTATATTCCATCGGCTACATGCATGGTGAGGAAGGCTTTTACCGTTACTTCACCTATCTCAATCTCTTCACCTTTTCAATGCTTCTTCTTGTCCTCGGCAACAACCTGCTGCTGATGTTCGTAGGTTGGGAAGGGGTTGGTCTTTGCTCTTACCTGCTCATTGGGTACTATTTCCACAAAAAATCCGCTGGGGATGCAGGGAAAAAAGCTTTTGTGATGAACAGGGTTGGGGACTTCGGCTTCCTGCTGGGGGTGTTCACATTGTTCTGGTTTTTAGGCCAGAACCATAATATCTGGACCATCAACTTCGTGGAGTTGGGTAAGGCATCCCACCTGCTGCCGGTTGGCGGCATTGTTACCATCATTACTCTCTGCTTTTTCCTTGGCGCCACAGGTAAATCGGCCCAAATACCTCTTTACACCTGGCTGCCTGATGCCATGGAAGGCCCTACGCCGGTATCGGCCCTCATTCATGCTGCTACAATGGTTACCGCCGGTGTTTATATGATCGGCCGCATGAACTTCATCTTCATCAAAGCTCCTGAAACAATGCTGGTAATTGCCTGTATCGGTGCAGCCACCGCGATTTTCGCTGCAACGATCGGCACTGCCCAGAACGACATCAAACGGGTTCTTGCATATTCTACAGTTTCTCAGCTGGGCTTCATGTTTCTGGCAATGGGGGTTGGTGCCTTCGCAGCCGGTGTATTCCACCTCATGACCCATGCATTCTTCAAGGCCTGTCTGTTCCTTGGTTCAGGCTCGGTTATTCACTCCATGCATCACGCTTTACATCATGCACATTCCCACGATGACGCCCAGGACATGCGCAATATGGGCGGGCTGAAATCAAAAATGCCGATTACTTTTATCACCTTTCTTGTTTCGACCATTGCCATAGCTGGTATCCCCGGCTTCTCAGGCTTTTTCTCGAAAGACGAGATTCTTTGGCAGGCATTCGCTAACCCGTTTCATGGCAGCCTCAACTATGTTCTTTGGGGAACGGGGGCAATAGCCGCAGGCTTCACTGCATTTTATATGTTCCGACTGGTTTTTATGACCTTCTTCGGTGAGTGTCGCATTACTGCCAAGGCAAAAGATCATCTCCACGAGTCGCCTTTTGTTATCACGCTTCCTCTGATGGTTTTGGGCACGCTTGCTGTGATTGGCGGCTATGTGGGTATCCCGAAACTGATCGGCGACGTTCTTGGAGGCATACCCAATTACTTCGAGCACTACCTTGAGCCGGTCTTCAAAATTTCGGAAGAGTTTGCCAAGGAGCATGTACACGCTGCAGCCCATCACAGCCACGCCCTGGAGTGGGGTCTAATGGGCACCTCGGTATTGATTGCCGTTATTGGTATCAGCATAGCTTACGCTCTCTATATAATCTCGCCGTCAATACCGGCCAAATTTACGGCTGCCTTTCCCGGTCTGCACAAGGCAGTTTATAACAAATGGTACATAGACGAGCTTTATGACTTCCTTTTTGTCAATCCCTGCAAGGCCCTCGGCCACTTTCTCTGGAAAGGATTCGATGTGCTGGTGGTAGACGGGATTGTCAATGGCGTGGCCAAGGTGACCATGGGGTTCAGCGGTGTTCTCAGACATGTTCAGTCAGGCTTTGTGCACAATTACGCTTTGACCATGGCACTGGGTATGGTTGTGATCGTCGGTTTCTACCTATTCCGTTAAGAATTAATTCAGATAATTTTTGCCAGATTTAAAGGAGCAGAGTAAATGAACCAGATGCCTGCGTTACTGAGCATAATAACTTTCCTGCCGCTGTTGGGGGTTTTACTCCTGCTGTTCGTCAACAAGAACAGCCATGCAGTCGCGAGAGGTATCGCCCTTGGCGTTTCTCTGATAGTTTTCCTAGTTTCTATTCCGTTGATTACCGGTTTTCAGAACACCGCCGAGTTCCAGTTTGTTGAAAAAGTGCCCTGGATATCAGCCGGACCGTTCCAGATGAGCTACCACATAGGCATCGACGGTATCAGCCTGTGGCTTGTCATTCTTACCACCTTCATTATGCCTATCGCCATTCTTTCGACATGGACCGCAGTCGAAGAAAAGGTGAAAGAGTATATGATCTGTCTGCTTCTTCTTGAAGTCGGCATGCTTGGTGCCTTCATCGCCATCGACCTCTTCCTCTTCTATATCTTCTGGGAAGTAATGCTGATCCCAATGTATTTCATCATCGGTATCTGGGGTGGCAAGAACAAGATATATGCCGCTGTGAAGTTCTTCATTTATACCATGGTTGGTTCACTGCTCATGCTGGTGGCATTGATAGCCCTTTACTTCAAGGCCGGTGGCGGAGATTTCAATCTTCTCAAGTTTTACCAGCTTTCATTGGATCCGGTAACCCAGACCTGGATGTTTCTGGCTTTTGCCCTGGCCTTTGCTATCAAGGTACCGATGTTTCCGCTCCATACCTGGCTGCCTGATGCCCATACCGAAGCCCCAACGGCTGGTTCGGTAATACTGGCGGCTGTGCTTTTGAAGATGGGTACCTACGGTTTCGTTCGTTTCGCTATTCCGCTCTTTCCTCTGGCAACCGATCAGTTTACACCGCTTATCGCGACCCTGTCGGTTATTGGTATAATTTATGCCGCTCTGGTGGCGATGGTACAAGAGGACGTCAAGAAGCTGGTCGCTTATTCATCTGTTGCCCATCTTGGCTTCGTCATGCTCGGTGTCTTTGCATTAAATGAGCAGGGCATTGCCGGTGGTATGCTGCAGATGCTCAATCATGGCGTTTCCACCGGCGCATTGTTCCTTATTGTTGGTTTCATTTATGAACGCCGGCATACCAGGCTTATTACAGATTTCGGCGGTCTCTCCAAACAGATGCCGGTATTCGCTACCATCTTCATGATTGTTACTCTCTCTTCCATCGGCCTCCCGGGGACCAACGGCTTTGTCGGCGAATTCCTGGTTCTGATCGGATCTTTCGAGAGCAGTATCAGATGGTACTCGGTGATTGCTACCAGCGGAGTCATACTCTCCGCCGTGTACATGCTGTGGATGTTCCAACGCGTAATGTTCGGAGAACTCAACAATCCGAAAAACCAGGTTCTCAAGGACCTGAATGCACGGGAAATTGCAATCATGCTCCCACTACTGGTACTTATCTTCTTCATGGGAGTTTACCCACGCCCGTTCCTCGACAAAATGAGCCCTTCCATTGTGAACCTGGTTCAGCATGTCAAGACGAAGCAGGCTGCTGCAAATCCACAACTAACTGTTTCCCAACCGGTGCAGGCAATTCCTGCCGTCCCGATTGCAGATCCACACGCAGCAACCCCAGCAGAAGTGAAATAGACACAGTTTAGAATAGTTACCGGAGGAAATTAGATGGAAACAATCCCTATGCCAGCCATAAACTTCGCTGCGGTGATGCCAGAGACAATACTTTCGGTATTTGCCATGGTGCTTCTGCTGGTCAATGTCTTTGTCCCTGGCAAACAGAAGGCTTATCTTGCTTACCTGAGTCTCATAGGTATTATCGTTGCCGGAGTCAGCGTATTCAATGCTTGGGATGCACCGCTCTCACTCCAGGAGGGCTTTAACGGTTCAGTATTACAGGATAACTTCTCTCTGTTTTTCAAAGCCATTTTCCTTGTGTCCGCAGCCTTGACGTTGCTTATCAGTGACCAGTATCTTGAGCGGGAAAACTGCAACCATGGGGAAATTTACCCCCTCATACTGCTGGCAACGGCAGGTATGATGCTGATGGCATCGGGAACTGATCTCATGACCATCTTCCTGGGCCTCGAAGTTTTATCTGTCGCCCTTTATGTTCTTGCTGGATTCAACAGGGAGAATTTAAAATCAAATGAAGCAGGTTTGAAGTACTTCCTGCTCGGCGCCTTTTCTACCGGTTTCCTTCTTTACGGAATGGCTCTTACTTATGGTGCCACCGGGTCAACCAAGATTGCAAATATTGCCTCATACGTGAGCCAGAATGGTGCGGTTACAGCTAACCCGCTGTTCCTCGTTGGCATGCTGCTGATTGCTGTCGGGTTTTCCTTCAAAATTGCTGCTGCGCCCTTCCATATGTGGACCCCGGACGTTTATGAAGGTGCTCCCACACCGATTACAGCATTTATGTCCGCAGGCCCCAAGGCTGCAGGTTTCGCAGCATTCATCCGTGTAATGGTGTTTGCTTTCCCGACTCTGAAAGCGGATTGGTCGGATCTGCTATGGATCCTTGCTGTGCTGACTATGACTATCGGTAACATCATTGCTCTTAAGCAGGACAATATAAAAAGGGTTCTTGCCTATTCCTCGATCGCCCATGCCGGATATGCCCTGGTCGGTTTTGCTGCCGGTAGCGCAGAGGGTGCTGCAGGTATTTTGTTCTACATGCTTTCATACGCATTTATGAATATCGGGGCATTTGCCATCATCATCCTCATAGGGAAAAAAGGCGAGGCAAACAGCAATGTTACAGATTTCGCAGGTCTTGGTTTCAGAAGACCAGTGCTTGCCGTTCTGATGGCCATTTTCCTCTTTTCCCTTGCCGGCATTCCCCCCATGGTTGGATTTGTCGGTAAATTCTACCTCTTCTCCGCTGCCATCAAGTCCGGTTATATCTGGCTTGCCATCATAGGCGTCCTTAACAGTGCCGCCTCCGTATACTATTATCTGCGGGTGATGGTCTACATGTACATGAAAGATCCCGTTGAGGAATTCGACTGGGTTAAGGTAACGCCTGCTATTGCCTTGTGTCTTGTTATCTCGGTGGCCGGGGTTATGATACCGGGTGTTGTTCCCGGTTATTTGCTGCAGCTGGCCCAGAAGGCAGTCCTCTTTTAAAAAGCTAGTTTCACCGTATTATGAAGCCCCGCCAGGAATCTGGAGGGGCTTTTTTATTATGGTCTCCCTTTACCCCATCACCAGTTTCGCAGCCGATTCATTCTAAGTCCGACAGACTCCTAGCCAGCTTGTCTGGTCACCTGGACAAAACAGTAAATTCAATCCACTTTTGCTATTGGAATTTCGAAGGCTATAATTAGCTTGACAATACTGTGACGGTAATATATATAAAAAATGCTATATATTGTTGTAACAATTTTACTGGGAGGCTCCCTTGCAAATAATATATTTTGCACTTTGCCTGCTACTGTCATTTCCCATGATGTGTTTTGCCGAACCCAAAATCTCTCCGCGACAAGCCATTTTAATAGCTTTGGAGAAGAACCATCAGCTGCAGGCAACTGCCCATGAAGTAACTGCAGCTGAAGAAGATGTCAATATCAACCGCAGCAGGTATTTACCAAGGGTTTCATTTGAGGAAAGTGCGGCGGTTTCAAATTCTCCTACTCGTGTTTTCATGATGAAGCTGGACCAGGGGAAATTTGCCTCCAGTGACTTTGATACAGCCAATCTCAACAAACCCGACTCCTATCATGATTTTAAGACGGCGCTGACCCTTGAACAGCCATTGTTCGATTTATCCCTGTTAAAATCCACGTCAATTGCTAAAACGGCAGTAGAAAGTCAAAAATTTGCCGCCGATCAGAAGCGACAGGATGTGGCGGTGCAGGTTTATTCGGCGTGGCTGGCGGTCCGACGTGCAAAGGCCTATGTCAGCATAGCTGAACAAGCCATGGCAGAAGCAAAGGAACACCTGCGGCTGGCGGGGGCAAGGGTTGGCGTAGGGACAGGTCTTAAGTCAGAGGGATTAAGGGCAAAAACATTTCTTTTTGATGTGGAACAGCAACTGGTCACGGCAAGCAACGATTTGAAGCTGGCAAAGATGCAGCTAGCAATGGTTATCGGGGGTACTCCAGGGGAAGAGGTGGATATTGTCGATGATCTATCGGTTGTCGAGATGACCTCGACCATGAAGGAACTGCAACTATTGGCTGTCGAGAATCGTAAAGACCTGCAGGCAGTGAATAAAGAAACCCAAAAAGCAGCAACTGCGATTGAACTGGCGCGCGCAGCCTACCTTCCCACTTTATACGCCAGCGCCTCTTATCAATTAAATGATTACAGCGTCCCGTTTGGTCGGGATAACGATTCATGGCAGGCGGGGGTGACTTTGCGCTGGGAATTTTTCTCAGGGCTGAAAACCCGTAATGAAGTCAATAAATTCAAGTCGCTTGAGCGAGCCGCCCAGGAATATCAAAAGGATTATGCCAATTCCATCGCCTATCAGGTAAGCGAAAATGTTCTTCGCCATGGGGAAGCCGGGAAAAGGCTTGAATTGGCGCGGCAGGCAGTGATTGATGCGGAGGAAAGTGTTCGCCTGATCAGCAAGCGATTTCAAAATTCCCTGTCTCCCATGGTCGAGTTGCTGGATGCGCAGACGTCTCTGAACAGGGCTCGCGCGGTACAGGTTGAAATGGAAAATGGGCAGGCACTTGCTTTGGCGCGGATCTGGCAATCAGCGGGAATTTTCCTCAAGGAGGTTCTTAAATGAGGTTATGGAAAACAGGTCGGCTTGCAGTATATGTCGTACTGGTGTTGCTGGTGAATTCAGCATGCAGCAAGTCGAAAGAAGGGACAAAAGAAGGTCCGGGTCCGATTGTCTCCGGAATAATTGTCGAAAAAATGGTTACAGAGATGGTTCCCGAGCAGGTTGAGGCTGTGGGCTCCATCCGCTCGATAAACTCTGCCCAGATCGCAGCACGCATAGCAGGGACTGTGACCTCAATGAAGGTGAGGGAAGGGGACAGTGTCGGCAAGGGTGCGCTACTTATGACTCTGGCATCTGCTGAAACTACCGCAGGGGCAGCCGGTGCCAGGGCTGCTGTTGAACAGGCGAGCCATGGGGTGGAAGAAGCCCGATCGAGAAAGCAATTTGCCGATGTGACGTTTGAGAGGTACCAGAAATTGTTGCAAGAAGAGGCGGTAACCCGCCAGGAGTATGACGGCAGGCTGTCGGAAAAGGAGGTGGCAGCGAGGTCTTTGGCAAAGGCTGAAGCTGCACTTGCCGCAGCCAGGGAAGGGGCACGGGGGGCATCCAGCTTGGCCGGATACGGGAAAATATATGCGCCGATCAGCGGTATTATTGTAACCAGACTGGTTGATGTGGGGATGACGGTGTTTCCAGGTACACAACTTTTTACCTTGGAAGAGCAAGGCGCCTATCGACTTGAGGTCGCTGCCCCGGAATCGCTGCTGGGTAAGGTAAAGGTCGGTGGCCGGGTCCCTGTAAGTCTGGATGGGGTGCCGGCTGCAAAAACAGGGGTAGTGGAAGAAGTTGTCCCAGCAGTGGATAGGGCAACGCGGACATTCATCGTCAAAATTGCTTTAACCGATAAAGGGCTGCGTTCCGGTTCATACGGGAGTGCCAATTTCCAGATGGGAACTCGCCAGGGACTTTTGCTGGTGAAAAAAGCCGTGGTAACCCAAGGCGCGCTGACGTCGGTCTGGGTTGTGGGACAGGATGGTATCGTTCGCATGAGGATAGTAAAGACAGGAAAAACAGTGGGAGACAAGGTGGAGATCTTGGCTGGACTGGCAATCGGTGAGGCGGTTGTCACGGCAGGGATGGAGAAAGTTGTGGAGGGGGCAAGGGTTGAAGAGAAATCCCGTCAGCAATAAATTGCAAACGTTCAATAGTGGAGCGGATTTCCAGGTTGTAAAGGGAGCTTATTAATGAGCGGACTTGGCTTTGCCGGCAGAATTGCCCGCGCCTTTATCGACTCGAAGCTGACGCCTTTGATTGTCGGTGCATCTTTGCTGCTGGGGCTTTATGCGGTTCTGGTTACCCCACGGGAGGAAGAGCCACAGATCGTCGTGCCGATGATTGACATTTACCTGCCCATGCCCGGTGCAACACCGCGGGAGGTGGAAGAGCGGGTCGTCAAGCCGATGGAAGCCAAGATGTGGGAAATCAAAGGGGTGGAATACATATACTCCGCCAGCAGGCCGGGCTTGGGTATTGTCACCGTCAGGTACAAAGTCGGCGAGGATATGGAAAACTCCCTGGTGAAGCTTTATAACAAGGTTATGAGCAGCAAAGCTGCACTACCGCCTGGCGCAGGAGAGCCGCAGGTGGCGCCGAAATCCATCGATGACGTGCCAATACTTACTCTGACTCTTTGGTCAGAACGCTACGACCATTACACCTTGCGCCGGGTCGCAAGAGAATTGTGCGATGAACTGAAAAAGTCGGAGAACGTGGCGGAAAGCGACATAAAAGGGGGACAGGCCCGGCAGATAAAGGTGCGGCTTGACCCGGGCAAGCTGGCCGGCCTCGGGTTGTCGCCGCTGCAGGTGATGGGGGCACTGCAGAAAGAGAACAGTGCCGTGCGCTCGGGCTCATTTTCAGGTATGAGCAAGGATTACCTGGTGGAGACAGGCACTTTCCTCGCTGGAGCAGATACGGTAAGGCGGATCGTTGTTGCCGCCAAAGCCGGCAGACCGGTCTATGTGGAAGATGTGGCAACGGTGGAGGATGGTCCGGAAGAGGCAAAGGATTATGTCTTCCATGGCCTGGGGCGATCAGCAGAGGGTGTAGAGAAGGCCAGCAGAGCTGCCAGTTATCCGGCGGTCACTCTTTCCTTTGCCAAGCGAAAGGGGGCCAATGCCACCTGGGTTGCCGAAGACCTTGTGAAGAAGACGGAGCTTCTCAAGGGTAAACTGATTCCTTCGGATGTGCATGTAACTGTAACGCGGAATTATGGCGAGACGGCCAGGGAAAAGAATAATGAGCTGCTGTTCCATATGTTCCTGGCAGCATTTTCGGTAACCATTCTCATTGCGGTCTTCATGGGCTGGCGTGCAGGCGCCGTGGCAGCGATAGCCATACCTGTGACGCTGGCGCTGACCATGCTCATCTTCAACCAAATCGGTTATACACTCAATCGCATCACCCTCTTTGCCTTGATATTTTCCATTGGTATTCTGGTGGATGACGCCATCGTTGTGGTGGAAAATATCCACCGCTACTTCACCACCACCAGGTTTGCCCCGTTGGAAGCATCCATCAAGGCGGTTGACGAGATCGGCAATCCGACCATACTGGCGACTTTTGCAGTCATTGCCTCCATTTTGCCCATGGGCTTTGTCGGGGGGCTCATGGGGCCGTACATGCGCCCGATACCTGTCGGGGCAAGCATGGCCATGTTGTTTTCGCTGCTCATCGCCTTCATCGTTACCCCATATTTTGCCTACCGATTCATGAAGGGAGAATCCCACTTCGGCAGGGAGGAAGTGGTAAAGGAATCGCGTCTTACCCTTTTCTATCGACGGTTCATGGGAAATCTTCTCCATAAGAAAAGGGTGCGCTACGTTTTTCTGACTGGCGTAGTAGTGCTGCTGCTTGCTTCCTGTTCGCTGATCTATTTCAAGCTGGTTACCGTCAAGATGCTGCCCTTCGACAACAAGAATGAGCTGCAGGTGATCGTTGATGCTCCCGACGGCACGGCACTTGAAGAAACCGCCCGCATGCTGGCAGAGATGGGGGATGCTTTACGCAATGTGCCGGAAGTGGTGGATTTTCAGACCTATGTCGGGGTCAGTTCCCCTTTCAACTTCAATGGCCTGGTTCGCCATTATTACCTGCGCAAAGGTTCCAATGTGGGGGATATTCAGGTCAACCTGGTGCATAAATCCAAGCGAAGCGAGCAGTCCCATGATATTGCCAAAAAGATCAGGCCGGTTCTGAAAACAATAGCCGACCGCTATTCGGCAAGGTTGAAGGTGGCCGAAATCCCGCCGGGGCCGCCGGTTCTCTCAACATTGGTGGCAGAGGTATACGGACCGGATCAGGAGACGCGGCTGACGATTGCAGCCCAGGTGAAGGAGATATTCCGGAAAACTGCTGGCGTGGTTGATACCGACTGGTACGTGGAGGATGACCAGGCGAAGATAAGTTTCCAGGTTGACAAGGAGAAAGCAGCATTATCGGGCATTGCCACCGAAGACGTGGCAAAGACCCTGCAGATTGCACTGGATGGCATGAATGCGGGCATCGCTCACCTGCCGAACGAAAAGGAGCCGGTGGGGATCAACCTGAGGCTGCCAGTGGAGCGGCGCAGTTCCATTGCCGACCTGTCGTTCATCCATATTGCAGGCACACATGGCAATGTGCCCCTGACTGAGCTGATCCGGGTGAAGAACGGGGCGGAGGACAAATCCCTCTACCGGAAGAACCTGAAGAATGTGGTCTATGTTACCGGTGACGTGGCAGGGGTGGTGGAGGCGCCGGTATATGCCATCTTGAAGATGCAGAAGGAAATAGATAAGATAGCTCTTCCGGGAGGGTACAAGATAGAGCAGCGGGCGGCAAGCCAGCCCTGGAGCGAGATCCGTCCAGGCCTCAAGTGGGACGGGGAGTGGCACATCACCTATGAAGTTTTCCGCGACCTTGGGTTGGCCTTTGCCGCGGTGATGGTCCTGATCTATGTGCTGGTCGTTGCCTGGTTCAAGGATTTTACCACCCCTCTGGTTATCATGGCCCCCATTCCGCTGACCCTGATCGGCATTTTGCCGGGTCATGCCATCATGGGTGCCTTCTTTACTGCTACCAGCATGATCGGCTTCATTGCCCTGGCAGGAATCATCGTCAGGAACTCGATCATTCTCATCGATTTCGCCGAACTGAGACGGCGCGAGGGCATGGCCCTCGATGAGGCAATTATAGATGCGGGAGCCGTCCGCTTCCGGCCGATGCTGCTCACCGCAGCAGCTGTTGTTATCGGCAGCTTCGTCATTGTTTTCGATCCGATTTTCCAAGGGCTGGCCCTGGCCATGATGTGCGGCGAAATTGCATCCACCGCCTTGTCCCGGGTGACCATACCTGTCCTGTATTTCCTGGTTCAGTCCTGGAAGGAGAAACGGCAGCAGAAAATTGCAGCCTGAAATAATCACAAAAAGATCTGGAGGAATTGATGTTCTGGTCAAAGCAAAAAAAAGATGAGATCGAGGTTGAAGGGGTGGTGGGCAATGTGGCTGCAGAAGCTGAAGGTCTGTTCCGTTCCGGGAAAATGCATTGCGCCGAAGCTGTACTGGCGGCAATCCGAAGCAACTTCGCTCCGCAAATTCCTGAGGCGGTGGTGCGGATGGCCTCAGGTTTTGGTGGTGGTTCCGGCTCCGGCTGCGTCTGCGGAGCCGTTGCCGGGGGAACCATTGCCCTTGCCCTTGTTCTTCAGGAGGATAAGAAGCAGATAGGCTCCCTGACAAAAGAGCTGCACAAGTGGTTCAAGGAACAGTACGGAGCGACCTGCTGCAAGGTTATAACACAAAAGGACAAAGGGGGCTGCCCTCTTCTTACCGGCAATGTGGCCGGCAAAGTGGCGGAAATGCTAAAGGTCACACAGGAAAAATAATATGCGGCAATTAAAAGAAGAAAAAGGAGTATAGAGATGCATATCGACAGAATGCTCAGGCTGATTGCCGGATTTTTCGTCATGCTGTCAGTGGCACTGGCTCATCTTCATAGTATAAACTGGCTCTGGTTCACTGCCTTTATCGGCCTCAATCTTTTTCAATCGGCCTTTACCAATTGGTGCCCGATGATGACTATTCTGGCGAAGGCCGGGGTGCCCAAGCTGCCACCCAACTGTGGCTGTAAATGAAAGGGCGAATCACCGTTCTCTGCGACAACGGCGTCGGTCCACTGGCAGGTACTCTCGGGGAACACGGCTTTGCTGCCCTGATCGAAACGGCTTCCGGCTCGTTGCTTTTCGATACCGGGCAGGGAGCGACACTGCTCCATAACGCCCAGCGCATGCAGCGGGATCTGAGGAGAGTGGATAAGGTTGCCATATCCCATGGCCATTATGATCATACGGGCGGTCTTTGGCCATTGCTCCAGTGGTGCGGACCGAAAAGGGTCTACGGTCATGAGGGTATCTTTGCCGGCCGCTATACGCTGCGGGACGGGGAAAAGGGACGCTCCATCGGCATGCCTTACAGCAGGGAGTTTCTGGAAGGACAGGGTGCCTCTTTTGACCTTGACGCTTCATTCAGGGAGATTGCGCCGGATATCTTTCTCAGCGGAGAAGTCCCGCGAAAGCAGGCCTTTGAGCAGGGTGACACGGGACTGTTCTGCGATGCCGCAGGTTGCATCCCTGATCAGGTCCCGGACGACCAGTCACTGGTGCTGAAAACGGGCAAGGGGCTGGTGCTGGTGTTGGGCTGCTGCCATTCCGGAATGATAAACACCCTGGAACTGGTCAGGGAACGAACAGGCGAGACCCGAATATATGCGGTGATCGGCGGCAATCACCTGGGGTTCTCTTCACAGGCCCAGCTCAATGGGACGGTGAAAATGCTCGGGACCTACGGGATCGAGAAGATATGCGGCAGCCATTGTGCCGGTTTTGCTGCATCAGCCCGGCTGATGAAGGAATTTCCCGGAAAATTCCATCCGGCACAGGTGGGATATACACTGGAAATGTAATGAAAAACGAGGAGCTATCGGCATGAGATTAACAGCAGTTGCATGTGCAACCGTCATCGTGTGGGCAACACTGGCCTTTGCCGCAGGAGAAAAGAACATCAGCTCGCGGGAGGCTAAAGGGCTGCTGAGTAAAGGGAAAAATGTTTTTCTCCTGGATGTGCGGACTCCGGACGAGTATCGCCAGGCCCATCTCAGGGGTGCGGTACTGATTCCGGTCAATGAGATAGAGCGGCGCCTTCGCGAGGTGCCGAAGAACAGGCCGGTGGTAGTTTATTGCGCTGTCGGTTCACGTTCGGGCATGGTTGCAGGATATCTGGCCGGCAAGGGGTACAGTGAGGTCTACAACATGAGCGACGGTATCGTCGGCTGGTATCGGAGCGGATTTTCCATCGAGCGTTGAAAATGGAGCTTCAAATCTTGAGGATGCGATGACCGTAGAAGAACAGGCACTGTTGATCAGAATACTTGGTCATCCGGTACGGCTCAGGATCGTGACTGAACTGGGGGACCGGTGCGTCTGCGTCAAGGAAATGTGGCAGCATCTCTGTTTGCCCCAGGCAGTCGTGTCCCAGCATCTGAAGGTTCTGAAGGAGAGCGGAATAGTCACTGCCCGAAGGGAAGGAACAAGGGTCTGCTACTCATTGCAGGCTGAACTGATGGCGGAGCTGGTTACTGTCCTTTCACCACGAAAGGTGCCAGCTCCCTGTGCATCCGATCCGTCAGGGCGGCAATGACTTTTATCTTTTTCATCATGTCCTCGGCCAGCATGCTGTTTGCTTCATTGAGCAGTCCGGCCTCTGTCACGTAATTCAACAGGACATCCCCCATCATGATCTGCTGTACAGCCGTTTCCTTGAGCTGCTTTACCCGGTCGTTATCTTCCATGACGCTTTTCAGATAAAGGCGGTTGCCCCGTGACTGTTCCTGAGTCGAGTTGGAGATAAGAGCGGAGAAGGAGCGCATCTTATCAAGGGCCTTGACGATCAGCCCGATTCCCCGTTTTTGCTCATGGATGGCACCGGTAAATTGTTTGACCCGGTCCAGATTTTTTTCAGCTTCTTCCGTAATCATTTTGCTGGCGGCAGCCTGCTCGACGGTGGACGTGGCAATTTTCTGCACCATCTGCGATGCTTCTGCTGTCCCCTGGGCAATCTTTTCCAAGGCAGTGTTGGCAATGGCAGAAATCTTCACCCCATCCCTGATCCTGTCTTTCTCTTGGGAAATGGTTCTCTGTACCTCAGCAGTTTCCTTCTGAATACTGGCTACCAATTCCTGGATTTCCTTTGCCGAAAGGGAGGTTCTCTTGGCCAAGGACCTTACCTCTTCGGCGACCACACTGAAAGATTTGCCCTGTTCCCCGGCCTGGGCAGCAATTATGGATGCATTGAGGGAGAGGAGATTAGTCTGATCAACCACTTCCTTGATGACGTTGAGAAATTCGCCGACCCTTGCTGAATGCACCGAAAGCCGGTTGATGGCGGCAAATGAGTCGGCGTTGGTCTTTTCTATCTCCCTCATGGCTTTGAGGGTGGCGGTCATGGATTGCATGCCTTCCGTGGCTTTTTTCCGCATGTCTTCAGCGCACTCACTGGTCCTTTGTGCATTGTCCCGAACATTGTTGTTAACGGCGCTTATCTCACTGATGGAACTGGAGGTCTGCTCGGTGGAAAGGGCCAGTGCCTCTACGTTGGTAGCCGTTTCATTTATGCTTGAGGCCATCTCCTCGATGGAGGCGGAAGTCTCCAGCACCGATGCCGTAAAGTCCTTGATATTGCCGGCGATCATATCGGTTGTTGCACTCATTTCGGCAGTGATGGAAGCCCGATCGTCCGTCCTCCGGGAAATATCCTCGATCTCCAGCAACAGGTCATTAAAGAAGCCGTTCATGTCACGGACGGCCTGCAGGGTCTCCTTTTCCTTGGCGACCTGCTTTTCACCGCTTTGAACAATCTCCTTCGACTGGTCGCCTATCCCAAGGTGATAGGAATTGATGTCCAGGGAAAGCGCGGCAACATTTTCCACCATCTTCAGTACCTTGCCGAGAAGGAGGTCATGGCACTCCAGGAGCAATTTCAGCTCGTCTCCCCCTTTACCGATTCTTTCCATTTCCTCTTGCCCGGCAATGGCACTAAGCGTGCGCCACTGGTTCTCCACATGGATCTTCATCACCTGCTTGATAATGTAATAGCAGAACGTCCCCACGGCAATACCGGCCAACATGCAGCCGATGACGTACATGGGGGTGAATGCCCCTTTGCCGAAGAAAAGCCAGGAATAAAACGGAAAAACGATCCCCATGAACAGGCCGAAGCAGAGCATGAAGATGCAGGTGCTTTTCATCGAGGAAAGGTATTTTTTAAAGAACATAAATGCCCACCATGTAAGGGTTTTTTTATATCAAAAGCAAGAATGATACCTATCATGGGGAGGAATAGCTGTCAAACGAAATAGCGTTCTTTGCCATTGGAGAATGACAGGTCTAGAACTGGCGGCAGTCCGCTATTAATTTATTCAAGCTCTCCTCTCAAATCCCGATAAGCATAATCATGAAAAAGACGGCAGCGCACCAAAAAACGGCACCGGATATGGCCTCGGTCGCAGAAAGCATCATCGCCAGCCAGAGCACCGGCATCATCTATCTGGACGGCGACGGCAGGATAGCCCTGATCAATGCCAGGGCAGAGTCAATGTTGCATACTTCTGCCGGTGATGTCACAGGCAAAAGGGTGGACATGTTGCCTCTACGGACACCTGTCTACAGGGTACTGAGCGAAAATTGCCGTGAGATGCCGGTGGAGGTGAGTGTCAACGGTGCCGTATTGACCGCCAGATCAGCGGAGGTGCGAATTCCCTCCGGAGAGTCGTCGGGAGAAATATACGAACTGCTTGATGTGACAGAAGAAAAGAAGGAAAAGAGGCATCGGGAAGAAATCGTTGCCATGATGACCCATGACCTGAAATCTCCTTTGACCGTACTGATGGGCTATGTACAGGCCTTGAGAAACGAAGATGGGACAAAGGTGCATGTCTCGCTTCTGCCGTGTCTGGATGAAATGGACCGAAGCGCACTGAAACTATTGGCCATGATCGAGGACGTGCTGGATGCATACCGTCTGGAAGTGGGGCTGCTGCAGACTACGTGTAGCTGGTGCGATCTTTCCGCCATACTGGAGGCGTGCTGCCATGATATGGCCCGTGAGGCTTCGTCACGGGGGGTACGATTAAACCACAATATCGAAAGTGGTATTCCTGCGATGAATGTGGATGGTAATCAGCTTTCCCGTGTCTTCGCAAATATCATCGGCAATGCGGTCAAATTTACCCCCCGCAAGGGTCAGGTGACGGTCAATGCATGGCTGGGGGATGAAAAGCTGCATGTAGCGGTAACGGACACAGGGATAGGCATTCCCCAGAAAGACCTGCCCCGCATCTTCAACAAGTACTTTCGTTCCAAAGGCGCCAATGGCTTCAGGGGGACAGGTCTTGGCCTGACCATCAGCAAGGCCATCGTCGAGGCCCATGGCGGGGCCATCGCCGTTGAGAGTGCCGTTGGCGAGGGGAGCTGCTTTACCATCGTCATTCCTTGCAGCGCTGCCTAAAGTTTTTCACTGTGGGCGCCGAATATAAGAATCATCGACTACTATTTTGGAGGAAAAATGTCTCTCATCACCTGGAATCAAAGCCTCAGTGTCAATGTAAAGCAGTTCGACGAGCAGCACAAAAAATTGATCGACCTCATCAACAAGCTTCATGACGCCATGAAAGCGGGCAAGGGAAAGGATGTGCTGGGGGAGATCCTGCAATCACTGGTGGATTACACAAAACAACATTTTGCTGCAGAGGAGGCATTGCTGCAGAAGCACGGCTACGGTGACTACGAAAAACACAAAAAAGAGCACAACCTGCTGGTAATGCAGGTGGCTGACATCCAGAAAAAGCTTAAGGAAGGAAGCCCGGTGTTGACCCAGACGGTGATGACATTCCTCAAGGACTGGCTTTCCAACCACATCCAGAGAGAGGACCAAAAATACGGTCCCTTCCTTAATGACAAAGGGCTTTCCTGACGGTAATCGGGGCAGACTTTAAATATTTCAAAAAATTGACAGGCACCCTGAGGGGTATCAGGCAGAGGAGGATGGGTTATGGCAAATGTATTGATTGTGGACGATTCTTCAACAATGAGAAAGATAATCTCCCGCTCGTTGCGGCAGGCAGGTCTGGTCGTCGATGACATTTTCGAGGCGGGCGACGGCATCGAAGGGCTCAGCGTGCTGGGAGAGAAAAAGGTCGATCTGATTCTCTCCGACATCAACATGCCCAACATGGATGGCCTCGAGTTCATCAAACAGGTGCGGGCAAGCGGCAAGCAAATACCGATTGTCATGATCACCACCGAGGGGGGAGAGGATGTGCTGAAAGATGCCATGTCCAGCGGCGCCAGCGACAGCATCAAGAAGCCGTTCACTCCGGAACAGCTCAACGAAAAGTTGGGAGGTCTGCTGTGATGACACTCAATAGCGCTGTTTCAAAGGCAGTCAACATGCAGGAAGAAGATCTGGCCGGATATGTCATCCATGCCACCAAGGAAGTGTTCAATACCATGGTCATGCTTGACCTGGAGGATTCTTACCCTCTGCGGGAGCCGGTTACCACCTTCCATTGCAGCGTAACCGGCATGGTCGGCCTGGCCGGCACCTATACCGGCATCCTTTCCATCCATTGCCCGAAGACCTTTGCCTTGCGCATCACCTCCAACATGCTGGGGATGGATGTGGCGGATGTGGGAGAGGATGTGAACGATGCCCTGGGAGAGATTGCCAATATGCTGGGGGGGTATGTGAAGCAGATCCTATCCAAGGGTGGGCTTGATATCAATCTTTCCATTCCGACCGTGATTTCAGGCGAAGAATATACCGTCAATTCCATGTCCGATGATAATTGTGTCATCATTCCCTTCACCAATGAAGGGGAGCGGTTTCTGGTGGCGTTGAAGCTGCGCAAGGAAGGTTAAGGCACAGGGATTTACTATGGCAGGATTCGAAAAATTGCAGGAGATGCTCGATGCCGCGCTGAAACAGGCGGGGGAAGAGAGCAGCATGCTCCTTGGGGTGACCCTCTCCTCTGGCGATTCCGACATCATAAACACCAACCGCAAAAGTTACTTCGCCGATATGGACGATGCGGTTTTTGTTGTTGCGGTCGAATCCAAGGAGGAATATCAGGGTTACTTTTACCTGCTCTTTTCCCTTGGCGATGCCATCGTCATGAGCAGCATCCTTTTAGGCATTCCGGCTCCACGCATTGCGGAAAAACGCAGGCTGCGCATCATGGAGGCAGACGACATCGATGCTTTCGGTGAAATTGCCAATCAGATCATCGGCTCGTTCAACTCTGTTTTTCAGCCGAAATTGCCCCAGAAGGTGCACCTGAAACTGCTGCCCCCGCCAAAAAAATATATTCCGGAGATAGATCAGCTCACGGATGCCGAGCCGCTGCCCGAAGGTGACTATCTTATGTATCGGGCGCCCCTTGAGATAGAAGGACAGGAGATGCACTATCTGGATATCATGGTGCCTCCAGAACTGGCCAATCTCTTTGATCCGCAACAGGAAGAAAAAGCGGCGGCAGCTTCGCCGGAGGCCGCCACCAAGGCAGAAGCCGGCGATGCCGATACCGAAAGTGCCCCCCGTACCCAGTCCATCCTTATTCTTTGTGAGGATGTCGACGAGCGGCAGACGGTCAGGGAGTACCTGGCCGCCACCGGCTTTGATCTGGTGGATGCCCCTCTGGGTGCCGATCTCCATGAGCTGCTCAAGGAAACCGAGGTCAGGGTGGCGGTAATCGAGGTGAATGAAACGGGAGAACGTGACCTGGCGGTATGCAACAGGGTGTGTGCCCAGAGCAGCAAGGCTTCCCTTCCCATCATCATGTGTGCCGGACAATGGACCAGGACAGCGGTGCTCAAGGCACTTACCTACGGGGCCAGCGACATCCTCATGAAGCCTTTCGATGCCGATGAACTGATGGCCAAGGTACAGAAGTACCTGCATGCCGCGTGAAACGCGTCAATAAATATTCAGCAATCATTGTTTTTTTTGACCCCTTGTCTCTGCCATTTACCTTAAGCCCCTCCAGGCCTGCTGCCAGCAAGCATTTCGCTGACGGCACGCCTTTTGCCATAGTTGGCTGTCGATCATTCTCCAATACCGGATAACCACTACCGATGAAATTTGCCGGTCCCTTCAAGCATACAGGGCTGCCCCTTGCCCTTTTTTTCTGCCGCTGCCTGGCCGGGGCGGGCCTGCTCATCCTTTGCCTCTTGGATGCAGCCGAGGCAACGGCCCAAGAACTTGCCCGCCTGCAACGGGTGGAGGTCGGTCAACAGGCTTCGTCGACCCGTCTTGACCTGAAGCTCGATCAAGCAACAACTTACACTGTGGCGGAGTCGGCGAACAGGATCCGCCTTACCCTCAAGGACACCGACGGACCTCTCTTCAGAAAATTAAATACCTATACCGATTCCCATATCTCCGGCATCCGCTTCTCCCAGAGGGGCAAAGACCTGCAGATAACCATCGGCACCAGGGACGCCGTCCCCTGCTTGCGCATCATGGATCTGGCTGAAGGAATTCTGACTGTCAATGTGGGCAAGGAGAATGGACAGCCGGCTGTACCGGCCATCGTTCCGGGGAGGGAACTGATACTGCAAGGGACGGCCAGGCTTGTGACCGACTTCGATCCACCGCTCAAGGCCGAGATACCCTTTGTTCCCACCGACCCGGATCAGCTGCAGAAGGTGGCTGTCGATGCGGAGGTAAAACTATTCCAGCGCGGGGAGAGTTTTCTCTATAAGGAGATGGGGGCTGAGGCCGCAGAGATCTTCGCCTGGTTTACCGGCAGGGACACTCCCCTGCGGCCGCTGGCCTGCTATCGCCTGGGGGAGTCCCTTTACCTGCTCGGCAAATATGACGCAGCCCTCAATGCTTTCAGGGAGGGAGAGCAGCGCTGGCCCGCCTATATGGCTTTCAATCCTGCCACGACCTTTTACTTTGCCGACAGCATCGCCAGGATGGGAAATCTTGCCGATGGGCGAAAGATGCTGGCCCGCCTCATCGCCCAACTGGCGGAAAAGACTTACGCGCCGCTTCTGCTTGATCGACTGGCGGACATTCTGGCCCGGAACGGCCGGGATAAAGAGGCTGTTGCCATATTCGGAACGATTGCCGAAGGTTTTCCGGAAACCGAGGCCGCTTATCACGCTCTGTTGAAACTTGCCGACAGACGCCTGTTTTCCGTAAGCGCCGATACCTACCAGCCGCTGGCAGAGCAATACCGGTCCATCCACAGAGCTGCCGGCGCTGTTTCCCTCAGGGATGACGCCAATTTCAAGGCGGCATTGATGGAATCCCTGTACGGCCAGGCAGATAAGGCTCTGGCAGCGGTCATTCAATATGAAAAGCAATATCCGCAGGGAACTTTTGTGACCATTGCCCATAGCATGCGCCAGGAACTGCTGCTGCAGGTATATCTGGAAATGTACAGGGCCAAGAACTATCCGGGATTGATCGACCTGGCCCAGCAGAATCGTGACTATCTTGCCCGCTGTTTCAGCGATGAAATGTTCATCCACCGCCTTGCCGAAGCCTTTTCCCATTTGCAGAGGCCGGCGGGAAAGGTGGAGCTGTTCAATCATCTTGCCGAGCGTGATTGGACGGAAAGGGCGGCCCCCTTTATTTACGGGCAGATTGTCGATACGTCCATGGCCATGGGCAATCTTGCCATGGCAGACCTGACGGCCGCCAATTTCCTGCGCAGGTTTCCAAACCACCCGGATTACCGGCACATGCTGGAGCATCGGGGAGAAATCGCCTTTCTGAAGAAAAACCTGCCGGGGGTGGTGGCGGAACTTTTCTGGCTGGCAAAGCCGAAAGAAAAGGCTGCCCAGCTGAACAGTTATTATTACCTGGGCAAGGCACTTACGGCGCAGAAGGATTACAAAAGGGGGGAGAAGGTGCTGGGACAATTTGTCGATGGCCTGTCCCAATCGAAAGCCTCTTCCACATTTGCCGGTGATGCCTATTTCACCCTCGGCACCGCCCGCAGAGGGAGGGGGGACCATCGGGGGGCGATGGCCGCCTATGTTGCCGGTCTTGAAGTAGCTGGCGGCGGAATGAAGGAACAGTTCCTGTTTGCCATGGGAGAGATGGAGCTGCAGATGAAAAACTACGGGGAGGCCAAGGGCCACTGGAACAGGATACTCAAGGAAGGAACGGACCCGGTCTGGCGCCGCATGGCCGAGCAGGGACTGGGCGACCTGCAATGGAAGGAAAAAATGGAGACATTAACCCGATAAGTCAAATTAATGACATTGGTCAAAATAGAAGTGCTGCTTTTGGGGGCCAGGGGTTACGGTGTGGACAAACTTATCGTAATTATTGGATAAAATGTCTGGTATGGGTTTTGCTCAGTCAGCTGTTGGGAAAGGAGTCTGTTATGCCTGTAGATGGAATATTTGGTTCCACCGTGGATATTTTGGGTAAATCCCTCGATTTGAGGGCGAAAAATCATAATCACATTTCGGCCAATGTTGCCAATGCCGAAACCCCCGGTTACATGCCGACCCGGCTCTCCTTCGAATCGGAACTGAAGGACGCGGTCAAGGGTAAGGGGATTGGCAAGGGTGCCGTCACCCACCCGCGTCACATACCCCTCAAAGGCAAGGGGGGATCTGTCGAGGAAGTGGCCGGGACGGTGGTCGAGACCCCGGCCAAATCGGTGGGGATGGACAATAACGCCGTCGAGCTGGAAAACGAGATGGGCAAAATGGCGGAGAACCAGATCATGTACAACGCCAGCGTACAACTCCTGGGTAAAAAGTTCGAAGGACTCAAGTACGCGATAAAAGGGGGTAACTGATGGATTTTTTCACCTCGATGGACATAAGTGCCTCGGCCCTTACCGCCGAAAGAACACGCATGAATCTCATCTCCAGCAACCTGGCCAATGCCGGGTCCACCAGGACTGCCGAGGGGGGACCCTACAAGCGCAAGGATGCCGTTTTTGCTGCTGAACCAGTTGTCGAACCGTTCAGCTCGATACTGAAGAAAGCGGGAGGGAGTATGGAGCCGAAGCAGGTGGGGGTGGTGCAGATCACCGAGGACCAGACGCCGCCACGCCTGCAGTACGACCCGACCCATCCCGATGCCGATGCCAAGGGTTATGTGGCCCTGCCCAATGTCAACGTGGTGGAAGAAATGGCAGATATGATTGCCGCCACCCGCACCTATGAAGCAAACGTCACCGCAGCCCAGGCAGCGAAGAGCATGGCGTTGAAAACCCTGGAGCTCGGCCGATGATTTACGCTGAAAATCATTCATCTGCGGCGTTGCCTTCATTACTTCGCTGCTCGCCCCTTGACGCCTTGCACCTGGATATTTTTGAGCATAAATAATTTTACGGAGGAAAAGATGGTCATTAAAGCGATCGAGAGTGGTACCGGGATTGAGCATGCCTTTCCCTCGCCGGTGGCAAAGGAAACAGCCGGCGCGGCGCCTGCCGAGAGCTTCAGCAAGTACCTGGGGGAAATGGTCGGCAAGGTAAACGACATGCAGCTGTCGGCCGATAAATCCATCCAAAGCTTGGCCACAGGCGAAGCCACAGGTCTGCACGAGGTCATGCTGGCCGTGGAAAAGGCGAGCATTTCTTTCCAGTTTCTCAATCAGGTGCGCAACAAGGCAGTAGAAGCCTATCAGGAAATCATGAGGATGCCGGTTTAACAGCCTGATATTCGTCGTAGATGCATTGTCAGTTGATACGGAGTTCCTATGCCGGAAGGTTTGAAAAAACTGCTTGATCCTTTCCTGTCTTTGCCCACGTCCAAACGCCTGATTGTAGCCGGGGTGGCGGCTTGTTCGCTCTTGGCCTTTGCTGCTCTTATTTTTGTCGCCAACAGGACTGATTACCGCCCGCTGTTTGCCAACCTTACAACCGAAGATGCCGGTGAGATCGTCAAGAAACTGAAGGATCAGAAGGTTGCCTATCAGATTTCGGCGGACGGCAAAGCCATTCTCGTCCCATCTGACAAGGTGTATGAACTGCGTCTTTCCCTGGCCGGCGAAGGGCTGCCCCAAGGGGGAGGAATAGGTTTCGAGATCTTCGACCGGAAGAATTTCGGCATGACCGAATTTGTCCAGAAGCTCAATTATCAGCGCGCCCTGCAGGGTGAACTCTCCCGGACCATTGCCCAGTTGGCCGGTGTGGAGCAGGCAAGGGTCCACCTGGTTATTCCGGAAAAATCCCTGTTCAAGGACAGCGAAAAGCCCCCCACTGCCTCTGTGGTTCTGAAGATGAAATCAAACCGCACCCTGCGTGAAAATGAAGTACAGGGGGTGGTGCACCTGGTTTCTTCCGCCATCGAGGGGATGGATACGGAGAATGTCACCGTCCTTGACAGCCGCGGCAAGGTCCTGAGCAGGACCGGCCCTTCCGATGCTACCGGCAAACTGACCAGCACCATGCAGGAGACCCAGCGCAATTACGAAAAAAACCTGGAAGAGCGTCTGCAATCGCTTCTGGACAAAGTGGTGGGGAGCGGCAGATCCGTGGCCCGGGTCTCGGCTACCTTCGATTTCAAGCAGGTGGAGAAATACGAAGAGAAGTACGATCCGGAAACGGCAGCGGTACGCAGCGAACAACGGAGCGAGGAAAAGGCGGGAGCCACCAACATTGCTGCCGGTGTTCCGGGGGTACAAACAAATATGGGCAGGACCGCTCCGGGGGCAGGCACCACTGGTGGCGGTTCCAAGAGTGACGAAACCCTCAATTACGAAGTCAGCCGTACCACCGCCCGCATCATCGAACCGGTCGGCAGCCTGACCAAGGTGTCGGTGGCCATTCTTGTGGACGGCAAGTACGAAGCCCCGGCAGCTGCTAAAGCGGGTGCTGCCAAGGCCAAGTACCAGCCGCGCACTCCCGATGAATTGCAGAAAATCGAGTCACTGGTTAAAAGCTCCGTCGGCTTCAATGCCGAACGGGGCGATCAGGTGACGGTTGCCAATATTCCGTTTCAGGAAACCGGCGATATGGGAAGTGCCGAGGATGCCTGGTGGAATGCGCCGATCGTCATGACCCTGCTGAAGAACCTGCTCATTGCCGGCGGTTTCTTCGCCATCATTTTCTTTGTCATCAAACCGTTGATGCGGATGTTGCCCCATAGACCCCCTTCCTTCCAGCCTGTACAGGAAGATTTGGAAATGATTCAGCTGAACGAGGCCCACAAGCAGGAACTGGCCCTGCAGACACTGAACCAGCTAGAGCTGATCGAAAAGGTGAAGCAGGACCCTTATCAGGTGGCCCAGATTCTCCAGAACTGGCTGGTACACAAAGAACAGTAGTTGAGGATGTTTCATGACCGGATCGGATAAAGCCGCCATCCTGCTCCTCTACCTTGGCCCGGACGCAACGAGCAAGGTATTCGAGCACATGGATGATGTGGACATAAAGAAGATAAGCCAGAGCATGGCCCGTCTCGGTCACGTGCCGCGCGACGTCATTCAGGGCGTGGTGACGGAATTCACGGATATCACCAATCCCGAAACCGGTTTTTTCTCCCAGGGGGAGGAATTCGTCAAAAAGATCCTGGAAAAGGCCCTCGGCGTACAAAAGGCCGAAAGCCTCCTTCAGGAGCTGCGCACCTCAAGCATCGGCGATATGGTGGACATTCTCGCCACCATGGATTCGAAGACCATCGCCAACTTTTTTTCCCAGGAGCACCCACAGACCATTGCCGTTATCCTGGCCAAGCTCAAGCCGAAACAAACCAGTGAAATTGTCGGGCTCCTGCCCCAGGAGCTTCAGGCCGAGGTGGTGATCCGCATCGCCGAGGTTGACCAGGTATCGCCGGAAATCCTTGCCGAAATCGATGAAGTTATCCGCAAGGAGCTGACGGCCCTTGGCGGCGTGCAACGGTTCAAGGTCGGCGGCGTGGAGAAGGTGGTGGACATGTTCTCCTATCTGGACCGGAGCAAGGAGAAAAAGATCCTCGACCGTCTGGATGCGCTCAATCCGCCCTTGGCCGAAGTTATCCGCAAGCATCTCTTCACCTTCGAGGACATCTTCAAGCTGGACGACCGGGCCATCCAGTCGATCATGCGGGAGGTGAGCAACGATACCCTGACCCTGGCCATGAAAACCTCCCCGGACGACGTCAAGGACAAGATCTTCCGCAACATCTCGTCCCGTGCCGCCGAGATGATCAAGGAGGACCTGGAGGTGATGGGGCCGGTTCGCCTTTCCGACGTGGAAAAGGCCCAGTCGGAGATCATCAAGGTGGTAAGGAAAATGGAGGAAGACGGCAAGGTGGTCATAGCCGGCCGTGGAGGCGACGATGTCCTCGTCTAGGATCATCAAATCCATCGACGATGCCGGCTTCATGGGTTTCCACTTCCGTGAGTTAAAGGGGAGTGCTGACGAGCTCCCTGCTGCAGACAGCCATAATGCTCCTTTCACTCCGGTAATACCGGGGGCGTGGACTGCTGCGGACAAAGAGGAAGTGGCAGGTAACGCTGAAGAGGATACGGCCGGCGCGGTAGAAGAAAAGATTGTTGTCGGCATTTCCGAGGAAGAGGCCGACCGACGCGAACAGGCGGCATACAATGAGGGGCTTCGTGAAGGCAAGCGCCAGGCGGAAGAGTCTCTGGCCAAGGTAAGCGAGGCGCTGGCCAAGGCACTGCTCAGTACCGGAGGCCTCAGGCAGAAGGTGATGCAGGAGAGCGAGGAAGACCTGCTTAAGCTGGCCATTGTCATTGCCCGCAAGATCATCCTTCAGGAAATATCAGTCGACCGCAGAATCCTGGTCAATATTGTGAAGGCTGCAGTCAGCAATGTCTCTGACGGTGATGAGGTAGTGGTAAGGCTCAGTCCGGCGGATTATGAAATAGTTGCCGACCATAGGGAATTTCTGCCGCCTGCCAACGAGAAAAGAAGGATCACCCTGAAAGCCGATGAAACCATACCCGGCGGAGGCTGTCTGGTGGAGACTTCCATGGGGGCCATAGATGCCAGGATAGAAGCCCAGCTGGATGAGATATTCCGTCGCTTCATGGAGGATCGCAGTGTGACGGCACTCGAAGCCGACACGATGGAAACGGAGGAAAAGACGGATGCTGGCGAAGAAGATTGACCTCAGCCGCTTTCTGCCGGCAGTGGAATCGGCGCGGCCCATCAAGCTGCACGGCAAAGTCACCCAGGTGGTGGGGCTGGTCATCGAAGGTTTCTGTCCTGAGACTGCCGTCGGTACTCTCTGCGAGATAAACTCACAGGGGAGTGAATCCATTCCGGCGGAGGTTGTCGGCTTCAGAGAGAACAAAACCCTGCTCATGCCCCTCGGGGAATTGCGAGGCGTGGGTCTAGGCAGTCTCATCTCTGTGCGCCGCGAAAAAGCCTCCCTGGGGGTCGGACCGGCTCTCTTGGGCAGGGTCATCGACGGGCTCGGGGCACCCATCGACGACCGCGGCCCGATTATCACCGGTGAAGAATATCCCATCTACGCCACTCCGGTAAACCCCATGAAGCGGCGTCCGATCCGCCAACCGCTCGATCTGGGTATCAGGGCCATCAACGGTCTGCTCACCTGCGGCGAAGGGCAGCGGGTGGGGATCATGGCCGGCTCCGGGGTGGGTAAATCCACCCTGCTCGGCATGATTGCCCGCTATACGGAAGCCGACGTCAACGTCATCGCCCTCATTGGCGAGCGGGGAAGAGAGCTGCGCGAATTCATCGAAAAAGACCTGCAGGCGGAAGGGTTGAAAAAGTCGGTGGTAGTTGTTGCCACTTCCGATCAGCCCCCCCTGGTGCGCATGCGCGGCGCCTACATCGCCACCACCATTGCCGAATATTTCCAGGCCCAGGGAAAAAAGGTTCTGCTGATGATGGACTCGGCCACCCGCTTTGCCATGGCCATGCGCGAGGTGGGGCTGGCCATCGGCGAGCCGCCGACGACCAAAGGCTACACGCCGTCGGTTTTCGCCGCCCTGCCCAAGCTTCTGGAGCGTACCGGAAACTTCCAGAACGGGAGTATCACCGGACTCTACACGGTGCTGGTAGAGGGGGACGACTTCAACGAACCTATCTCCGATGCCATGCGCAGTATCCTCGATGGCCATATCGTCCTTTCCCGGGAACTGGCCGCGAGAAACATCTATCCACCTATCGATGTCCTCAACAGTGCCAGCAGGGTGATGATGGATGTGACCGCCAAAAATCACCAGAAGCTGGCCGGCAATTTCAAAGGGGTCCTGGCCACTTACCGCCAGGCGGAGGATCTGATCAATATCGGTGCCTATAAACCGGGGAGCAATCCGGGTATAGACTATGCCCTGGCAAAGATAGAGCACATGAACGCCTACCTGAAGCAGGATATAAAAGATGGTGTCGGGGTCGAGAATGCAGTTATGGAGCTGGAAGCCATATTCGATGATACCATGGCTTTGTGAAAGGCCGGTCCTTTTTCTGTCGGGCCAAGTGAGGTAGATCATGACCAAAAAAGGGTTTCAGCTGGATCAGGTGCTCAATTTCCGTAAAGAAATGGAAAAGATGCGCAAAATCGACTTTGCTGCGGCCAAATATGAGCTGGATGGGGCAAATGAGCAATTGGCCAGGGCCGAAAGCGCCATGAGACGCCTTTCAGAAGAGCTGAGGGAAAAGCAGATAGACGGTATTTCCGCTAACGATCTGCAGCTCTACGCTAATTTCAGCCGCAAAAAGAGGGAGCAGATTATTGACCAGCGCCAGGAAGTTGTGGCCCTGGAGAGAAAAGTGGTTGAAAAGCGCGAGACGCTTTTGACTGCTGCCAAGGATAAAAAGGTACTGGAAGCGTTCAAGGAGCGGAAGGTCCAGGCCATGAAGAGGGATGCGGCTGAACGGGAGCTGCATTTCCTTGATGAGATTTCCATCCAGAAAAAGGGTCATGGCAAAAGATGAAAAAAATACTGCTGATCATCCCGCTGGTGGCCTTTGTCATGCTCTGGCATACGGAGATGGAGCCTTCCGCCCTGCAGCGGGTCGCCTTGGCACAGAGTCCCGTAGCCGCTACTGTTTCCCCGAAAACTGACCGGGATGAGGCTGCCGCCCTGGAAAAGCAGCGGCAGCAGCTGTTGGAAAAAGAGGCGGCCCTCAAAGCCAAGGAAGAGGAACTGAAAAAACTCTCCGCCAGCCTGGACAGCCGCATCAATGAATTGAATGCGGCGAGGAAGTCCATGGAGGGTTCACTGCAGACGCGGAAAAAAGAGGAAAACGAGCGGTACAGGAAGATGATCAAGATCTACAAGGCACTCAAGCCGGAAGAAGCGGGAAGACTGATGGACAAGCTGGAGGAACCTCTCGTTATCGAGATGCTCAACCAGATGGACCAAAAGACGGCGGTGAAGCTGATTCCCTATCTCAATCAGCCCAGGGTCATCAAGTGGACCAGGGACAACCTGGTCGGCAGATAAAAGTTTGCACCGGTTTGAACGGTGCCATTCCAGAATAAAGGAGGTGAGAAAATGGACAACATGCAAGTAGTACTACCGTCCCAAGGGGCAGCACTTATTCCCCTTGTGACACCTGTTTCAATTGGCAAAGCGGCCGCCGTCAACAGTGCTTTTCTGAATGCCGGCCCAACCTTTGCCGAACTGCTCGGTAACATAGCTATGGAACCTGCAGCGGATGTGCTCAAAGGGGAAGAACCAAGGGCCGCCGTGCCGGAATCGGCATCTGCCGGCAATGCAGAGCCGGTAAAAAAAGGAGATGAGGCAGAAGTCTCACCAGTGGCCCTTGAAGGGGACCAGCTCCTTCTGACGGTTCAACAGACGACCATTGCCGTTGGGGCAATTCCGATACAGCCCCAGGAGCAAAACCAGAACCGGGCTCAGACCGAAACACCTCAACTTCAGGTGCAGACTGGGAAACAATTACCATCGGAGGTGCAGGTTCCCGTAGCCAAACTCCCCGATCCGCAGGTGCAGGTACCGCCACAGCCGCTGATTCAGGCACAGAAAGAGCCGATCCCAGAGGTAAAAACGGAACCTTTCCATGGGGAGGCCATGATGAAGACTGCTGAAACGGCAGCAGTTATGCCACAGCAGAAACAGGGGGAGACGGAGCCGCCATCTGAGAACCGGCAGAAAGCCGAGACGGAAAGCATACCTCAAACCAGGATCAGCAAGACAACAGCAACTGCCGAAGTCGAGCCGGTGTTGGCGGAAGCTGCCCCTGAGGCTGGTGCGGCAAAGAAGGTGGAACTTCCTGAGCGGGTGGTTGTGCCCTCCGGCAATGGAATTCCGGCATCGGCAACCGTTTCCGTTGCTTCTCCGTTATTTGAATCGGGTATAGAACTGTCTGTCGAGGGGACAAAGGCGACGGAAGTTGTTGCCAAAGCAGATCCGGGGCTGGGAAAAAGTGCACCGGTAACAATCAGTGGCCAAACTGAAACTCAGGAAACGACACCGGCCATAACGGTTGAGACTACCCCGGCAGAAGCACCCGGTATTAAGGAGAAGACCGTCAGGCAGGTGCAGGACAGGATGACGGTGAGAGCAGGTGACGGCCACGTGGAAACTGCAGAAAGCAAACCGGCAACGGCAGGCAAGGATGCCGCAGCCAGCGGGCAGAAAGAAATGCCGGAAATAAAAACCACTGGCAAGCCCTTTTCACCGGATTTGGGCGACAGTGGCGGAAACTCGGCCACCGGTGAAAGAGGAATGAACAGCCAGCTGCAGTTTGCTGCAACCGGCGAAGTGGTGAAAACTTCAGCCATCTCCGAAACGCCGTACAAGGGGGAGGCACCAGCCACTGCCACGGCGGAAAGCATCGTTTCCCAGGTAAAGGAAAGCCTGACACTGCATAACCCTAAAGAAGGCAGGCAGATCACCTTGACGCTCAATCCGGCCGAACTGGGAGAGCTGAAAATCAACGTCAGCATGGAAGGGCAGCGGCTCAAGGTGGAGGTCGTGGCAGAAAATGCCATGGTCAGGGATGTCCTCATGGCAAACATCGACACCCTTAAGGAGTCATTGTCAAAACAGAACGTCACCATGGAACGCTTCAATGTCTCCACCGGCGGCAATTACGGCTTCAGCCAGCAGTCGGGTGGAGAGAAATGGGTGCCGCAGAACCGCTCTTACAATAGTTATGCGGCCATGGGGGGTACGTTTGCCGACGGAGAGGAAAAACGGGTCAGCTATCTGACAGGGACCGGCCAGGGGCTGGTTGACGTGAGATTCTGACAAGAGGAGGTTAAAGTATGGTCAGTACGGTCACATCGACAAGCGACACCACTGCAGCAGCGGCAGCCATGAAGAAGGCAACCGGGCTCAACAAGGACGATTTTCTCCGGCTGTTCGTGACACAGCTGCAGAACCAGGATCCGCTCAACCCCCAGGACAGCTCCCAGTTCATAACGCAGCTGGCCCAGATTACCGAGGTGGAGCAGTCCTACAACACCAACACCAACCTGCAGAGCATCCTGACCCAGAGCAACAATATGGCGTCACTTTCTGCGGTCTCCTTCATCGGCAAGTCCATATTGGCTCCCGGCAGCCAGATAAGCCACCAGTCGGGCAGCGCCAGCACCATAGACTACAATCTCTCTTCCACTGCCCAAACGGTGACGATCACCATTACCGACGAGAGCGGCGCCACCGTCAAGACCCTGACTCAGGGGCTCACTGCTGCCGGCTACGCATCACTTGCCTGGGACGGTACCAACAACCAGGGACAATCGGTGACAACAGGCATTTACAATGTGACCGTCAAGGGGACCGATGCCGATGGTGCGGCCTTTAGCGGTACTCCCCTTATCCGGGGCAAGGTTGACGGTGTGGAAATGGGGAGCTCCGGTCCGGTTCTTACCGTGGGGGCGCTGCAGGTACCCTTGTCCGGTGTCATCAGTGTCAAAGGGGGAGCATAGGTGATCGACGAGATATTTTTTCCACAACCTATCCAGCCGTCGTCACGGCAGCCCTCGATTAAGCAGGTACAGGAAAAATCCATCGGCGGAGAATCACCCTTTGCCAAAATCCTGGAAAACAAACTGCCCAGCCAGGGGGTAAAATTTTCCCAGCATGCCCAGGAGAGGCTGAAGGCGCGGGGAATCAACCTGACCGAGACCGACATGAAAAAGCTGGAAGGCGCAGTTGACAGCGTTGCCCAAAAGGGGGGCAAGGATTCCCTGGTGATGCTTGGTGATGCTGCCTTTGTCGTCAGTGTCAAAAACAGGACAGTGGTAACGGCCATGGATAAAACCCAGATGGCCGGCAACGTCTTTACTAACATCGACTCCGCCGTAATTTTTTAGAGAACCCAGAACATAGAACATAGAACTTTTACAAGGGCTGGCCCTCCAGGAGGAAGCCCCAAGGAGCACCGACCGACAGAGGTGTTCCGAACAACTAACGGGAGGCAACAATGAGTATAACCAGTGCAATGTTTACCGGTGTCAGCGGTCTTTTGAACAACGGCGAGGCAATGAACGTTATCGGCAACAACATCTCCAACGTGAACACAGTCGGCTTCAAGGGCGCCAGGATGCTCTTTTCGGACATGTTGTCACAGAATATCGGCAACAATTCCCAAATCGGCCGCGGCATGCAGATACAGAAGGTGGAAAACCTCTTCGGCCAGGGGAGCTTCGAAAGCACGGAAAATGTCACTGATCTGGGCATCCAGGGGAACAGCTTTTTTGCCCTCAAACCGCCGACGACTGTCGCACCGGTGGCCGCCCAGAATGCGGCTTTTCTGAGCCGGGCAGGGGCCTTTCACGTGGATAAGGATCTCTATCTTGTAAATCCGGATGGTTACCAGGTGCTTGACACAGCCGGTCAGCCGATCCGGTTTTACACCGGTGGTACAGCAGACCAGAATTTTTCGAAAGTCGTCAAGGTGGAGCCCAACGGCCTTATTACCTATCTTGCCCAAGACGGCATTACCAACCTCTATTACAGCACCACCGGCGTAGCCGGCCTGCCAACCACCACTGCCAACGCAGCGGCGGTGCAGAGACTGGCAGTTGTCTCGGCAACGGATCTTTCGGGCCTGGAGAAGGCAGGCGGCTCACTGTATAAGGCAACGGCAACCTCGGGAGTATCGGCGGCAGGTTTTACCCTCGCCGGCAATCAACCGAACGGCACCAGCGAAAAAGTCCTCTCCAACTCCCTGGAACAGAGCAACGTGGACCTGGCCAGCCAGTTCGTCAAGATGATCATCACCCAGCGGGCTTACTCGGCAAATTCCAAGACCATCACTACCGCAGATGAAATGACCCAGGAAGTACTTAACCTGAAACGATAATTCATGTCACAGGGCCGCAGTCTCCATGCTGCGGCCCTTTTTGTCAAAACATTGACCCCTCCTTCAAAATATTTCATCGAACTGCCGCCAAATATTTCCCCACCTCACTGTCGTTTTCGGTAAAAACCCTTTAGAACAGGCATGTTAGGCGGTTGTGCCCGGAGCAGCCGCTGCCAGCCTGAGACAGAATGATGACTGTTAGCTGCTGGCATTGCCGTTGCAGTAATGGAAGAGCTTTGTAAAACTAGCTGATATTCCAGAGAAAAAGGAGATGTTCCCATGGCCGAGCAAAAGGAAGAGGCTGTTCCTGCCAAGGATAACAAGAAGCTTTTTATCATCATCGGTGCTGCCGTGCTGGCTTTGATAGTCATAGCCGTCATTGTCGCAATGATGATGGGAGGGGGTAAGGGGGAAAAGCCGGCAAAGGCCCAGGAAGCAAAAGCGGAAAAAAAGGGGGAGGGGGGCGAAAAGGCTTCTGCTGCCACCGTTTACCCCCTAGAGCCGTTCATTGTCAATATATACGATGGTCAGGAACTACGTTACCTGAAGATCAAGGTTGAATTCGAGATGGCCGCGGCAGAGATCAAGACAGAAATAGATGCCCAGCAGTCCGCCCTGCGGGATGCCGTCCTCGTTCTGCTGACGACCAAGACCATGCGTGAGGTTCAGGACCTGCAGGGGAAGAACCAGCTGCGTGATGAAATATTGAGTACGACTGTCAAGATTCTCGGGCCGGGCAAGGTCATCAAGGTTTATTTCACCGATTTCGTCGTGCAATAGGGACAGCCGTCATGGAAAAGATACTGACAAAGGAAGAGATAGAGGCGTTGCTCAGTGCCGTTTTCGAGGGGAGCATCGAGCCGGCCAAGGAATTGGCCAGAACCCAGGGACAGGTCAGCACTTACGATCTCTTCAACTCCGATGCCCACCGGGGCTTTGTCCCCAATATGGATATCATCTATGACGGTTTCATCCGTTACAACCGGGTCAATATGTCCAACCGTCTGGGCAAGATGGTGGAGATCAAAAAGGTAGGTGCGAGACCTTACAAGTTTGACGACTTCCTCCAGTCCCTTCCTTCACCGGTCTGCATGGCCATCTATAAAATAGAGCCCCTCAAGGGGGCAGCCTTGATCGCCGTGGACAGCACCTTTGTTTACACCGTCGTCGACAGCATTCTCGGCGGCGTCGGGGTCCCCAACATCCCTGCCAACAACCGCCTGTTTACCCCTATCGAACTGCGGCTGGTGGAAAAGATCATCAGGGACGTCCTGGCCGACATGGAAAAGGCGTGGGCACCGCTCCTGGCCGTGAAGATGAACCTGTTGCGCATGGAGATGAATCCGCGGCTGGTCAATATCGTCCCCCCGGAATACCAGGTGGTTACCATGTCGCTCAAGATCCAGATCGAGGAAACGGTGGGCTCGATGATTCTCGCCGTTCCGTACATGACTGTGGATCCCATCCGCGACAAGCTGAAGAGCGGATTGCAGGTAGACATGATGGCCGTTGATCCCCAATGGTCCATCCGCCTGTCGGAAGAACTGAAGGAGGCACCCCTGGAGATCTCGGTGGAAATGGGCAATTCCTCCATCACCCTTGCCGAACTCCTGAACCTGTCCCCTGGGGATACGGTGATGTTGGAGGAGAGCGGTCGCAATGAGTTGCTGGTCAAGGTGGGAGGCGTGAAGAAGTTTATGGGGCTGCCGGGGGTCCGGGGGGGCAACAAGGCGGTGCAGATCAGTCGGATTTTCCAGGGAGGGACGCGCGGTGACTGAAACAGGCGAATTGGAAGAACAGAAGAACGCTGAAATGAAAAATCTTGATTTCATTCTGGATATTCCATTGCAGCTGACCGTGGAACTTGGGCGGACCAAATTGCTGGTCAAGGACATATTGCAGCTGAACCAGGGGGCGGTGGTCGAGTTGTCGAAACTGGCGGGAGAACCGCTGGACGTTTTCGTCAACTCAAAGCTGGTTGCCCGCGGTGAAGCGGTGGTCATCAACGACAAGTTCGGCATCAGGCTGGTGGATATCGTCAGCCCCAACGAGCGGGTGGAAAAGGCGCTATGAGAGCCCTGGTGTTGTCAGCCCTTTTTTTGTTTCCGGCCAGTGCAGTTGCCGCTGATAGCGGCAGCGGCGAATTCAGCCTGGTGGCGGGCTTTTTCCAGATGCTGGGATCGCTGGCCCTGGTGCTGGGCCTCATTTTTCTCTTTTATCACCTGTCCAGCAAATGGCTGAAGATCGCCCCGGCCGGAAAAGGGGTCGCACGCTATATCCGCGTGGTTGAGAGCCGCTTTCTGGCGCCGAAAAAATCCCTGATGCTGGTGGAGGTTGGGGGCGAGTATCTGCTGCTCAGCAACTGCGGTGACCGACTGCAACTGGTCAAACAGATCGACATGGTGGAAGAGATAGAGGTGGTGGAGGAGCGCCAGAATGTGGCCCAATTCTCCGCCCAGATGCGCGAGCGGCTGGCTGCCATCAAGGAAGGAGTCCCCGGCCTGATGCGCCTGGCTGCCCTGCCGAAAAAACGGAGTGAAGCACTGTGAATGGCGGCAAAATTCTTAAACCCTTATTGGTGATCGCCTTTCTTCTCACTGCGGCTTCGGCCTTTGCCGAGCCGGTCGCTCTGCCCACGGTAAGTGTCGGCATGGGCAAGGTGTCGAAACCTGGCGACGTGGCTGTCGTTCTGCAGATCTTCTTCCTCATGACAGTGTTGTCCCTGGCTCCCGGACTTTTGATGATGACAACCTCCTTTACCCGCATCGTCGTCGTCCTCTCATTTCTGCGTAACGCCCTGGGTACCCAGCAGGCTCCCTCTAATCAGATCATCATCGGCCTGTCGCTGTTTCTGACCTTCTTCATCATGGCGCCCGTGTGGCAACAGATCAACGTTCAGGCTCTTCAGCCCTACCGTGCGCAGACCATCACCCAGGACGAGGCCCTGAAGCGGGCGGTGGCGCCGGTGAGGAAGTTCATGCTCTCCCAGGTGAGGGAGAAGGATCTGGCGCTGTTCATCAACCTGTCCAAGCTGCCCCGGCCGAAAAATGCCGATGACATTCCGACCATGACCATCATTCCCGCTTACATGATCAGCGAGTTGAAAACCGCCTTTCAGATCGGCTTCCTGGTTTACATACCGTTCCTGGTGCTGGACATGGTCGTGGCCTCGGTGCTCATGTCCATGGGGATGATGATGCTGCCTCCGGTAATGATCTCCCTGCCGTTCAAGATCCTGCTCTTCGTCCTGGTTGACGGCTGGGGACTGATTATCGGATCACTGGTGAAAAGCTTTGGGTAAAAACGGTGATTGGTGATTGGTGATTAGTGATTAGTGATTAGTGATTAGTGATTGGTGACGGTGAAGCGGTGATTGGTGACGGTGAAGCGGTGATTAGTGACGGTGAAGCGGTGATTGGTGACGGGTGACTTCGAACCTCGAACCTCGAACCTCGAACTTTGAACTTCGAACTTTGAACTTCGAACCTCGAACTTTTAGTTTCAGGAGAATTTATGACTTCCGACCTGGTTGTCCAGCTGGCGCGCCGCAGTTTCGAGACGACGCTCCTTTTATCCGCTCCGCTTCTTACCTTCAGCCTGGTGGTGGGGCTTCTGATCAGCATTTTTCAGGCAATCACCTCCATCAACGAGGCGACCCTCGCCTTTGCACCGAAGATTGCTGCGGTAATGGTTGCTCTCATCATCTTTTTCCCCTGGATGATGAGCTACATGAGCGACTTTACCCGTGAGATATACAACATGATCCCCAACATGAGGCACTGACGTGTTCGCCATCCCCTTTGCCACCATCAGCGATTTCACCCTCTTCAGCCTGGTGGTGGGGAGGATGGCCGGTCTCTTTTCGGCAATTCCGCTCTTTGGTGGCAAGTCGGTGCCGATGCGGATCAAAATGGCCGTCATCATGTCAATGGCGCTTCTGCTCTTTCCCATCATCAAAATGCAGGTGCCGCCGCTGCCCGGAGACTCCATTTCCATCGGTCTGCTGGTGATTCGTGAAACCCTGATCGGTCTGACCCTGGGTATCATTTCCCAGGCGATCTTCGCCGCCGTAGAAATGTGCGGGCAGATAGTCGGCATGCAGATGGGCATATCCATTGCCGCTCTCTTCGACCCTAACACCCAGTCCAATGTGCCGACCATGTCCCTCTTCCAGGGGATACTGGCCATGCTCCTCTTCGTAGCCCTGGGGGTACATCACATTTTTATACGGGCCATTGTCGAGAGTTATCAGGTCATCCCGGTGGGGGCCTGGCACATGAGCGGCGAACTGATGCAATTCTTCATTACCAGCATCGGCGCTGTCTTCATTCTGGGGGTCAAACTGGCGGCGCCGGTCATGGTCGCCCTGCTGGCAACCAGTGTCGCCCTGGGGATCATGGCCAGGGCATTTCCCCAGATGAATATCTTCATGGTCAGCATGCCGCTCAATATCGGCATAGGTTTTCTCGCCTTGGGCCTCTCCCTGCTCGCCTTTCTCCGCACCCTGCAGAACTCCTTCGGCGGCATCGACAGGCAGATAAAAATTCTCTTCAAGCTCCTGGCCTAGCACCATGTCCGAAGAAGACAAACATTCCAAAACAGAACAGCCGACCAATAAAAAGGTCTCGGAAGCCAAGGAGAAAGGTAACATTCCCCGCAGCCGGGACCTTACCTCGACCCTTTCCCTGACCAGCGGTATCATTGCCCTCTATGTGACCGGCGGCTTCATGGCCTCCAAGCTGAAAAGCAGCAGCGCCGAAATTTTTGCCAGCCTCAGTACCAAGGAATTCACCGAGGCAGGCATTTATATGCTGATGCTCAAGCTTTTCCTGACCATGACCCTGGTGCTGGCGCCTTTCCTGCTGATCGTCATCGTTGCCAGCCTTGCGGCTGAAGTCAGCCAGGGGGGCATCTCCACCTCCTTCGAAAAAATCGGCTTCGATCTGGACAAGCTGAATCCTGTCCACGGCATCAAAAGGCTCTTCAACAAGGATGCCGTGGTGGAGATGCTGAAATCCTTCCTCAAGATCATCATTGTCGGTTACATGGCCTACAAGGTCATGCGGGACGAGGTGGACAGCGTCATTTACCTGGTGGACATGGATATACCGGCCATTGCCGAATTTGTCAGCCACATCTCCTTCAAACTGGTCATCCATACCTGTGGCGTTCTATTCATCCTGGCGGTGCTGGACCTGGCCTTCGTCAAGTGGCGCTTCATCGAGAACCTGAAGATGACCAAGCAGGAGGTTAAGGATGAGAACAAGGATGCGGAAGGTGACCCACATATCAAGGGAAAGATCAAGCAGAAGCAGTACGATCAGGCAAGAAGAAGAATGCGGCTCATCATTCCCACTGCCGACGTGGTTGTGACCAACCCGACCCATTTTGCCGTGGCCCTGAAATATGACCGGCAGAAAATGGCCGCGCCGGTGGTGCTGGCCAAGGGAGCCGATTTTCTTGCCCAGAAAATCAAGGAAATCGCCCGGGAGAGCAATATCACCCTGGTGGAGAACCGCCCCCTGGCAAGGGAGCTTTTTGCCCAGGTGAAAGAGGGAGAGGAGATCCCCGAGGCGCTCTATGCGGCGGTGGCGGAGATTCTTGCTTATGTCTACAAGCTGAAGGGGAAGGTGTGAACTCCGGCAGGCATTGCGTTGTAAAAGCCCTCTCGTCAGGGCACGGGAGGGCTTTTTTATGCGCGCGGGGATAAAAGCGTGAATGTTACTTGCTACCCCGGGTCTCGGACCAACCCCAGGGGGGCGACCGTCCGGCCATAGACTTCGTTGAGCACCTGGGCCAGCCCGGCATAGATGGCCGAGAATCCGCAGAATATCCCTTCGTAACCGGCGATGGTCTTTATGGCTTGATTCCCGGTAAAATCACCCCCTGCCAGGAGGAAAAAGAGCACCAACAATGAGCCGAACACCACCTGCAGCGCCTTGTTCATCTTGAATGTGCCGATGAAGAGCGCTCCGGTAAAGATGCCCCACATGACCAGATAGGCGGTCATGGCCGATTCACCGGGCGCCTGGATATAGCCGGTCTTGGGGAGCATGATGAGGGCCACCAGAGAGAGCCAGAAAAGGCCATAGGAGGTAAAGGCGGTGGCGCCGAAGGTATTGTTTTTCTTCCACTCCATGATGCCGACAATGATCTGGCCCAGACCGCCGTAGAAGATCCCCATGCTGAGGATCATGGCATCCAGGGGAAACATGCCGGCATTATGCAGGTTCAAAAGGACGGTGGTCATGCCGAAGCCCAACAGCCCCAGGGGGGCCGGATTAGCCGTGGTGTCGTTAATGGCGAAGGCGGTGGCGGCATTGTGCGTATGTGTCATATCCGTGTTCTCCTTGTCAGGTACTTGATGCCAACTTTCCGGCATTAGCCGGTTCAATTGCACAGATCTATCTTTATGTCCCAGTTCTTGATCTTCATGGTGCCATGCTGGGCAAGGTTCAGCTGCATCTTGAAGGCCCGATCCCACAGCTGGGGCTCGTGTCCTACTTTCCGAGCGATACAGTCCCTGGTGGCGATTTCCAGGTAGGCGGCGAGGATCGGTTTGTAGTCGGGGTGGGCGCATTTTTCGATAATGCGGCGCGCTCGCTCTTTGGGAGCCAGTCCTCGCAGGTCGGCCAGCCCCTGTTCGGTCACCACCACGTCCAGGTCGTGCTCAGTGTGGTCGATGTGGGAGCAGTGGGGCACGACGCAGGTGATACCGTTCGGGTCAATCTTGGAAGGACGGCTGGAAGGGGTGTGCATGATTTTCAGGTAGCCGTTGCGCAGGAAATCGCCCGAGCCGCCGATACCGTTGATCATCCGGGTGCCTCCCACCAGGGTTGAGTTGGCGTGGGCATAGATGTCGATCTCCACCGGCGTGTTCATGGCGATGACCCCCAGTCGCCGGATCGGTTCCGGGGCATTGGAAATGGAGAGCGGGCGGATGAGGATCTTGCCGGCATACTTGTCCATGTTGGCGAAGAACCGGGGGAAGCCCTCGTCCTTGGAGAGGGAGAGGGAGCAGGAAGAGGCGCAGTCCAGCTTACCCGAGTCTATCAGGTCGAGCATGGTATCCTGGAGCACCTCGGTGTAGACACTCAGGTCGCTGAACGGTCCTTTTGCCAGGCCGCCGATAACCGCATTGGCGATGGAACCGACCCCGGACTGGAGGGGCAGAAGATTTTTCGGCAGGCGCCCCGCCTTCACTTCATGGGAGAAGAAATCGATGATATGGCTGGCAATGGCCTCGGAGGTTTCATCCTGCTCGGAAAATGCCCGGCCATTGTCCCGGTGCCGCGATTCCACCACGGCAATGATCTTTGCCGGATCGCAGGGGACAGCGCCGGTGCCGATCCGTGAATCGGCCCTGGTGATGTTCAGCACCTGCCGATGGGGGGGATTGTCACAGATAATGGTGTCGTGCATCCCTTCGAAGGATGGTTGTCCCACATTGACCTCGACGATGACCCGGTCGCAGATCATGAGGATCTCCGGGATTACCCCGCCCGACGAAGTTGGCACCAGTCCGCCGTCTTCGGTGATGGCGGAAACCTCGATGATGGCCAGGTCAAGCTTGCCGCTCTCCGTGTCTTTGGTATAAAAGCCGTAACCCAGGTCCTGGGCGAAGAGGGAGAGGTGCTTGTCTCCCATGCGGATGCGCCCTTCATTGATACCGGCGGCGATGTTTTTGCCGGTCTGGTAGGGCCAACGCCGGTCGATCATGTCCAGTTCAGCCCACCGGTCTTCCGTTTCCGCGCCTACCGATGCGCCGGTGAAAATGTTGAAGCGCAGTTTTCCCTGCAGGTTGTTCCTTTCCACATGGTCCGCCAGGGCAATGGGCACTGCCTTGGGATACCCGGCCGGGGTGAAACCCGACCAGCCCAGGTTCATGCCGTTTTTAAAGAAGGGAATAGTTTCTTCCGGTCGCATTACTTTCTTCAACAATGCTTTGCAACGTACCCGCTCTTCCAGAGTGCCATATTCAGACATGGTGATCTCTCCTGTTCTATTTTAATGTTTACATAAAAATGCTGAAAAAAATCTTGTAGTTCCGGCAATCTTGGCGGTTACCGCCTACCCTTGGCGGCCCACTCTTCGAGCATGGCCGTGGTGACCGATTTCGGCCGTTCGATGGCGTAACCCAGCCCCCGGTCCCAGGTGATATTCGCCATGCACCCCAGTGCCCGGCCGACGCCGAACAGCACCGTGTAAAAGTCCCACTCCTTTACACCGTAATGCCACTGAATGACCCCCGATTGGGCGTCCACGTTGGGCCAGGGGTTCTTGGTCTTGCCGTGCTCGGTGAGCACCCCGGGCGCCACCTCGAAGATCATGGAGACCAGCTTGAAGAGAGGGTCGTTTGGCAGATGCTTTTGGCAGAACTCACGCTGGGAGGTATAGCGGGGGTCGGTCTTGCGCAGAACTGCATGCCCGTAGCCGGGAATCACCTGGCCGGAATTGAGGGTGTCCCACAACGCCTTGGTGATGAGCTCTTTGGTCGGTTCCTGGTCCTTGCAGTACTTCTCCTGGAATTTGATGGTCCAGTCTAGCACCTCCTGGTTGGCGCGGCCGTGGAGTGGTCCGGCAAGGCCGTTCAGCCCGGCCGCATAGGCGTAATACGGGTCGGAGAGGGCCGAATGGACCAGGTGGGTGGTGTGGGCTGAGACATTGCCCGACTCGTGGTCGGAGTGGAGGATGAAGTACATGCGGGCCACATCCTGATATGCCTTGCCCTGGCCGATCATGTGGGCGAAGTTGGCCCCCATGTCCAGGTTTGGGTCGATGGCGATCTGCCGGTCTTCCCGGTACTTCAGATTGTATATGAATGCCGCAATAACCGGGATCCGGGCGACAATGTCGCAGGCATCCTCGTAGACCGTTTCCCAGGCGGTCAGTTTGCTGAATTTACCCGCGTTGTAAAGGGATGCGAACTTGGAATCCCGCTGCATGGCGGTGATGCCGATGGAAAGCATCGCCATGGGATGGCTGTCCCTGGGCAGGGTGCGAATGGTGTCGAAAACGTATGATGGAACGTTCTGGCGGCGTTTCCACTCGGTCAAAACCTCTTCCATCTCCGCCTGCGTGGGGATGTCCCCCGTCAACAGGAAGTACCAGAACGCCTCCACGGTCGGATAGTCGGAACCGGCCGCTTTGGGGAGGCAGGCGAACGTTTCCGGAATGGTCTTGCCGCGAAAACGGATCCCCTCCTGGGGGTCCAGGTAGGAAATGTCGGTTACCAGCGAACGGATGTCACGGGCGCCGCCGATGCACTGTTCGATGGTGACCTCGTCGATCTTGACCTTGCCATATTCCTTGACCAGCTTTGTCGTGCGCGGGCGGAATGCCTCGATCTTCTGTCTGAGTGTTTCTTTTAAAGCCATGGTGTCACTCTCCTTTTAAGATGAATGCAATGGTGCGTGTGCAGCGGTGAGACAGTAATCGACTCCTCCTTTCCATGTATCTGTGGCGCTGGCAGGATCCAGCCTATCAGTCATTCCTTCCCACCTGCTCTGTGGCATTGCGATGCCGTTCTTCGACGCTGAGGCGTGCGGTCCGTATGTGGCGGCGCATGAGCAGGTCTGCAAGTTCCCCATCCCGTTCCTCCAGGGCATCTACGATACGATGATGCTCTTTTAAGGCCAGATAAGGGCGAGGGCTGGCAGCGCTGAACTGGTACCGGTACATGCGGATCAGCTGATAGAGCCCCCCATCCAGGATGGCTAGCAGCTTCTTGTTGCGGCTTCCCTGTAGTATCCGGTAATGGAAATCAAGCTCCCCCTCCTGCTGGTAATAGGAAAGCCCCTCATCCTCGGCAATGCTCTTTTCATGTTCCCGGAGCAGGTTCCTCAGCCCGGCAATCTCCTCGTCGGTCATGTTCTGGGCGGCCAGGGCGCAGCCTAGCCCCCCCAGTGCCTCACGGACCTGATAGGTTTCAATCAGTTCCTCGTAGGAAAGGGATATGACCCGCGCCCCATGGTTGGGCGCGCGGATGATCAGATGTCGTTCTTCCAGGCGGCTCAGGACCTCGCGCAACGTGCCGCGGCTGATGCCGTAATTCCTGGCCAGTTCGGGTTCTGAAATTTTGCTGCCGGCAGGAATATCACCCTTGATTATTGCATCCTGCAGCAGTTCAAAGATCCGGTCGGTCAAGGGGGCCGTCCCTTGGGTCGTATCGTTGGGGAGAGAAGACAAGTGTCGACACCTTTCGTAGCGAAGAAAGCTTTTAAAGAGATTATATCGTGAAAATTTTAATTTCAAGAAAAAAGTGTCGACATTTTTTATTTATAGTAAAAATTTGGGATGTAAATAAAAACGCACGAATCCAAAATCCCTCGAAATTCTTGCAGAAAATGTAGTCACACGGGACACAGGCGGTTTCCACCAAAAGAATGGCGGCTAAATACAAGAATTTATAATAATTTTAATTTAATATCGCCCGGTGGTAGGCAGTGAATGTTTATTTGGAGGTATGGCATGGCAGTGAACAAAGCGGAATTGCAGAAGGAATTTGCTGACGACTTCATAAGAAAAATCGACAGGCGGTTCGTACACAAGGCAAAGGACGAAAACGTGGTAATCAGCGATATCTGCCGGCGGGAAGACCTGGGGCCCGATATCTACCAGTGTTTTCTAACCTATGACGACCAGCTGCCCTTCTTTTTCGAACACTATCTGGACCATGTACCGGGGCTTCTCGTCATCGAGGCCGCACGGCAGATGGGTACGGCGACGGTGCATAAATTCTACGACGTGGATTTCGACACGATCTTCATTCTGGATGTGGTCAACTGCAGTTTTACCAATTTTCTCGAATGTCAGGAACCGGTGGTCATCCAGATAGCCATAATCGCACCAAACGGCCCGGACAGGGTGCGGAAAGCATTCAGCTCCGTCGTCACCATCTTCCAGCATAGCGAAAGCAAAGGGACCATCGAGTTCAATTGCACCTGCATTCCGAAAAAACTCTTCGCGCGGATGAGACGGACGGCGGCGGCATGCACAGGAGGGGGACAATGAGACTGAAAGCACTGATTGCTTGCTTCGGTATCCTCTGGTCGTGTTCCCTGTCCCATGCCTTCGACCATGGCAGCCTCTACGGCGATTTTGTTGCCGTCGATGCCCAGGATGGGAAAATAGATGGTTCGGCCGACCTGCTTACTACCGCCCTGTGCGGCAAGTGTCATAACGATAAGATCAGCGAGGTGATGGCCACGGTCCACTATACCTTCCGTTCGGAAAACAAGATGATCGACTTCCCCGGCGGGGGGATGCACGGCCATTACGACCGGAGCAGCGGACTGACCGGCGGCAATACGGTGGTCAATTACTATTTCGACAGCGAGCGGGGGTGCGGCAAGTGCCATGTGGGGAAATACCTTCCCGGTACCATGGGAGAAATCGATCTGCTCACCGGGTTGCCCACGGCTAACATGGAAAAGGTCCGGAACGGGATCGACTGTCTGATTTGCCACGCGGCCACCTACAGCGGGAGAGATAAGTTGGTGGAGGAGATCGATGCCGACGGCACGAAGGCTAAGTACTGGCACCAGGATCGGACATGGAGTGCTGTATCGAGCATCGGCAGGTCGACCACTGCGGCTTGCTTGCGCTGCCACAGCGAGGCTGCATCCCCCAATGAGCGGGGAACCCCCTTCGCCACATGGAACGACGTGCACATTGCCTCTGCTGCCTTTTCCGGCAACGCCTGCACCAGGTGTCACAATGTGGGCAAGCATAAAATGGTGCGGGGCAACCATATTGCCGAGATATTCGCCTCGGATTACCAGGTAGGGTCGGCAGAAAACGAGCTGAAATGCGAGAAATGCCATTCGGCGAAGCCCCATGATAAAGAAACCCTCAATGGGCATGTGAGCAGGGTAGCCTGTCAGACGTGTCACATCCCCTGGACCTCCGGGGCCACCTATTCCCGCTGGGAGCTGGATGGGACCCAGACGGAATTCGCCCGGGGGGGAATCTTCTCCGCCGAGGACAGTAAACCCTATACGACAGCGGGGATGAGCGAACGGGAGGTTTGGGAGACCTACAAAATGCGGCCACGGTACCTGTGGTTCAACGGAAAAGCAAGCTACCTTGCCCAGCCAATCGGCAGCAAAGGGGAGAATGGCAGCAAGATCTGGCCGTTCAAGCCCCTTTCTTCAGGGCTTCCCGTGGATACGAGCGGACTGCGCATGGCGGACCTCCTGGACGACGCTACTTTGCAAACGGCAATGGTAAGGACAGGTTCCATGGTGCCCGGTGACGCCCCTGGCGCTACGGCGTTGGCTGGTGTAGGCACCCTGGCCAACCGTACTGTCGATTCCAGCCTGAGCTTGGAGCTTCAACGGGAGATGCTGGAAGTGCCGCTGCTTCTGAACCTGGATCTGGAAGTGCTCAAGAGCGGCGGCTCCATGACCCCGGCCATCGACTCGGCAATGAGCAAGACCTACAACTCCCTCAACTTCCTTGGGAAACTCTTCGGTGCACCCGCCGATGCTGCGGTCCTCTCCATCTTCAACGGCAACTACAGGAGCGACAGCTATCTTGTGACAACCCTTCCCACCGGACAGAACATGCAGAAATACAATGCCAACTATCCCAGCGGCTCGTTCCTTACCCTGACCCATGGTGTCAGGCCCTCCTCCGAAGCGCTTAAATGCTATGACTGCCATAGCTCAAGGGGCGTCATGGCCGGAAACCGCCTGAGGGTTTATGATCGTCTCGACGGGAACATGAACCCCGTCTATCGCGAAGTCGACAATTTCGATGTTTTGGGAATAAAGCCGCAGGGGGGCATATGAAAATCTTTGTGACCGGTGCCACCGGTTTGGTCGGTAAGCGTCTTGTGGATAAACTGTCGGAGGGAAAAGACGAGATTGTCTGCCTGGTGAGGGATGCATCGAGAGTAACCTTCGACAGGAACAGGGTGAGGATCGTCAACGGCGACTTGCTGGACAAGGGGAGCTACAGGCGACATCTGGACGGCGTCGACCTGGTGTACAATTGCGCTGCGGTCACCGGCTTCTGGGGTATCAAGTGGGAGGAATACTACCGCAACAATGTGGAAGCCACCATGAGTCTTTTGCAGGGCTGTTCCGAAGCTGACGTGCCGAACTTCGTCCATGTGAGTACGACCCTGCTCCATGGAGCATGCGACGATCCCGCTCCGAGAAAGGAGTCAGACCCCCCGGGCACGTGCCTGTCGGGATATGAAAAATCCAAGTTGGCAGCGGAGTCGGCCGTGGTTGAGTGTGGGAAGCAGACCGGCATGAGTACCAAGATCGTCCGCCTGACTTCCGTGTACTGCGCCGGCGGGCGCCTGATCCCTTCCCTGGTGGAGGGGTTGCTGCAGAATAAATTGAAGCAGATCGGCTCGGGAAAGAACATGAAGCACATCACCCATGTGGATGATTGTGTGGACGGCATGATGCTGGCAGCAAGAAAAGGGCTCCCCGGCGCCGTGTATAATATCGGCGCCAGGGAGGTCCCCACCATGGGGCAGATCATGGAGCAGGTATCTTCGGCCCTCGGCAGGGAACGCCCCCGGATGATTCCTCAAGGCGTTGCCAGACTGGCTGCAACAGGAATGGAGGCCGTTGCCTGCATCACCGGTAAGCCGCCGCTGCTCACCCGCTATACGGTGGATTACCTTACCAAGAACCACATCTACGATACATCCCTTGCCGCAAAGGAGTTGGGATTTGTGGCGAAGATGGATTATCGCCAGGGCATAGCCAATTCGGTGCTGAAATATTTGCAGCTCAGGCAGGCATGACCGGTAAAGAACTCTCGATCACCTTCGTAGGTCACTCCACGGTTCTCTTGCAGAGCCGTGAGGTGGCCATTGTTACCGATCCCAATTATGAGACCAGTTTCGGCCCTTTCGTGCCGAGATTGGAGGCTCCGGGAATGGGGATCGAGGATCTTCCCAGGTTGACGCTGGTCCTGATCAGCCACGACCACTTCGACCACCTGTCCAGGTCAACCTTGCGGGCGCTGCCGGGAGGGTACCGACTCCTGATCCCCAAGGGGACGGGTCATCTTTTCCGGGGGCTTAACCACCGGACACAGCATGAACTGGACCATGGAAAGACCTACCAGGACTGGCAGGTGAAGGTGACCGCCCTGCCGGCGCTGCACGTTTCAAAGCGGCTGCTTCTGGGCAGGAGCAGGCCGGCGAACAACTACCTCATCGAACTGCACGGCAAAACGATTTTTTTTGCAGGGGATACGGGCTACGGCCCCCAGTTTCGTGAAATCGGCGCCGCTTGGGATATTGATGCGGCTCTGTTGCCGGTCGGGCTGGCAACGCCGGATTTCCTTTTCGGCAAGACCCACCTGAACCCGGAAAGGGCGCTTCGGGCATTCAGAGACCTGCAGGCCCGCATCATGATTCCCATCCATTACGGTACATTTCGAACCGTCCTGGAAAAGCCGGACTACCCGCTGCAGGAGTTGAGAAGGCAGATAGCCAGGTATGACATGGGCGAGAAGGTGAAAATATTGCGCCCCGGAGAGAGCATCCACCTATGACGAAAGAGAGCAAACACCAGATCGGCGCGTTCTTCGATGTGGACAAGACAATCGTAGACTACAATACCATGAGCGGCTATTACTGGTATTTCCACCGAAACCTCTACAAGGGGGCGCCCCCCCTGAAACGGACCGTTGCGGGATTGGCTCATATGGTTCGTGTAACCGGCACCTATCTCAATCTCCTCAGGTGCGCCATGAAAAAAGACGACCGGATGACCGTGAACAGGCACTATTACGCTGCCCTGAGCGGGATCGACGCCGGTCTTTACGGCAGCCTGATCGACGAATGGTATCGGGAGGCGGGCATTCTGGAGAAAATATACGGGCAGGTGGGCACGGTAATCCGTAACCATCAGCGGCAAGGACACCGTGTGGTCCTGGTGTCCGGGTCCCATCTTCCCCTGATCGAACCCTTGGGAAAGGCCCTGCAGGTTGATGAGATCCTGGCTACGGAGGTTGAGGTAAAGGGGACTGTCTTTACCGGGAAGATACGCAACGAACTCCCCATGGTCGGAGAGGGGAAGGCCCGGGCAATCCGCCGGTATGCGCAACGAAACGGAATTGACCTTTCGTCGAGCTATGCCTATTCCGATCACATATCGGACCTGAAGATGCTGGAAACGGTGGGCAATCCATGTGCGGTGATCGGCGACATGAAGCTGGATGAGTATGCAAGGAAGAGGTCATGGCAAATCATTACCACAGGTTGTTGAAAAACTGTTGCGGTGCCGATCTGCTGCGTTATCGCTCGCTCAAAACCTCAGCGTACAAAAAGTACGCTTCGGCTTTTCGCTTGCTTAAGCCTTGCATTCCGGCATCCTTTCGACGTTTTTCAACAACCTGTCAGAAAGGCGCGGCTCTAAAGGCAGGCGATTTCGGTCCCTTTGCGATATTGGGAAGGGTTGGTGCCGCTGTACCGCTTGAATTCCTTTGAAAAATGGGAGTAATCGGAAAAGCCGGTCAGATAGCCTATTTCCGTGAGGGAAAGCTGACTGTTGAGGAGATAACTCTCCGCCGTGCGTATGCGGGCATTATTGAGCAGCTTTCTGAAAGTCTGCCCCTCGTCCTGTAATTTCCTCTGCATGCTCCGCTCGGACATGTTCAGGGACTGGGCAACGCTTTTCAGCGTCCATTTGTGATTCAGGTCCTGCTTGACGATAGCTTCCACGCTGTCCGACAGGCATTCCCGCTGGACAATCTTCGATTTCTGCAGGAGAAAGTCGTCGAGCCCTGAGATTTTTTCCGGCGGCGAAAACGATTCCCACTGGAATTTCCATTGACTGGCCCTCGCCTGGACTGCCCCCTTGAGGGACGCGTCGTCAAGATACTGGAAAATCTCCGGGTTCCCAACTTTTTGCCAGCCGTAGGAAAGCTGCCGGCATCCTATCAACCCCAGCAGGGTTTTCAGTACGCCGCAGGCAAAGAAATCCTCCGCCGCAGAGATGGGCTGTGCCAGGGCCGTGACGTGGCTGACGGTCACGCTGCAAGGTTCCGCCGCATCCAGCCTGATCCTCTTCGCCGAATGGATATAGCGGTAATAGTTCTCCAGCTTGTTGATCAGTGTCTTGGGCGAATCCGAGTTCAACAGAAAATAAAATAAGGGAAAATCGCACGAAGAGTTGCAGTGCTCGCCGATATTGAGAATCGGCTCTGCACCGCATTCGGAGAGCAGGTCATCCAAGAGGGCGACCTTTTTTTCTGCCGGTATTACCTGTACATCCCCCCGCTTGATCTGCTCGATAAGGGCGGCGCGCTTGCCCATGGTCCTGGGGGCCAGGTGCGAGACGCCGTTGACGATCAGTTTGACGATACCCACATGGACGAATTGTTGCATTACCTGCCTCTGCTGTACTCCCTGATGATACCCCGCCGGGTATCACCGATAAAAAAAGCCAATTAGGCTGGGCACATTACCGTTAAATATCTGCAATGTCAAGGGGAGAGGCTTTGAGCGAGGTGGGAGGCTTTGCCCCGAAACCAGCTTGCGGTTGGCTCTCCTCCTGCCTTTCGCACTTTCTATCCCCTTTGATTTTTTGACCTTTTGCCCCATGCAAAAATTTTTACAGCCAACCTGCTGTAATTTCAGTTGAATTTCCCATTTTTCAGGAGTAGAAATGGCTAGTGCTCATTAATTGGAGTGGGTGAATCTGGAGGTGCGTTGGGCTCGCGGCGAAAGTTGTAGATGTGTCAACCTTCGGTGGTGGGGAAGCCGGCGAAGTTTATAGTATTAGAAACCTGTTGGGTTTATAGATGTAGAAACTTTGCAACTGCTCAAAAACGAGTTGGGCGAACGAAAGGAAAAGCATATGTCTCTTATAGTCACAGTTAATGTCGAAGAAGGTATAGTCATGGCAAGTGATAGCCGTTTGACTATGAACCTTCCACGCGATGTAAACGGCCAGACTGTACTCGAGTGTGGAGTGTCGCAAAGCGACACTATTTACAAAACGTTTCTAGCTAAAAATGGTATTGGGATATCCATGTATGGTGATGCAACTATAAATGCGATACCTATAAGTGGATATATTGAATCATTTATTAATGAAAAAATGGTTGAAGGTCAAACTTCTGTAGATGAAGTTCCAGAACTGTTGGTTGAGTATTTTCAAGCTATGTCGAATATTCCTAATACTGGATTTCATGTTGCTGGTTATAAGACTGAAGGTGAAAAACGTGTTAAAAAAGTTTATAAGGTCATTATATCCAATGGAAATATAAGTAATATTGTACCAAACCAGTTATTGCACGGATCAATTTGGGATGGCGAGTCAGACGTTTTGATAAGAGTGATTAATCCGCATCTGCACTTCTCTGAAGACATGGTTGCATATTCACCACTAACATCACACAGTATCCCTTTTGAAATGTTTACACTTCAAGATGCAATAGATTTTGCTGTTTATGCTATCAAAACTACAGCTGACACAATGAGATTCCAAATGCGTACAAAAACTGTCGGTGGTCCTATCGACGTATTAGTTATAAAACAGCATGAAGCCTTCTGGATCCAAAAGAAGTCTTTGCATATTTGAGTATGGCATCCCTGGAATTACCCTAATGTACATAAAATTTCCTTTTAGGAGAAATCAATGAGATTTTTAACAATAATTTTCTTGCTTGTAACTATTAGTGGCTGCGCCACCACAGAAATCATTAATCAAATTCCAATGCCTCAAATACAAGCTTCGCAGCAAGCACAGGTAAAAGTCTGCAGGAAATATATTTTTCTAGGTGACGCTGCTGCAACGATAATTTCGTTAGATAGAAGACCTATATTACGTTCTTCTGCTGGGAAATGCTTTTCAGCTAAGGTAACCCCTGGTTCCCACGTTCTCGGTGTCATGACTCAAGGATTTGCAGGGCTAGAAATGAGAGAACTTGAATTTCTACTTCAAGAAGGCCAAACAAAATTCCTCAAAGTAAATCTGGATAGATTATATGAAGCCTCTGAGGACGAATTTTCAGGCTTTCTTAATTACGAACAGATAATCGTACAATAAATCAGTCATAACGCCGGCACAGACACTGACACGGCAGAGTAAAGCCCTGCCTCGCAGGTCATGCCGAGCCGCCGTTGAGCGGAAAAAGAAGAAAATTGTGGAAACCAAGAGCTAAAAATGATCCCATCGTCTATTGAGTGGCTAAATAACAACCAAGGCGTGCTGAGCGTCATCCTCTTCATCATTACAATCGGATTAGGGTGGGCTAGCGGCATTTTTCGCACGCTCCGACAAAAACCGAAAATGAAGATAAGCCTACTCCCCGGGCCGACCTTCTGCTGCACGTATCTAATCGGGGAAAAACATGGCAAATATGATGTTCATCGGACAGGCATCGCGCTTTACCTCCATATTGCGAACATTGGGTCAGCTCCTTCCAGCATAGAACGCGTCTCCATCGGATACCATTGGAACATCACACCTTTCAGCATTCAATGGTTGAAATATAGGATCGGCTGGTTTTGGTTACATGATCAAACTGCGGCCTTGATGGACTTTCAGGCAAAAATAGGAGAAAATCTTAAAATATATCCATTCCTTACCCAAAAGAGCATCCTCTCTGGGGAAAGTGCTGAAACGTTTCTTGAGGTAGGTCGGTCCACAAATGGGGCCGTCTACTTTGAGCAGTCAGATAGCTGGGGTGCTTGTTTCCCCGTCGTGACAGACAATAAGGTTAAGCTTCAGGTTCGAGTAACCGACGTGTTCAGCAACAAACACCAAGCTACATTTGAAGTGCCAGCTGTTTCTTTTGAAGAAGCAAGGAAGTACAACCCATCGTTCGGGAAGACCCTGGCAGATTTGCATGGAAAACCTCTGCCTGTGGACATTTTGCCAGCTGCTGAAAGTTATTGCCATGAAGCCGCCAATCCAAGGATATGAATCTCTCAACCCGCGCTCAGACCATGACCGGGCGATAAAGAGGCCAGGCATGTGAATCGCTACCCCGTTATGCGTGAAATAAGGATTCAGAAGATGAACGGATTTGAGATGATAAACGTCTTTATCGATACTTCAATTTTTATCAAAATGAATTTTTTCTATGGGCATCCAACATTTGCGGCTCTAATAGAGTCAGTGAAACAAGGTAGAACGCGTATTCTACTGACTGAGGTGACTGTAGAAGAAGTCAAAGCGAATATCAGAGGAAATTTAACAGAAATTTAACAGTGTCAGGTCTACACCTTGACAGAAAAGGATTAAATTAGTGTCAAGGTGTAGACCTGACACATATTCTTCCTGCATATTCTTCCTGTTTAGACCTGACACATATTCTTCCTGTTAAACGAAGAGGCTAGAAACCATGCCCGGATCGCTTTGTTCCACGGCGGTCCAGAGGTACTGAGTCGATTTGCAGTTCAGATGTCAAATACTGCAAATCGAGAGAATCTTGTCGTGCAGATGAACGAAGTATTTACCTCAGTTGCACAAGAACGTGCCCAGTGGCTCGACCGTCGTATGGCAATGCAAAAAGCAGGAAACAACGGAGAAGTCATTCACATTGAATTTAGATAGTAATAAGTGCAAATGCCTAACCAGCACTACCATGACCGGGCGAAAAGCTGTCCGTAGGTCAAGCGTCAAACGATTGAATTTATTATTTTCTCCAACAATGGTGAAATAGCAAATAGTCGGAGACCTCCATTAATGTCGCACTTGCTTTCTCAAGCGGCTTTACTAGCCCTAGGAATAAACTCATTTGAACCGTATATCTATAGGTTGGAAAAGGACTATGCGGAGGGGAAATTTCTAGATTGGCCGACGATAGTGTTGTCGCATACCGTTCAAGCTACAGCGATCTCATTATTTAAACTATTGCCCTCTGGGTCACAGTTCGACGAGAACGCCAGAAAGTTCTCTACAAGTTCGATATTCCGAATCGTTCTGAGACTTCTCCCTTTTCGGCATGAAAGTAAAGAAATTCTTGACAAACGTTCCATAGCCACAATGATTCGTAACATCGTAGATACTCATGATGTTATCGACATGATGGTAAACTGTACCACTGAAGAATTCAATCTTCACAGAGATATTTTGAGTTATTACATTGCGAATAGGGTTAATGTTATCCAAGAGCACATTGATAAGCCAAAAGCAGAACAATTTTACAAAACCGCTCAAGCAACTTACTGGAATAGAATTAAAAAATCGCCTCTTTATACTCAATCATTGGATAGGATTAAAAAAGGAGAAACTGTATTATACAAGAGTAGAAAGGATAGAGTAACTAGCGTATGTGGAGATAGCTCAAATTTTGTAATGGGAATATTGGCTGACATTTCTACATTTGTTCACTCAATTCCGCCTTCAATATGGATGAAAGATATGGACAGTTTGTATAGTGATAGCGAAAACAACAGAAACATGGTATCGGTCTGGCTGAAAGTTGGAAACTTCTATTTTGCTAGAGTTATGTCGATAGTACTTGAACAGACTAACTACGAAACTTCGCCAGAGGCTAAGAGGTTTTTTGATTATAACAGGACAGTATTCGCGGCGTCTGAAGAGGCTGACAAATGAGTTGAGAAAATCAAGACTGCAAACGACAACAAAGCATGGCCGGTCTAAGCTTCGCTCCAGTTGGTCGATAAAAATGATCCCAACCGGAATTCCGGGGACACCTTACTACGGAATTCCGGGGACACCTTACTTAATTACCGCTCACCGGAATTCCGGGGACACCTTACTTAATTACCGCTTGACCGGAATTCCGGGGACACCTTACTTAATTACCGCTTGACTTATCAGAAGCATAAAATTAATTTCTGCACATGGCACGTATCGCTCGCGTAATAGGGGAAATTTAACAGGGAAATTTAACAGTGTCAGGTCTACACCTTGACAGAAAAGGATTAAATTAGTGTCAAGGTGTAGACCTGACACATATTCTTCCTGTGCATGATGGATATTCAGGCCGTCTTGAGCAGAAGCCTAGAAAGAGGGCCTAAGTTCCCATAGCGGGAATTCCCCGGGAGAGGGGTCAGAAGGACCATCTATGGGAGCTCCAGAGGTGTTCCGATTATGCCTAGCCAGGTACACTGGCCGCGAGTCTGGCCCCTAACTCGAATGCACGCTTACAATCTTGCGGGAAGACCTCCTCGCGCCGCTTCTTCTTGGCCTCCGGATCAAAGGAGGTTGACAGGTATTCCGAATAGTCGCTGAACTGGTAAGTGTCCGTACTTAGCAGGAGATCGCAATTCCCGAAAACCAGACTCAAGGCCCCTTGAGAGGCAGCGAAGATCTTGTCGTAATTGTAGGTGGTCAAATCTTTTTCAGGAGGAAATCGGTGTCAGGCTTGCAACTATGGAATTAGCAACTTGCACAATTGCAAGCCTGGCACCACCTTATGCATGGCACCACCTTATGCATTTAATTGATTTAGGTGAGACCAAGGGGGCAGCCTTTGACATTCTATAGGGAGGAAAGACAATGACAGACAATATAATCGAGGGCTCCAAATTGAAGCAAGATAGCATTGGAAATTTAACAGTGTCAGGTCTACACCTTGACAGAAAAGGATTAAATTAGTGTCAAGGTGTAGACCTGACACATATTCTTCCTGTAGACCTGACACATATTCTTCCTGCATATTCTTCCTGTGACACATATTCTTCCTGTGCATGATGGATATTCTGGCCGTCTTGAGCAGAAGCCTAGAAAGAGGGCCTAAGTTCCCATAGCGGGAATTCCCCGGGAGAGGGACCAGAAGGACCATCTATGGGAGCTCCAGAGGTGTTCCGATTATGCCTAGCCAGGTACACTGGCCGCGAGTCTGGCCCCTAACTCGAATGCACGCTTACAATCTTGCGGGAAGACCTCCTCGCGCCGCTTCTTCTTGGCCTCCGGATCAAAGGAGGTTGACAGGTATTCCGAATAGTCGCTGAACTGGTAAGTGTCCGTACTTAGCAGGAGATCGCAATTCCCGAAAACCAGACTCAAGGCCCCTTGAGAGGCAGCGAAGATCTTGTCGTAATTGTAGGTGGTCAAATCTTTTTCAGGGATATTCATCGTGTAAATCAGCCCGACTTGGAGTTTCCCCGGGAAAATAGGGGCATAGCCGGGGGTGTACGTGAGGAACGGAAACAGGAGGCGTTCTATAAAGGACCTCATTTCCCCTGTCTCTGCACTGAAGTACACGGGGGTTCCGAGGATGAGGACGTCCGCCTCCGCGGCTTTCTTCAGAATCGGCGTCAGACCGTCGTTGACTGCACACCGGCCATAACTCTTGCCACCTATTTTCTTGCAGGCAAAGCAACTGATACAGCCTTTGAAGTCATGGTCATAGAGATGCACCACCTCGGTTTCCGCACCGTCCTTGGCGGCGCCCGCTACAGCATGCTCAAGCAAGGTTGCGGTATTCCAGTTCTTCCTGGGGCTGCCATTAATCGCAATTACTCTCATGGTTTCTCCTTTTTTTCAATCCGGCGGGCTTTAAAAATCGGTCACACCGACGCTTCGATATTTGTCGAACCATTCGAAAATATTCGAACTGTATTGCTCGGTCAAGCATATTTTTGTATGATGGCCGGTACATGGAGGAAGCATGGTAGCGAAAAGTATCGAACAGGAGCAACCGTCGAGCAACGAGATCACCCTGCCCAAAATACTGCACGCGCTAAGTGACCCAGTGCGGCTTGAGATAGTGCTTAAACTCGCCAGTGCCGGTGAAATCGCATGCGGATGTTTCGGCCTGGCTATGCCGAAATCTTCTTTATCCCACCATTTCAAGGTCCTGAGGACATCCGGTGTACTCGCCACAAGGCGTGAAGGCAAGGAGTGGGTCAACAGCCTTCGAAAAGAAGACCTCGAGGCACTATTCCCGGGAGTTCTCGACTCCATCATCGCCGCGGCGCGTGCGGGGCAAGGGGACGGAGGGGGGGGCGCACGTAGATTGTGCTGCCGCGGATTAAAAAAGGGAACAGGCCACTTTATTGACTGGGGGCTTTAAAAACCAGCCTGTCCCCTTTTTCATGTCCGAACCGAAGATGAAGAAACTGCCAATGCAATCCGCAGAGCTACACGAACTGGTCGTCCCTTCGGCTCCGAAACTTTTATGGATATGCTGGAATTCCGGTTGAATCAGGCACTAAGACCCCGGAAACGAGGACGGCCACGCGTACTAACGAGGCAAGACCCGCCTAATAGAATCGGCGGGGCAAAGCCATACCCTTAAATTGCAACAAAACAAAAATTGACAAGTGCACCAAAATTGGTACAATGGGCCACAAATGACTGATATTGCGTTTGTCCTCAAAGTCGTATTTTACCACTCTGAAGCTGGCAATGAGCCGGTTCGGGAATGGCTTAAGGATTTGCATCGTGATGACAAGCGCCAAATTGGCGAAGACATCAAGACCGCACAACTTGGCTGGCCATTGGGAATGCCGCTCATCAGAAAGATAGACAAAGATTTATGGGAAGTACGAACGAGATTGGCAGACGGCATTGCACGGGTTTTTTTTACGGTTGATGATGAGTACATGATTTTACTGCATGGGTTTATAAAAAAATCACAGAAGACCCCGCAAAACGAACTCAAGACGGCATTGAGCCGCCTTGGTACCTACAAAAGAGGTTCAAAATGAAAAACGAACATTTGGGATCAAACTTCGATGATTTTCTTGAAGAGGAAGGTTTGCGTGCTGAAGCAGAAGCGGCAGCAATCAAAAGGGTTATTGCATTTCAGATAGAGCAGGAAATGAAACAAGCGAATCTTTCAAAAACCGCTATGGCTGAGAAGATGCACACCAGTCGCACTGCTTTGGACAGGCTCCTTGATCCTGCCAATGTTTCCGTTACCCTTCAGACCCTCGAAAGAGCGGCCCTTGCCCTCGGTAAAAGCCTCAAAATTGAGCTGGCATAACTGAGCGCACCACATGAAAATAACCTCTATCGAGACTTTGTGGACACGGTCTGGATAAATATATGCCGAGTCAGCACGGGCCATTGTGCAATGCACGGATAAAC